>VBFI01000044.1 GCA_005889275.1 Chloroflexota bacterium | reverse complement strand
CCAGGCGGCGGGGTCGTTCTCTACTCGGCCGCGATGGGGTCGCTGCCGCGCGACCTCTACGAGGCGGCCGACCTGGAAGGCGCGAGCCCCCTCGCGAAGTGGTGGCACATCACCGTGCCGCTCCTGCGGCCGACGACGCTCTACCTGGTGGTCGTCTACACGATCCTCGCGTTCCAGGTCTTCGAGCGCGTCTACATCATGACGAACGGCGGCGGTCCGAACAACGCGACGATCACGATCGTGCAGCTCATCTACAGCACCGCGTTCCAATTCGGCCGCTACGGTCTCGCGAGCGCGATGGCGGTCGTGCTGTTCGTGATGGCGATGATCGTCGCCGTCGCGCAGTTCCGTTCGCTCCGGACCGATGTCGAGTACTAGGAGCCGCATCCCGATCCACATCGTGCTTGTCGCCGCGGGCGTGCTCTCGCTCTTCCCGCTCTACTGGCTCTTCCTCACATCGCTGTCGCCGACCCAGTACGTGGTCCGCGTGCCGCCGGAGGTCGTGCCGCGCGAGCTGACCGTCGGCAACTATCAGCGGCTCTTCGAGACGACGCCGATCGTGCGCTGGCTCGGGAACACCGTCGTGATCGCCGGCGTCATCACCGTCTTCCATCTGCTGTTCGACAGCATGGCCGGCTACGCCTTCGCGAAGCGGCGATTCCCGGGAAAGAACGTCATGTTCTGGCTCATCGTGAGCACGCTCACGGTGCCGGCGCAGGTCACGCTTATCCCCGTGTTCTTCATCCTGCGCACGCTCGGGCTGCTCGACACGTACCCGGGGGTGATCCTGCCGGGTCTCGCCGACGTCTTCGGCGTCTTCCTCATGAAGCAGTTCATCCAGACACTGCCCACCGAGTACGAGCACGCCGCGCGTGTCGACGGCGCCTCCGAGTGGCAGGTCTACCGCCACATCATCGTGCCGCTCTCGCGGCCCGCACTGGCGGTGCTCGCGATCTTCACCTTCCAGCGCTACTGGAACGCGTTCATCTTCCCGCTGATCATCCTGCGCGATCCCGCCAAGTACCCGGTGCAGGTGGGTCTCGCGACGCTCCAGGGCGAGTTCAATACCGACTACGGGATGCTCATGACCGGCGCGGCGGTCGCCGCGCTGCCGCTCATCGCGGTCTTTTTCGCCTTCCAGCGCTCCTTTATCGAGGGGATCCGCATCGGCGGGGTCAAGGGCTGATTCGGGAGTCCCCCGGCCGTCTGGCGCGCTGATTGCACGTCGTCTCGCCGGGCGACCAGGCGTTTTCTTAACTTCGCCGACTACTTTCGCAGGAGATGGCGAGGGGCATGCGCGGACGGCTTGGGGTCGTGCTTTCGCTCGCGGCGACGCTCGTCGTCGGAGGCTGCGGCGCGCTCGCGACGCCGAACGCAAGTCTCTGCCCGGCGCCGACCCTCGAGCCGACGACCCTGCCCGCGGCGGCCGGTCCCGCTGTGACCTACGGGTTCCTCATCGATCGCGCGTACACCGGAGATGCCAAGCGCTCTCCGTCGTACCCCTGGCCGCAGCTGCCGAAGGCGGCCCTCGAGACGGTCGCGGGCGCGCTCGCCAAGCTCGACCTGCGTCCGGGGGACTCCGTGTTCGGCACGTGGATCAGCCACAACTCCAACGACACGCGCGAGATCTTCATGCCGCTGACACAGGTGCCGAGGTCCGCCGTCGCCGACCTGCCGCCAGCGCCCGAGCCGCCGAAGGCCCCGCTCAACCAGCTCGAGTGCAACGACTACGCCGCGAAAGTACGCGCGTACAACGGGGCCGCGCGGGAGTGGCAGACGAAAGTGAATGAGACGCAGCAGCGGGCGGCGATCACCGATGCCACGACCGTCGCGAGCTTCGTCGAACGGACGCAGACCGCGATTCGCGCCGCGGCGCCGGTCCAGGATCCGATCGGAACCGACATCTACGGAGGCCTCGCGGTCGCGGGCGGAGTCTTCGGCGCGAACCCCGGAACGCACAAGCTCGTGCTCTTCAGCGACATGACCGACACCGTCGGCAACCCCGTTCGGCCGGATCTCGGTCAGAGCGACGTGGTCATCGGCCTGTATCACCGGGACGACCCGAGCGATCAGGGCAAGGGACAACGAGACTGGGAGAGCACGTTCAAGACGCTGAACGCGCGCACGCCGGTGTTCCTCCCGTGGGCCGCGACGACGGCGGACAAGGTCGTCGAGATGCTTCGGGCGAGCGGCCGATGAGTCTGGGCGACGCTTTCATCGCGATGCTCGATTCGCTCCGGCCGATCGCGGACCGGTGGCCGCTCGTCATCCTCGCGATCGTGCTCGTGACCCTCCTCGGCATCCCGGTTCGCGTCCTCGTCAGCGCCGTCGCGGCGCTCCTCCGCGTCCCGGCCTCGTTCGCCCGAGCCGAGATCGAGCCGCCGCTCCGTCGAGCGACGCCGACCGCGCCGTACCGGCTCCTGCGAAGCCTCCGTGAGTACTTCCGCCCGGTGCTCGACCGTCCCGCGCGCGCGATCGCCGGGGCGTCGGTCGGTCTCTTCGATACGGCACGCGACGCGCCGCGGTGGCCGGTCGCCCCGATCACCGGCGCGGTGGTCGGCCTGGTGAGCCCGCTCGTCGATCAGGCCGCGACGCACGCCGAGAACGGAAGCGAACGCCTCGGCGCGCAGGTGCGCTCAGCGGCGACCGCGCTTCGCGGCAACTCGGACCGGTGGGCCGGCTGGCGCGTGATCGGCGGGTTCCTCTTCTTCGCCGGCCTTCTGCTCTTCCTCTTCGCGGACGCCGCGCTGTCGATCGCGAGCCACGAGAAGGCGATCGGCGCCTCGGTGAGCTTCCTGCCCGAATGGTTCCGCGAGATCACCGTGGCCTATGCCATCGCCTCCTTCGTCGGCGCGCTGATGCTCGGCCTCGTTTTCTTCGATCTCATCGGGATGACGCACCTCGGCCCGTGGGACGACCTCGAGCCCGGACGCCGTCGCTGGCTCACGCGGCTCGCCCTCGCCCTCGCCGCGTGCTTCCTGCTGCTCTCGCTCTTTCTCGCGCTCTGGCGCGCCTCGATCATCGTCCCGGACTTCCTTCCGGCTGATCTGGCGAACAAGTTCGAGGGGATCGCGCTCACGTTCCCGATCCCGCTGATGCTCATCGCGACCGCGCTCATCGCGTGGGGGGCGATCGCGATGCCGTGGCTCGCGTGGATCCTCGCGGTGGGCGCGCTCGCCCTCGTGATGCTGCTGGCGGCCCTCGTCCTCCGTGCGGTGAGCCGCGCGCTGCCGCCGCTCGCGGTCCTCATCGGAGGACTCCTCCGCGTGCTCGGGGTGATCGGACTCGTCGTGGTGATCGCGTGCGTCGCGGCCGCCGCGTGCGCGTATTTCGTGCTGAGCGTGCTCGCCGTCGGCGTCGTGTTCGTCGGGGGATTCGTCGGCCTGGCGCTCTGGGCGGCAGGCTGGCTTCTCGCGGAGACCGTGGTCTACGCCATCCGTCTGCTCGCCCGCGTCGCGGACGCGCTCGAGATCGTTTTACAACGGCTCATCGACGCGCTCATGTTCCCGGGGCGCGTGCTGTGGAACTGGATCGCGAGCTTCGATCGCGCTCGCGCGATCCACCTCCAGCCGATCCGCCCGCCCGAAACGCGTCCCCTGCGCCTCGCGCCGGGCGAACATCCGCAGCTGGAGGAAGCCGCCCGCTAAGGGTTCGAGGGTTCGGCTCGCCGGGGCTCCTCGAAGTGGACGGTGAGCATCGCCTGGCACCTGCCGCAGCGCATCGTCGCGAGGCGCGACTCGCCGCTCCCCAGGCCGTGCACGAAGGCCGGCTGGTCGGCCGGTCCGATGGGCCGTTTGCAGCTCGGGCAGCGGGCTTCGCCGCGGTCGAACCTCTCCCGCTCGATGCTCACGTCGCCGAAGCCAGTTCGCTTCTTACGCGGCATGACACACCGCCCTGCAGCCGGTACGGCACCTGCCGGCGCTCGTCGTGAACCCAGATGTGATGAGAGTCCTGATCGGTTCCTCCCGCGGCGAAATGAAGAAAAAGGCCCGAGAGCACTCGCGGCTCCCAGGCCATGACGCTCCTCGAACCCGGATGTGTCGCATTCAGTGTACGCGAACCGCTCAACGGTCTCGTCCGGTCGGCCGGGCCCGGCGACGCCCTGCTGGACAGCCTTTAGGCCGTCTCCCTGCTCGGTCCTCCGTCGCTTGGCGTGGCGGGTACGCGAGGCACGAGACTGGAGCGACGTGAGGAGCATCCGCGGTCCCCTGCGCTCGGCGGACGCCGAGCTCGTGGACGCCTTTCTCGTCGCCGCGATCTCAGCCGTGCTCCTCATCCGCATCTATCTCGAGGCGACCGGCTATCCGAAGCTGGGTGGAAACGGCCTCCACGTGGCGCACGTGCTCTGGGGCGGACTCGGGATGCTGGTCGCGATCGTCCTGCTCCTTCTCTTTCTCTCCTCGACCACTCGCCTTGTCGCAGCGCTCGTCGGAGGGGCGGGCTTCGGCGCCTTCATCGACGAGCTGGGCAAGTTCGTGACGTCGGACAACGACTACTTCTTCAAGCCCACGGCCGCGCTCGTGTACGTCACCTTCGTCCTGCTTTTCCTCACGGTGCGGCAGGTGCGGACGTTCCGCGCGCTCTCGCCAGAGGAGAACCTGGTCAACGCGATCGAGCTTTCCCAGAGGCTCGTGCTCGGCAGGCTTGGCGAGTCGGATCGCGTCCGCGCCGTGGAGCTCCTTCGCCGCGCGGACCAGACCGAGCCGATGGTCGCCGCCCTGCGTACGCGGTTCGCCGAAGCCGCTCCGTCAACCGGCGCGCCCTCGGGAGCTCGCAGACTCTCGCTTGCGGCGAGCCGGCGATACGCCGCGATCGCCGGGAGTCGGTGGTTCGGGCGCCTCATCGCCGCGATCTTCATCCTCGATGGGCTCGGCTTCGTCCTCACCGTCGTCGCCGGCCTCGCGCTCGTCGTGGGGGTGCTCATCGGGAACGCGGAGGCGCGAGCGGCATTCGACGAGACGACCGCCGGGAGCACGGTGCCGTCGCTGATCCAGGTGCTCGCCGGCGTGGTTGCGGGCGGGATGGTCGTGGCAGGTCTTGTCGCGCTGCGGCGGTCACGTTCCCGCGCCTACCGTCTCTTCGAGCTCGCGATCCTCGTCGATCTCCTTCTCGTTCAGCCCTTCTCGTTCCTCGAGTCGGGTTTCGTCGCCACGCTCGACGTGTTCGTCGAGCTTGCGCTCCTCGCCACCTTGCGCTATCTCGACGGCCAGGAGCGGCGACTGGCGATCTCGCACGAGGATGGCCTCGTCTTCGCCTCCGGGTCGTGAAAAGGGTGCCCGGGCTACCCGCCCGGCCGGTGTAGGCTCGTCCCGAACGAGCGCCGACAGGGGAGGGACGTTCCAATGTCATTCGGTCGCACTTCGGTCCTGCTCTTCATCGCGCTGCTGATCGCCGCCGCGTGTACTCCAGCCGCCGCTCCCGGGGCCTCGACTCAACCGTCGCCATCTGCCGGCGGTGCCGCGAGCACGCTGGTCTGGTACGCCGACACGAGCGACTTGATCTCATTCGACCCGGCGGTCGCCTACGAGTTCACCGGCGTGCTGCTCGCCCACAACGCCTACGAGACGTTGGTGAAGTTCGAAGGGGCCGACCTCTCGACCATCAAGCCCGCCCTCGCTCAGAGCTGGGACATCAAGGATTCGGGCTCTCAGTGGGACGTCACGTTCAAGCTGCGCTCGGGCGCGAAATTCGCGAGCGGCAACGCGATAACCGCCGACGACGTCGTGTACTCGTTCCAGCGCGTGCTCAAGCTCAACAAGTCGCCGGCGTTCCTGTTCACGGACATCGCTCAGCTCAAGGACTCGAGCATCAAGGCGACCGATCCGTCGACCGTCGTGATCAGCTTGCCGAAGACCGCGAGTCCGCAGGGCTTCCTCGCGGTCCTGACCTTCACCATCGGAAGCGTCGTCGACTCCAAGGACGTGAAGGCCCGGGAGACCGGCGGCGACTCGGGCTCCGGGTACCTCCTCGACCACTCGTCGGGAAGCGGCGCGTTCGTGATCGATCATTGGACGAAGAACTCTGAGGTCCAGCTGAAGGCCAACCCGCAGTACGGCGGCAGTCCAAAGCCGGCGCTCGGCGGCGTGCTGGTGAAGCACGTGCCCGAATCGACGAACCAGCAGTTCGCGCTGGAGAAGGGCGACGCCGACATCGCCCGGAACCTCGGCGCGCAGCAGATCGCGGCGCTCCAGGGCAAGCCGGGCGTCGTGACCACCACCGGGAACAGCCTGCAGCTCGTCTACGTCGGCATGAACGTGACCGTGAAGCCGCTCGACAACGTCAATGTGCGCGAGGCACTCCGCACCGCGATCGACTACGACGGCATCGTGAAAGATCTGTTCAAGGGCGGCGCGAAGAAGGTGCAGGACATCGTGCCGGCGGGTCTGGCGGGCTACAACGAGTCGACGCCATTCCAGGCCGACGTGAACAAGGCCAAGTCGCTCCTGCAGCAGGCCGGACAGACCGCCGTCACGCTCGAGCTTCTCGTGCCGACGGGGCCGGCGCCAGGCGGCGTCGCCTGGGCGGACCTCGCGGCGAAGCTGCAATCGGACTGGAAGAACATCGGCGTGACCGTGAACATCAAGCAGACGACGCAGGCCGAACTGCTCGGTACGTACCGCGCGCAGAAGGGGCAGCTCGTCATGATCCTGTGGGGGCCGGACTTCCCGGACCCCGACGCGAACGTCGGTCCGTTCACCGACTACGCCGCGAAGTCGATCGCTTTCCGGAACGGTTGGGACGACAAGACCATCGCGGCCAAAGGCCGTGACGCCGCTCTCATCACCGACACGGCAAAGCGCTCCGCGGCGTACAAGGACATCACCGATTACGTGCTCCACAACGGGCCCTACGCCGTGCTGTACCAGCCGACCGAACCCTTCGGTCTGCGGTCCAACGTGAAGGGGTTCGCGTGGAGCCCGATGGACTGGACGGATTTCGCAGCGATAAGCAAATAGGCGCTAGGCGGCGCCATGCGGTTTCTCGGCTTTCTACTCAAACGTGTCGTCGGGATCGCGGCCGTGATGATCGGAGTTTCGGTCATCACGTTCGCGATCTCGCACGTCATACCCGCCGATCCGGTGGCCGCGGCGCTCGGCGATCACGCGACCGATGCGCAGATCGCGCAGTTCCGCACCGAGTATCACCTCGACCGACCGCTGCCCGAGCAGTACCTCATCTACGCGACCGGCATCCTCCACGGCGATCTCGGGAAGAGCATCCGCACGCGACGCTCGGTCGCGGACGACCTCGCGGACTCGTTCCCGGCGACGCTCGAGCTCTCGTTCGCGGCGCTGCTCATCTCGATCGTCCTCGGGGTCCCCGCCGGCGTGTGGTCCGCGGTCTCGCGCGGCCGGGTCCCGGACTACGTCGTGCGCCTGCTCTCGCTCGCAGGCGGCTCGTTACCGGTTTTCTGGCTTGGGCTGATCGTGATCGGCCTCTTCTACTACCAGCTCGGATGGTTCCCCGGCGGCGGCCGCCTCGACACGTTCGTCCCGCCGCCGCCAACACGCACCGGTCCTCTCGCAGGACTACATGCGGACCGCTCGGGCCAAGGGGCTCGCCGAGCGACTCGTCATCTTTCGCCATGGACTGCGGAACGCGCTCATTCCGACGGTGACGATCATCGGGCTGACGTTCGGCAGCCTGCTCTCAGGCGCGGTGCTCACCGAAACGATCTTCAGCTGGCCGGGCCTCGGGCGTTACGCGACCGCCTCCGCGGTGAGCCTCGACTTCCCCGCAGTGCTCGGGGTGACCTTGCTCGCGGCGATCGTCTATCCCGTCGCGAACCTCGCGGTTGACATCGCCTATTACTGGCTCGACCCGCGGATCCAGCATGGCTGAGGCGCTCGTGGCATCGACCCGACTCCGCGGCTCGCGCATGGGCGCGCGGTCGTCGATCCTCCGCAACCCGCTCAACGTCCTCGCAATCGGGCTCATCGCCGGGTTCGCCTTCTGCGCCGTTTTCGCTCCGCTCCTCGCACCGTATGACCCTCTCACACAGGCGCTCGCGTCGCGGCTCGAGCCGCCGTCGCCGGCCCACGTGTTGGGCACGGACCAGCTCGGGCGGGACATCGCGAGCCGACTGCTGTACGGGGCGCGCATCTCGCTCTTCATCGGGGTGGTCGTCGTCGCGTCGGCCGGCATCTTCGGCACCTGCATCGGGCTCGTCGCCGGCTACGTGGCCGGTCTCGTCGACGAGTCGCTCATGCGGCTCACCGAGGTCTTCCTCGCGTTTCCACCGCTCATCCTCGCGATGGCCATCGCCGGCGCGCTCGGCCCCAGCCTGACGAACGCGATCATCGCGATCGCCGCGGTCACCTGGGCGGTCTACGCGCGCCTCGCGCGCGGCCAGATCCTCTCGCTCCGCCGGCGCGAGTTCGTCGAGGCCGCGCGGGCCATCGGGGTCCATCCGGTGAGGATCCTGGCGCGCCACCTGCTTCCGAATGCCGTCGCGCCACTCCTCATCCAGGCGAGCTTCGACATGGGCGCGGCGATCATCGCCGCGGCAGGGCTCAGCTTCATCGGGTTCGGGGCGCAGCCGCCGACACCCGAGTGGGGCGTCATGATCAGCGAGGGCCGGAACTTCATCAGCACCCAGCCCTGGCTCTCGCTCTTCCCGGGCCTCGCGATCCTGTTCGCCGTCGGCTCGTTCAACGTGCTTGGCGACGGCCTGCGCGATGAGCTGGACCCGCGGCTTCGCCGAGCGGCTTGACCGGATCGCGGAATCGGCGAGCGCCTGGCGTTGTTTGGGACACGATGATGTCGCTCGAAGACGTCCGGCGGATCTATCACGAGGCGAAGACGATCGCGGTCGTCGGGGCATCGGCCAAGGAGGACCGCGCCGCGCACGCGATCCCCGCGTACCTGCGGTCGCAGGGCTACCGGGTGATCCCGGTGAGCCCGAAGGGCGGCGAGCTCTTTGGCGAGCCGGTGCGGTCGTCCCTCGCGGACATCGACGTTCCGATCGACATCGTCGACGTCTTCCGCCCTCCGGGCGAAGCTCTGGCGGTGGCGAGGGAGGCCATCGCCGCCGGCGCTCGGATCCTCTGGTTTCAGCCGGGGACCGAGACCGATGAAGCGATCCGTGTCGCCACCGAGGCCGGCCTGACGGTGATCTCGCGACGCTGCATCGGAGTGACGCACGGTGCGCTCGGCCTCGGTCCGGGCCCGCACCATCGCGGGAGTCAGAGCGGGCGGACGTAGCCTCGATCGGCCGTTACACAGGCAACATGACCTTCGGTCGGGATGGTCCCAGTGCGAGCGAGCAGACGCAACGTCTCATGGCCGCTCGCGTTCCGCGAAGTGGTGCGGGGGCGTCTTCTCATCTTGCTCTTGGCGGGTCTCTTCGTGACGTCGTCGTGCGTCGCTCGCGTCTCCGTCGTGCCGCAGCGTGACGAACTGGCGCCCGCGTCGCTCGCGGACGCTCCCGCGCCGCAGCCGACTCCACGCGCCGCGCCACCGCCGCGCTTGCTCATCGCGACCCGCTTTCCATACGTCGCGCAGCCTGAGTGGCTGCCGACCCGGACGAACTACGACGAGGGTCGCGGTGGCGCGGCCGTCAACTGGATCGTCCTCCATTACACCGACATCAGCTACGCGCGCACCCTGAAGGCCTTCAGCATCCCGGCCTCGAACGTCAGCGCGCACTACGTCGTCCGAGGCGACGGCCACATCGGCCAGGTCGTCGGGGAGGCCGACACGGCCTGGCACGCCGGCAATTACTGGTTCAACCAGCGCTCGATCGGGATCGAGCTCGAGCTCGATCACATCACCAATCCGTTCTTCACCGCCGAGCAGTACTACGCGGCGGCCGCGCTCGCCTGCGCGATCTCCGCCCGGCAGGGCGTTCCCCTCGACCGCACGCACGTCGTCGGACACAACGAGGTCCCCGGGAGCAACCACAGTGACCCCGGGCCGACCTGGGATTGGCCGCACTTCATGTACCTCACAAGCCTCTGCGCCCCGCCGACCGCCGCGACCGTGCACGCGAGCTTCGTCTCGGAGTCGGCGTTCCCGAGCGTCGCGGAGAACGAGAGCGCCTCCATCTCGATCGAGCTGCGGAACACCGGCGGGACCGCGTGGCGCAAGGGAACCGACCAGGAGGCGCGCCTCGGCGTCCGCGACAACAGCGCGGACCTCGCGTTCCTGGCGGACGGCTGGCCCACCCCGGACCGGCCCGCGGTTCAGACCGAGGAGATCGTCCCGCCGGGCGCCACCGCGACCTTTACCTTCGCGGTGAAGAGCGAGCTGCCCGGCACGTACGTCCTGCCGCTCCGTGGTGTCGTCGACGGCGGGGCCTGGATGGACGACATGGGTCTGTACGCGAAGGTCACTGTGCGCAAAGGAATGAGCGGGCGGAAAGGGGCGTTGGAGTAGGGAACCCGATGTCCACGGACCAGTCGTTCCCGACCGCCCCGGTGATGCCCGTCCTCTACCTCAGCCACGGCGCGCCTCCGCTCGCCGACCACCCGACCTGGCCGAAGCAGCTGGCCGCGTGGGGCCGGGACCTGCCTCGGCCGAAGGCCATCCTCATCGTGTCGGCCCACTGGGAATCCGCTCCCCTGACGATCGGTGCCACGAAGCCGGTCGCGCTCGTCTACGACTTCTACGGGTTTCCCGAGCGCTACTACCGCGTGCGTTACCCGGCGCCGGGCGCGCCAGCGCTCGCCGCCCGTGTCCGCGAGCTCCTCTCCGGCGGGGCGATCCCTGTCCGCGAGCAGCCGGAGCGCGGTCTCGATCACGGTGCGTACGTGCCCCTTGTCGAGATGTACCCGAACGCTGACGTACCGGTGCTCCAGATCTCGATGCCGAGCCTCGACCCGGTCGCGCTCCTCGAGGTCGGCCGTCGACTCGCGCCGCTTCGTCAAGAGGGCGTGCTCATCATCGGCAGTGGCTTCATGACGCACAACCTGCGGCTCGCACGTTTCGGGGTGGGCGAGCAGCCGCCGCCTGCCTGGTCGGCCGAGTTCGATGCATGGGCGAACGAGAGCGTCGGCGAACGCGAGATCGACGCGCTGGTCGATTTCGAGCACAAGGCGCCGGCCGCGCGCATCGCGCATCCGACCACCGACCACTTCGTCCCGCTCTTCGTTTCGCTCGGCGCGGTCATCGATCGTCCGTACGAGGCCCGCTCGGTGATCGACGGATACGAGTGGGGTCTTTCGAAACGCTCCTTCGAGATCGGCGCGCCCGAGGCGACTCGCTAGAACCGCGCGAGAATCCCTATGCGCGGGGCGATCGCGAAGTTGAGCTGAACGATCACGATGAACGCGATCCCCCACGCCGGGCTGATGAGCCCGATCGCCGCGCCAAGCCCGTAGAGCGCCTGCGCGACGACGACGCGGCGCGTGATCGCGGCGGACAGACCCACGGGAGCGTCCGGCTTGACGAGCCCGGCATGCCGTGCGTACCGCCACGACGCGTAGATGAGGACGCCGAGCAACAAGATGTTCGCCCAGTACGCGATGAGCGCGGGGCGGAGGGTGATGAACTCCGCAAGCAGCGAGGTCGTGAACGGCATAAGCGCGACGGCGGCGAGGAAGGCGAGCTGCAGCCACGCGAGATGACGATCCGACCGGGCGAAATAATGGGACTGCGTCTGCTGTCCGGTCCAGAAGATCCCGAGCGTGAGGAAGCTGAGCAGGTACGTGATGAGACGCGGACCGAGCGCGACCATCGCGGCCCAGAGGTCCTGCTCGGTGCGGACGACGCCCGGATCGGGGACGCGGATCTCGAAGACGATGAGCGTCATCGCGATGGCGAACACACCATCCGAGAGCGCCGCGATGCGTTCAAGGCCGCGCGCCGCGACCTGGTTGTAGGAGAGGGTCACGTGAACGGCTGGCCGAACCGCTCGCGATGCGCGACCTCGCCGAGCGGCTTTCGCTTCTTCTTTCCACGACCGAGCTTCGCCTCGGGGTAGCCGAACGACAGAACGGCGAGGACGTCGAGCTCGCGGGGAACGCCAAGGAGCTCGGCGACCTTCGTCATCTTTGTGAAGCCGACCCAGTTCGAGCCGACGCCGGCAGACCAGGCGACGAGCAACATCGACTGGATCGCCCGGCTCGCGTCGGAGACCGCGTACTCGCTCGCCTTCTCGACGGCGACCGCGATCGCCAGGGGAGCACTCGCGATGTACGGGCCGGTCCGCGAGGCCGCCCCGAGCTTGCGCAGCATCTCCGCGTCCTCGACGACGATGAAGTGCCACGGCTGGAGGTTGACCGAGCTCGCGGTCAGCCGACCAGCTTCCACGACCTTTCGCACGAGATCTTTCGGGATCCGCTTCGCCTTGTAGCGGCGAACCGCGAGGAGCGTGCGAGCCGCGTCGTAAACGTCCACGAGGTCCTCGTCATCTTAGCGACGCGCATCGGTATCAAATTGCCGTCGTGATGTCCTCCAAATGAAGGACGCGGCCACCGCCGACCGTCCGCGCGTATTGGTCCCGGGGCGGCCTCGTTAGCGGAGGAGAGTGGGTGTTCGGATGATCGCGCGCGCCGCGTCCGCGCTGCTCGTCGCCAGCTGGCTCGTCGTCGGCCCGACGCCGGCGGCCCAGGCGGCACCGGCGACGGCCACATGCACCTCGAGTGTCGGACCCGGCATTCCGCCTCCGGCCGGCCTGGCCGCGGGCGTGCCCGGCTTTCACGCGCAGTGGTACGGACAGAGCGGCTATCCGACGCTCTGTCCCGGAGAGCGATCCACCGCCACCGTCGCCTACTACAACTCCGGTTCGCGGGGCTGGGTGAATGGACGGATGGGCGAGGTCGCCTACCTCGGGACGTGGGGTCCCGAGCCGGGGCAGGATCAGGTCACTCCGCTCGGCGGTGACGGCACGAACGGATCGCCGGCGACAGGATGGCCTCGCTACAACCGGATCGCGATCCAGCCCGCGCCCTATGTCGGGCCGAGCCAGGTCGCGTGGTTCCAGTTCACGATCCAGGCGCCCGTGCAGGCCGGCTCGTACCGGCTCTACCTGCGTCCGCTCGTCGAAGGCGCCACCTGGCTCGAAGACTTCGGCGTCTTCTGGCTCGTCACCGTGCTCAACGCTGACGGAACGCCGCCCTCACCACCCGCGCCGCCCGTGCTCGGCACCGGGTACGGCTTTCAGAACGTCGCCACCGCGCGCGGCACCTTCGGCGTCCATCTCGTGAAAGAGCGCCTCGCCGACGTGACGGTGAAGACGCTCACCGCGAACACGACAGAATGTCTGAACAACTGCCCCGCGAAGCCGCTCGCTCAGTACGCGGCGGAGACCAACGCGTACGCCGGCATGAACGGGACGTATCTCTGTCCGCCGGACTACGCGGCCTGCGCCGGAAAGGTCAACTCGTACGACTACGCGGTTTACAACAGCACGCTGCGACGATGGCTCAACTACAACGCGCTCAACGGGCAGAACGGCCTGCTCGCGTTCAACGGGACCACGACGTCGGTCTATCGCCGCAGCTTCGTCTACTTCCAGCAGCAGACGCCCGTGACCGCGGCGATCACGAACTACCCGCTCCTGCTGCAGAACGGCGCGGTGATCAGCTCGGAGGCGGAGCAATCGGCGTCGCAGCTCGCAAAGGGGACCAAGGGCGCGATCGGGGTCGACGGCACCTACGTGTACCTCGTGATCGCGACGAACGCGAACGTGACCGATCTCGCCTACGTGATGCAGGCGCTGGGCGCCCGTGACGGGCTCAACCTGGACGGCGGCGGCACCGCGGCGATGTGGATCGGTGGCTCCTACAAGGTCGGCCCGGGCCGGCTGCTCCCCAACGCGATCGTTCTCACCAAGCCCTAGCGCGACTCGTGTTGGCTACGCGTGGTGGGCGGCAGCCTAATTCGCGGCGCGCAGCTCGAACGTGAGTCGCTTCACCCGGTCGCCGGTCATCTGGAAGACCCAGGTCGTGTAGTTGGCGAAGATCCCGGGCGCGCGGGTGAGCGTGGTGATGCGCACTTCGTCCCCCTTCGCGTCCTCGTTACGGAGGCTCTGCACAAGCTCGGCGGGGGCCATGCGGACCATCTGCCGGACACCGTCGCGTCCGTGGAAGGGTCCGCCGGCGAAGGGGAGAACGATCTCGACGTCGTCCGCGCAGAGTTGTGCCGCCGCGTCCGCGTCCTTGTCTTGCACGGCCTTCACGAACGATCGCGCGGCATCGAGTCCGTCCGCCATGAGCTGATGCTAGTGGCCGGCGTCAGAATGTTTCCATGCCGCGCATTGGGCTCATCACGATCGTCGCGCTCCTGCTCCTGGGGTGCGGAGCGCCGGTCGCGTCATCGCCAACCCCGAGCGGGGGCGCTTCGAGCACGCCGAACGCGGCGCCGGCGCAAACGCCGAGCGCGACGCCGGACCAAACCCCGGTCAAGCTCGTGCCACCGACCACGTCGCAGGCGGCGCACGTGTTCGTCATCGTCATGGAGAACTCGTCCCTCGCGCGTGCGCTCACGGCCCCCTCGATCAAGGCGCTCACGGCAACGGCCGCCCTCGCGACGAACTACCACGCGGTCGCGAGTCCGAGCCTGCCGAACTATCTCGCGCTCACGTCCGGAAGCACCTGGGGCATCACCGACGACGCCTACCACGTCCTCCCGGCCGGTGGCCTCGGCGCGCAGCTGACCGCGGCGGGCGTGACCTGGCGCGCGTACATGGAAGGTATGACGCAAGCGGGTTGCCTCCGGAGCCCGTATCCCTACGCCGTCAAGCACAACCCGTTCGCGTACTACGGCGGCGGCTGTCCAGAGAACGTCGTTGCGCTCGATGCCCTCGAGAGCGATCTCGCCGGCACCACGCCGAGCTTCGTCTGGATCACACCTGATCTCTGCCATGACGGGCACGACTGCGCGCTCTCGGTCGCGGGTCCATGGCTCGATGGGATGGTCGGCCGGATCGTCGCCTCGCCGGGGTGGCGCGCGGGTAGCGTTCTGTTCGTGGTCTGGGACGAGGGCAGCGGCGGCGGGCCGAACGTCGTGCCGCTCATCGCCGCCGCCCCCGGGCTGACGCCACGCCAGAGTGAGGTGGCCTACGACCACTATTCCCTCCTCGCGACGATCGAGGATCTTTTCCACATCCCGCGGCTCGGCGCGGCCACGACGGCGCGGTCGCTCACCGAATTGCTAGCCCCGCAAGCCCCCTAGCCACCGACCCGCCAGAACACCCTCTTTTTCGTACCGTTGACCGGTAGCCGTTCGGTCGAATGAGCCGTTTTCTTACCTTCGGCATAGGTGGCTTTCATCGTGCGTTGACCGCTAGGCCGCAGGCTATGGACATGCTCGAAGGAAACGCGACGAACGAGTCGACCGTTCCGACCGCCCCGGTCGCGCCGCCACCGCCCCCGAAGCAACCGGCCTCCGGGGTGAACGTCTGGCGGCTCCTGAGCGTCGGGCTCATCGCCTTCCTTCTCGCGACGTTCACCGGCCGGCTCCAGCTCCCGAGCGTCGTTTCGGGTGTGCGCGACGCGGTGGCTCGAGCCCCGAGCGGCGTGGCGTCCAGCGCGAGCGCGAACGACCCGGCGGCGGTCGCCGCGGTCAAGGACGTCATCCAGCAGGCCAACGACGCGCAGGCGAAGGCGTTCGCCCAGCACGACGTCTCCCTCATGCGGGCGACCGCGACCGATTCGTACTACCAGGAGCTCTTGCAGATCGACAGCGATCTCGCGACCAGCGGCGTCACCGCGATAGAGCTGACCAAGCTCGACTTCGGTGCCGTGACCGTAAGCGGCGCCACCGCACAGGCGACGACCTTCGAGACCTGGCGCTCGACCTACGACGACGGATCGGTCGACGAGCGGACCGACCGGAACAACTACACGCTGGTACAGCAGAACGGGATCTGGAAGATCCAGAGCGACGTGCAGCCGGACGCGCAGACCATCAGCCCGTCGACCGGGACCGGCACGCCCGGCGTCGTCCCCGGCAATCCGGCGTCCTCGTCGAGCAGCTCGAGCAACTGGTCGGGGTACGCGGCGTCGGGGGGCACGTTCACGTCGGTCACCGGCACCTGGACCGTCCCGCAAGTCTCATCTGCGTCGGCGGGCGCGGACGCGACCTGGGTCGGCATCGGCGGGGTGAGCAGCCGCGACCTCATCCAGGCCGGCACGCAGGCGACGGTCACCACGAATGGCGGCGTGCGTTACGAGGCCTGGATCGAAATGCTCCCGCAGACGTCGCGCACGGTCGCGTTGTCGGTAAGCGCCGGTGACTCGGTCACCGTCTCGATCACCGCGAAATCGGGCAACGACTGGGCGATCGCGCTGAAGAACAACACGACCGGCGAGACCTACGACCAGACCGTGCAGTACGCGTCGTCGCTCTCCTCGGCCGAGTGGGTACAGGAGGCGCCGAGCGCGGGTCGCGGGATCGTGCCGCTCGACAATTTCGGGACCCTGGCGGTCTCGAAGGCGAGCGCGGTCCGCGACGGCAAGACGATGAACCTCGCGCAGCTCGGGGCGAAGCCGGTGTCCATGATCAATGGCCGGGGCGAGGTGCTTGCGCAGCCTTCGAGCCTCTCGAGCGATGGGAACGGCTTCACGGTGACGCGGACGCAGGCTCAGAGCACGACACGCGGTACGAACCCGTACCGCGGACGCGGGGGCCCCTAGCTCACCGACCCCTTGGCGCGACGCACGAGCATCGCCACGGTCTCGGGGTCGCCATCTTCTACGGCCATGACGAGGCCGTCGGCGTACTCACCAAGGCGTTCGTGGTCAGCAGGCAACGCTTCGTCGCGCTCGGTGGGCTTGAGGGCGAGCCGGACGGTCTCCCGGATCGCGGCAGCCATCAGCCGCGCCGCGTACCAGGTCTCGCGGTCGACGCCTGCTCGGTCCCATGGCCCGCCAGCCACCTGCTCCACGTCGCGCACTCTGCGCCGGCAGCGGGCTCGCGGGAACCCCGTACGAGGGTGGGTCATTTTGGCTACCCCGGTCGGGGGACGTCTACGCTTGGGGAGTGAACACTCATGGAAAGATGCTCGACCCGGTCTGCGACATGATCGTGGACGTCGCCGAGCAGCGCGAAAAGGGCCTCACCCTCGAGCGGCCAGAGCGCGAGTACGCATTCTGCGGCGCCGGATGTCTCGGGACGTTCGCACGTGATCCAAAGCGCTACATCCCCAAAGTCGAACGGTGGCTCGCGACCGGAGAATCCGCCAAGCCGCGCATGTAGGCCTACCGCGTGTCGCCGGGAGCCCCGCGACCCGCTTTGCGCACCTTCGCGGTGATCACGCCACCCGGATGCTGGATCGAGAGCGTGTAGCCGCCCGGTGATCGCGTGGCCGGAAGGCCATCGAAGACCGCGCCGAACGGGGAGATCGTCACCGGCGAGGTTTCGGAGCCACGTGGTCCGCTGATCGTGAGCGTGACCGTCGTCGTCGGCGCGAACCCGTACAGGAGATAGCTCGACCCGGACCCTTCCGGTGCGAGCGGCAGGGTGATCATGCCCGGCGCCGGTGGCACGGCGGCGCGCATCCGCTCTCCGAGGCCGGCCACGAACTCGTCGAACGGGCGCCCCGCGAGCGCGGCGTACGCCTGGGCGAGGTTCTCGCCGCGGCGGATTCGCTCGTAGATACGCGCGATCGGCGCATCGCCCCCGACGTCCTCGCGCAGGAGCTCCGTCGCGCGCGCCGCCTCCTGATATTTGTAGTAGCCCGCCCAGTCGGTCAGCGAGTTCCACGTGAGCTGCGACACGAGCGTGTTCAGCGGAATGAGCGTGTTCGTCGCCGCCATCGAGGCCGCCTCGTAGCGCACGCGGACCATGCGCCAGTCGCTTCCCGGGACGAGCGCTTCGGCGAGGCGGGCCTCGCCCTCGTTGAACCACGCGGGGACGAGATCGCAGCGCGGCGCGCACGCGTCGAGAGTCAGCCGGTGGGTGAGCTCGTGGCGGATCGCCGCGACCGGACGCCGATCGCCGATCGCCTGCCAGTTCACCGCTATCGCGAGAAGCGATGGCTCGAAGAAGGACACCGAGTTGTCGGCGACGAAGGCGGCCGTGGCCGTCGAGTAGCCGAAGACGCGCGCGAGGCCTCTCGCGTACCCCTCGCTCGTCGCGAACACGTACACGAGGGGACGGGCGGTGAAGGAACGGGCGAAGTCCCGCTGCACCGCCTCGACGTCGGCGGCCACCGAGCTCGCGATCACCGCCTCATCAGCTCGACTGATCGCCGTCTCGAGCCGCAGATCCGCGGGGCCGGTGATCATCGCGAACTCGATGCCGTCGACAACATCGATCGTGCGCGCGGGCGGAGTCGCGCTGGCCGACGGCTCGGGTGTGGGCGAGGAGCTCGGGGAGGCGGTGGCCCCGAGGTCGGACGGAAATGCGGTCGGTGACGCCGTCGCGACCTGGGTGGCCGGGGCCGCGCAGGCCGCGACCGCGAGCACAAGGATCAGCCACGCCGTTCGCACGAGGCGAGCGTAGCCACCGGACTCGCGTCCGGGCGCGAGGTGGTCCGGATTTTGCCGGTATTCGACCGAAGAGATACCGGAGGTGACCCGATGCCCCCAAGAGGCGTGAAGAGCGCGAAGCGTAAGCGCCAGTACGAGCACATCAAGAGAAGCGAGAGCGCGCGAGGCCGTTCGCCGAAGGTGGCGGCGCGGATCGCGGCCGCGACCACGAACAAGACCCGTCGCAAGAAGGGCGAGACGAAGGGGTCCCGCAAGCGCAGCTGAGCCCGCTCGGTCGACGCTAGCCGGGCCGCCGAAGAAGCTTCGCGAGCGGCTTGATCCGCGCGATGCCGTACCAGAGGAAGGCGGTCATCGCGAGCGTGATCAGCGCGACGGCGGCCGCGACGTAGGGATTCTCGGTGACCATGCGCACCAAGAGATAGAAGTCGATCGTGATCCCGAGCGCGAATGCCGGCGTCGCGGCGGTGATGAGACGCGACGAGAGCGTGACGAACCCTTCGGACGCCCAACCCGACTCCATCTGCCGGTGATAGGCCGCCGGTGTGAGCAACAGCACCAGTGAGGCGAGCGTCAGGAACATCGCGACGAGATGAGCCACCTGCTCGTTGTGAGCGAGCCGCAAGAATCCCTGGTTGAACACCGCGATGGTCTGAAAGCCGAGGAACGCCGTCACGCCGGGGATGAGCATCCGCGCCTCTTCGATCACATGAGTGACGCTCTGGGAGAGGGGCTCAGCCTCCGCATCGCCATCTTCAGGCGGCCGGCGTGAGCCGACGCGGGCCATCGGAGACTACGTGCTCGGGGTGCTCTCTTCGGCGGCGCCGCGTGGCGCGCGCGGCGGCTGCTCGGATCCCGTATCCGGCGGGCCGACCCGGCGAAGCGCGTCGAGGACGCTCTCGCGCACGCGGTCGCTCGCTTCCCGACGAGCAGGCTGATCCACTTCGCTCGAGCAGTGCAGATTTCGTGCTCGGTCCGGAAGGTTCGGTACCTTCGCGTCAGGCCGCGGACACCGCCGTCGCGCGGGCGCGTCGCACGAGCTGCGACGCCGCCGCGAGTCCAAAGAGCGAGAGCCCGGTGACATCCGCGACGAGCCCCGGCGCGACGAGCAGCACGCCGCCGACGACGAGAAAAATGCGCTCCACGAGATTGGTCGGCCGAAGCAGATAGCCGCCGACGCCCGCGACGAGCGCGATGATCCCGACGGCCGCCGAGACGGACGCGAGCGCGGCCTCGGGGATGCTCACTCCGGTCCACAGGATCGCGAGTCCCTCAGGCTGCGTGAACATGAACGGGACGAGGAAGCACGGAAGCGCGTACTTCCACGTGAGCATCATGGTCTTGTACGGATTCCCGCCGGTGATCGCGGCGGCGGCGAACGGCGAGAGCGCGACCGGCGGCGAGACCTCCGAGAGCACGGCGTAATAGAAGACGAACATGTGCGCGGCCGGCAGCGGAACGCCGAGGGTCGCGAGCGCGGGCACGACCGTGGGGACCGCGACGAGATACGTCGCGGTAATCGGGAGTGACAGGCCGAGTACCCAGAGCACGATCCCCGAGACGACGAGCGTCGCGATGAGGTTGCCGAAACCGAGTGCCAGGATGAGGCTCGAGATCTTCAGCCCGAGCCCAGTCTGGAGGAGGATGCCGACCGCGATGCCCGCCACCGCGGTCGTCGCGCCGACCGGCAGCACCTGCTTCGTCCCCGCGGCGAGCGCGTTCACGAGCTTGCGCGGCCCCAGCGAGGTCTCGCGCCGGATGTACGACACGAGGATCGCGACCACGATCGACCAGAAGACGGCCGTGATCGTCGAGAACCCGGCGACGAGGAAGACGATGATCGCGAAGAGCGACGTGTACTGGTACCAGTAACGCTTCGTAAGCCACCAGAAGCCAGGCGCGTCGAGGGCGATCTCCCGCGCGCCAAGGCGGCGCGCGTCGACCTCGATCGTGAGGAGGATGCCGAGGTAGTAGAGGATCGTCGGCATCATCGCCATGATCACGACCTGCAGGTAGCTGATCCCGAGGATGCCGGCCATGAGGAACGCCGCCGGACCGAGCACCGGCGGCGAGATCACCGCGCCGATGCCGCCGGCCGAGAGGATCGCCCCGCTCGACTCGCGATCGTGCCCGGCCTTCTTCAGCATCGGGTACGTGATCGACCCGAGCGTGACGGTCGTCGCGACGCCCGAACCCGAGACCGTGCCGAGGAGGAAGGAAGCGACCGTCACCGTCCGCGCGGCGCCGGTCGGGCGGCGGCCGGTCAGCGCGAACGCGAGGTCGACGTAGAACTTTCCGGCGCCGGTGTAATCGAGGATCGCGCCGTAGATCGTGAACAGGATGATGAAGGTCGCCGCGACCTGCAGCGGCGTCCCGAGCATCCCGTCGAGCCCGAGGTACTGGTTCGAGACGATGTCGTCGAGGTTCTTCGGCGGGCCCCGGAACGGCCCGGGCATGAAGTCGGCGAAGTACGCGTACGCGATGGCCGCGATGCCGATCGCGGGGAGGTGCCAGCCGATCGTCCGCCGCCCCGCCTCGAGCACCGTAAGGATGGCGATGACCCCGAAGGTGAAGTCCCACTCGTTCGGGCTGTTCACCCGGTAGATGACCGACTCGAAGTTGAGGAAGACGTAGGCGGTGATCGCGATCGAGGCCACGACGAGCGCGAGGTCGACGACGTTCACCCGCTTGATGAATCGCGGGTGCATCGGGTACAGCAGGAACGTGAGCACCAGGATCGCGCTGAGGAAGATCATCACGTAGATCTGCGGCGTCGTGATCGTCTGCCCGAAGAGGACGAACGACGGGACGAGCTGGATGCCGACGAAGGGGATCTCGGCCCCCGCTGCCGCGAAATAGAGCGCGAAGAGCGTCGTCCCGACCGCGAGAGACGTGACGAACGCGTCCCAGGCCCCGGTGAACGTCCGGGTCTTCGCCTCGGCCTCGAACTCCTCGATGAGCTCCTTGGTCTTGTCTTCGGCGAGGACCGCGTCGAGGTCGGGCCGCGCGATGATCTCGGGCCCGCTCATCGCCTGCCCTCGAGGACCGCGAGGAGCCACGGGCGGTCCTGGGCGCGAACGTGGACCACGGTCTCACCGAAACGCGGCTTCAGCACGAGGTCCCAGCGCGCGGTGGCGAGGCGCTGCTCGCCGGCGGGCGTGATACGGATCACGAGCTCGGGATCGACGGCCACGCTCGCGGGCGCGTTTTCCGCCCACAGGCCGTCCGCCTGGCGGACGGGCTCGCCCCGCCAGCCGAAGTACTCGATCGAACGGATATCGCTCGAGCGCGCCCGCTCGATGCCGATGCCGTCGCCGACGCGCGCGAGGTCCTCGTACACGGTCACCTGGTAGATCGACTGGCGATATGAGTACAGGAGCGGCTCGCCGGGCTCGAGGGGCGCGACGTATTCAGCCGCGCCGTCGCTGATGCTGAGGACCGGGACAGGGACGGCGAGCGCCGCACCCGTCGCCGTCAGGAGTCCCGCGACGAGCGCGACAAGGGCGTCCCTCCTACTTTTTCCAAGCGTTCTTCGACTTGTAATAGTCGATCGCTCCCTGGTGGAAGTCGATGGGCGAACCGACGGTCGCGGTCTCGAGAGTGAGGTCGTTCGCGGCGACATGCACCTTCACGAGGTCCGCCTTGTTGTCGAACATCGTCGCGAGGATGGCCTGCGCGAGGGCCGGATCGAAGTTGGAGGGGACGACGAGGAGGTTCGCGACGCCGGACACGGTCACGTCGGACGCCGTGTTGTATGTCGTCTTCGGGATCTTGATCGGGAAGTAGAAGTTCCCGTACTTCGTGGCCATCTTCGAGATGCTGTCGCTGAGGTCGAGCATCTTGATCTTCGTGCCGGTCGCGAGATCGAGGACCGCGGGCACCGGGAGACCTCCGGAGAAGAAGAAGGCGTCGATCTTCCCGTCGCGGAGCGCGTTCGCGGAATCCTGGGCGCCAAGACGCTCGCGCGCGATGTCTTTCGCCGGGTCCATGCCGTAAGCCTCGAGCGTCCGGTTCGCGATGACCTCGGTGCCGCTGCCGGCCGAGCCCATCGAAACGCGCTTGCTCTTGAGGTCGGTGACGGTGTTGATTCCGCCGCCGTCCTTCACCACGAGATGCGTGAGGTTCGAGTAGAGGACCGCCAGCACTTTCGCGTCGGCCTTCTTCTCGGGCGCCACGAACGAGCCGGTGCCGTTCACCGCGTCGTAGGCGGTGTCCGCGAGGGTGAACGCGACGTCGGCTTTGCCGTCCCGGATGAGCTTCATGTTGTCGACGGAGGCGGTCGTCGATTGGGCGCTCGCGGCGGTCCCGAGCTTCTTGTTCAGGAGCTCGGCGAGTCCCGCGCCGTACACGATGTACACCGCACCGGTGCCCCCGGTGACGATGTTGAGCGTTTTCCCCGTGAAGTTCGGCGTGCCACTCGCTTGCGCGGTCGCCGCTGGCGAGCCTGCGCGCGGCGCGTTGCAGGCGACAGCCACGAGCACGACGGCGACGAACGAGGCGACGATCCGTGCGGCGTTTCTCATCTCACACCTCCCGCGGAACGGGCGGAGTTTACGTCGCCTACGGTGTCCGCGGGCGGTGGAGCCGGAGCGAGCGCCGGGTTTCGGCCGCGGCCATGCGGCGGCGCTCCTCGTCCGTTTCGGCGGTCACCGGAGGGAGGGGGATCGGTCGCCCATGCTCGTCGGTGGCGACGAAGACCAGGTACGCGGATGCGACGTGCGCCGTTTCGCCCGTGAGCATGTCCTCCGCCTCGACCCGGACCCCGACCTCCATGCTCGTCCGCCCGACGTGGTTCACCGACGCCTTCGCGGTGACGAGGTGTCCGACGTAGACGGGCGCAAGGAAAGACAGCTCGTCGATCCGTGCCGTCACCACGCGGGCGCGGGCGTGTCGCGTGGCCGCCGCTCCGGCGACGGCGTCGATGAGCTTCATGACCTCGCCGCCGTGGACGTTGCCGTAGGGGTTCGCGTCCGAGGGCAGCATCGTCCTCGACATCACGGTCTTCGAAGCCGCGACGGTCTTCGGCGCGTTCGGCGGCATCGCGCGATTCTGTCATCCGCGCCCTAGCATCGCGCTCGGATGAGCGTCCTCTCTCGCGAAGAGCTTCGCGCCGCCCTCGCGGCGACGCCTCCGCTGATCGAGGATGTGGACCTCGCGCTCCAGCTTCAGCCGAACGGAGTGGACCTCCGCGTGGAGCGCGTCCAGCGGCTCACCTCGCCCGGCCTGCTCGGCGCGGCCGACGCCGTGCGCGAACCCGCGGCCCGCGAGGAGGTGCAGGCGGACAAGGACGGATGGTGGGACCTCCATCGCGGGGCGTACGTGATCACCTACCGCGAGAAGGTGAACCTGCCCGTCGACCTCATGGCCCTCTCGCGGCCACGCTCGAGCCTGCTGCGTTCGGGTGTCTCGATCCACAGCGCGGTCTGGGACGCGGGCTACTCCGGCCGTGGCGAGGGCCTGCTCTCGGTGCTCAACTCGCGCGGCTACCGTCTGCAGCGCGGCGCGCGCGTCGCGCAGATCGTGTTCTTCAGGCTCTCGGCCGCGACGGCCGAGGGATACCGCGGCCGCTACCACGGCGAGAACGCGTGACCGGCGGGCCGACCATCCGGATGGAGGCGAACGGCCCGTACATCGTGACCGGGCCGATCACCATCCTCGACGCGGACGGGCGCGAGCACCGCGTCGCGGAGGGGCACACGGTGAAGCTCTGCCGCTGCGGACACTCGGCAAAGAAGCCGTACTGCGACGAGACGCACCGCCGTGTCGACTTCGTCTCGCGCCCGTCCTTCGAGCCAGAACCGACCGAGCGGTGACCGTGCCGCGGCTGCTCTGGGCCGCCGGCGTCGTCGTCGCGGTCCTCGCGCTCCTCGCCGCGCTGCTCGTCGCGACCGCGCTGCCCGCGGGGTACGACTTCCGCGCGTACTGGCTCGCCGGACGGCACATCCTTTCCGGCGCCCCCCTCTATCCGGGACCGGAGACGATCCTCGGCCTCCCCGACGAGTACCGCTACCTCCCCGCGGTCGCGCTTCTCTTCGTCCCGTTCGCGCTCATGCCTTTCGAGGTCGCGCTCTGGATCTGGACGGCGATCCAGGTCGTGTTCGCGGTCGCCGTCGGCGTCGCGCTCATCCGCCCGCTTAAGTGGTCATGGCGCCCGTGGGCAGCCGCCGGCTACGTCTTCTTCCTCGGGCTCGTCCTCGAGGTGACTCTCGGGAACGTGAACCTCATCTCGCTCGGGCTCGCGCTCGCCGCGTGGCGTTTCCGCGAGCGCGCGTTCGTCGCCGGCCTTCTGCTCGCGGCAGCGGTCGGGCTCAAGTTCCTGCCCTTGACGCTGCTCCTCTTCTATATCGCTTCGGGCCGGTGGCGGCCGGTCGCCGCCGGCGCCGCGATCGGAATGGTCACGCTCGCGCTGAGCGCGCTCGCGCTCCCCGACCGTACCGCCGAGTACGTCCGCTTCGCGCCCCGGCTCCTCGAACAGGACTGGGTCTACGCGCACATCGCCCGACCGGGACCGCCGGAGCTCGCCGCGATCTTCTGGTCGGAAGCCTTCCCGATCGGCCTGGCGATCGCGGCGATCCTCGTCGCGATCTTTTCGGGCGTTGCCGCGCGGCGCGATCCGGCGCACGAGGACACCTGGCACGGCCTCACGCTCGCGACGGCCGGGTACCTGGCGCCGTTCGGGTACTTCTGGACGACCTTCCTCATCCTGTCGCTCCCGCTCGCGGCGGACACCCTGCGTCGCGCCGGGTCGCGACCACCCCGCGAGCGTGCGCTCGTCGTCGTGGGCATCGTGGTCGCGTGGGTCCTCATGGAGCCGCAGCAGGTCGGCACCCTCGTGCCCATCCTCATGCACTTCCTCGGTGTCGTGCTCGTCTGCGTCATCGCCGTCGCGACGCTGCCGCGCCGGTCTCGGCCAGAGATCAGGCGACCCAGTACCACAGCGCGAACATCGCCGTGAGGATCACGCCCACCGCGGCGCCGACCGCGACGTAGGCCCGGCCGACCCAGCCCTGGGCGACGATGGCGAGGACCATAAACGCGGGAAAGACGGTGAGGTAGTAGCGCGGCGCCGACGTGAGCGATCCGGTAGAGACCGAGACGAGGAAGACGATCGTGCCGTACGCGGCGAGGCTGGGCCGAAGGGTCCGCCACGAAAGGGCGACGAGCACGGCGACGAAGATCGTCGAGAACAGCACGAGGAACGGGAACCCGTAGACGCGCGGGTCGAAGAGGTCCGCGAACGCCTGGGTCGGGAACGCCGGCCGGACGCCCCAGCTCTCCTCCGCGGTGAGCACCGCCCTCGGGTCGCCGGTGATGCGCCAGAGCGCGAGAAGCCACGCGACGAGCGCGGCCGGCGCGACCGCCGCCGAGGCGAGGCCCGCGCGCACGTGCGATTGGCGGAGCGCTTCGATGGCGATCGGAAGGCAGAGGGCCGCGCCGACGAACGGCCGCGTCAGCGCGGCGAGCCCGCCGAGCGCGCCAGCGAGGAGCCAGTCGCCGCGCCGGGCGTGATACACGGACCCGACGGCGAGCGCGAGGAAGAGCGACTCGGGGTACACGACGGCGAGGAAGACGCTCGTCGGGAACACGAGCAGGTAGAGCACCGCGCGCGAGCCCGTCGCGCCCTCACGGTCGAGAGCCACGAGCGCGAAGAGGTAAGCGACCGCGACGAGCAGCGCGACGTTCGACACGACGACCGCCGCGGCGAGGTACGCGTCGTCGCTCCCCCCGAATGGTGCGCCGAGCGCGCGCATGAGGAACGGAAAGAGCGGGAAGTACGCGTTGTTCGCGGGTACCGCCGCCGAGTAGCCATCGCGCGCGAGGGCCAGATACGCGCCCGAGTCCCAGCGCGTCGCGACGTCGAGCAGAGGGTTGGTCGACGGATGACATACGTCGGGACAGATCGTCGGGGAGGGGAAGAGCGCCGCGGCCGCGAGTGCGACGACCGCCGTGAGGATGCGCGTGAGTGCGTAGGGAGCGAGCACGCCGCGGAGCGCGGACACCGCGCGAATCCTAGGTGCTGGGCAGGTCGATCCCGTTCTTCCGCGCGAAGTCGATCGCGTCCGGATACCCCGCGTCGGCGTGCCGCATGACTCCGGTGCCCGGATCGGTCGTGAGCACGCGCCGGAGCTTTTCGCGTCCGAGCGGCGTGCCGTCGGCGACCGCGACCATACCCGCGTGGATCGAGTTGCCGATCCCGACGCCGCCGCCGTGATGGACCGACACCCACGTCGCGCCCGCCGCCGTGTTCACGAGCGCGTTCAGGATCGGCCAGTCGGCGATCGCGTCGCTCCCGTCGCGCATGTTCTCGGTCTCACGGAATGGCGACGCGACCGACCCGGAGTCGAGATGGTCGCGTCCGATGACGATCGGGGCCGTGAGCTCGCCGCTCGCGACGAGCTCGTCGATCCGCTCGCCGAACTCGG
The DNA here is from genome assembly GCA_005889275.1 of Chloroflexota bacterium. Taxonomy (GTDB): domain Bacteria; phylum Chloroflexota; class Limnocylindria; order P2-11E; family P2-11E; genus 3-1-20CM-2-70-9. Next base: position 62,978 of record VBFI01000044.1, on the reverse strand, counting down.
CGCGCTCGCCGTATCCGAGCCAGCAGACCCGCGCGGGGAGTCCCTGAAACGGGACCCGCTCGCCGGCGAGGCGGATCCACCGGGACAGGGTCAAGTCTTCGGGAAAGAGCTCGAGCACGAGCCGGTCGGTGCGGCGGATGTCCTCGGGGTCACCGGAGAGCGCGACCCAGCGGAACGGCCCGCGGCCTTCGGCGAAGAGCGGCCGGATGTACTCGGGCACGAAGCCGGGATAGCTGAACGCGTCGGCGAAACCGGCCTCCTTCGCCTCACCGCGGAGGTTGTTCCCGTAATCGACCGCGACCGCACCGCGGCGCGCGAGCGCGACGATCGCCTCGCAGTGACGCGCGATCGAGGCACGGGAGCGTCGCACGTACTCTTCCGGGTCGCGCTCGCGCAGCGCGGCGGGATCGGCGACGCCCGCGGGGACGTAGCCGTCGAGGGGATCGTGCGCGCTCGTCTGATCGGTCACCACGTCGATGCGCGTGCCTCGGCGAACGATCTCGGGAAGGACGTCCGCGGCGTTCGCCACGAGGCCGACCGAACGCGCTCGCCGTTCGGTCCGATACCGCTCCGCACGTTCGAGCGCGTCGTCGAGCGAGGTCACGATCTCGTCCAGGAACCCCTGCGCGAGCCGGCGCCGCGCGCGCAGCGGATCGACCTCGACGACGAGCGCGGTGCCCTCGTTCATGGTGATCGCCATCGGCTGCGCGCCGCCCATCCCGCCGAGTCCCGCCGTGAGCGCGAGCTTGCCGGCGAGCGTCCCCGCGAAATGGCGCCGCGCGATCGCCGCGAAAGTCTCGTAGGTGCCCTGGAGGATCCCTTGCGTGCCGATGTAGATCCACGACCCCGCGGTCATCTGCCCGTACATCGTCAGACCGGCGTCCTCGAGACGGCGGAACTCGTCCCATGTCGCCCATCGCGGGACGATGAGGGCGTTCGCGATGAGCACGCGCGGCGCCCACTCGTGCGTGCGGAAGACGCCGACGGGCTTTCCCGACTGGACGAGCAGCGTCTCGTCGTTCCGCAGGCGCCGGAGCGTCTCGAGGATCCGGTCGAACGCCTGCCACGAGCGCGCCGCGCGCCCGGTGCCGCCGTAGACGATGAGCTCATCCGGTTTCTCGGCGACCTCGGGGTCGAGATTGTTCTGGATCATGCGGAACGCGGCCTCCTGCGGCCAGGCCCGGCACTCCAGCGCCGCCCCTCGCGGGGCGCGGACGACGCGGGTCGCGATGCTCACGAGGGGGATTGTCCACCCGGCCCGCCGAGGTCGTGCCGGTCGAGGAACGTCTGCACCGACGAACTCGGCCCCGTGGATCCAGGAGGCCCATTCGCGCGCCGTCGATCGTCGCGCGCGTGGCTCGCCCTCGCCCCGAGCCGTGCGACCATCGGGGAGCGCGGGTCCGACGAGCGCGGAGATCATCGCCGAGTGGCCCTCGCGTCGGGCGGGAGCAAACGCATGAGCTCGGCAGCCACGGTTTCGAGCGGCCGGCTCCGACCTTCGGCGCGGCACAGGATGAGCGCGCCCTCCATGCCGGCCACCGTCGCGACCGCGATGGCCCGTGCTCGCTCACGTGGGACACCGACGGCCGCGAGCTGCTTGGCCAGCAAGTCGACCCAGGACCGGAACGTCGCGCGGACGACGTCGATCAAGGCCTTGTCGCCGGCGACCGTGTCGATCGCGACGCCCGCCACGACGCATCCGGCGGTGCCGCGCGAGGACACCACGACCTGCCGCCACATGTCGATGAAGCAGTTCAGCACCCCTGCCGCCGTGGTCGCGGGGCACTCGCGTTGGTGTGCGAGCACCCGGTCCGACGTCCAGCGGATCGCGTCCGCGGCGAGCTGCGCCTTTCCATCCGGAAAGTGGTGGTAGATCGATCCGCGCGGCGCTCCACTGTCCGCCAGCACGTCCGAGAACGACGTCGCGCTCACGCCGCGGGTACGGATCAGCGACGCGGCGCTCCGCACCATGCTGGCCCGGCTCTCCTTGCCCATCCGGCGCACCCCCTTGACTATGACGATCGACATAGGCTAAGGTGCGGCCGACGATATGACGGTCGTCATATTTCCACCCAGGAGACAGCCGATGCCGATGATCGACGTGTACGCCACCGAAGGAACGTTCAAGAACCGAAAGGCGCTGGCCAAGGATCTCGCCGCGGCGGTCATGCGCTGGGAGCGTGTCCCCGAGATCCCGCTGTTCAAGGACAACACCGCCGCGTTCATTCACGATCTGCCGCGTGACGCGGTGTCCAACGTTCATCGCCGAGTGGCCCTCGCGCCGGGTAAGAGCAAACGCATGAGCTCGGCCCAGGCCGCCCGCCGCGCGCTCGGACGGTAGCCGAAAGCCGACGGCGCTCCGCTGACCGTGCGGAGCTCAGTCCGCCTTGCTGAAGAGACGGGGATCCAGCGCGTCGCGTACCGCGTCGCCGAGGAGATTCGCGGCGAGCACGACCGAGGTGACGGTGATCCCAGGGAACACGGCGAGCCACCACGCGATCCGCAGGTAGCGGCGCGCGTCGGACAGCATGAGGCCCCACTCCGCGGCGGGGGGCTGCGCGCCCAGCCCGAGGAACGACAGCGCCGCGATCGAGAAGATCGCCGTGGCGAGTCCGAACGTCGCGATGGTGATGACCGGCCCGAGCACCTGCGGCATGACGTGCGCAAACGCGACACGCCGCTCGCTCGCCCCGACGCTCCGCGCCGCCTCGATGAACAGCTCGTGCTTTGTCGAGAGGACCGAGCCGCGGACGATGCGCGCGAACCGCGGCATGCCGCCGACCCCGACGGCGATCGCGACCTTCTCGAGGCCGGGGCCGAGGATGGTCACGATGATGAGCGCGAGGAGGATCCCGGGGAACGCGAGCTCCACGTCGACCAGCCGCATGAGTGCCCGATCGACCCAGCCGCCGCGCATCCCGGCGACGAGCCCCACGAGGCCTCCCGACACCATCGCGATCGCGACGGCGGCGAAGCCGATCGAGAGCGACGCGCGCCCGCCGTCGATGAGCCGGAGCAAGACGTCGCGGCCGAACTGGTCCGTGCCGAGCGGATGACCCTGCGTGCCGGGCGCGAGCAGCGAATCCTTGAGGCTCTGCTTGAACGGGTCGATGGCGATGGCCACGGGCAGGACGGCCGACGCTAGGCGGCGCGGATCCTGGGGTTGATGAAGCCATACGACACGTCGACGAGAAGATTGGCGATCACGTAGGTCGTCGCGGTGAGCAGGATCACGCCCTGTACCACCGGGTAGTCCTTCGCGATGATCGAGTCGATCGCGAGCTGCCCGATCCCCTGCCGCGCGAAGATCGTCTCGACGATCACGCTGCCGGCGAGGAGGCGGCCGAGCTGGAGACCGACGATCGTCACCACTGGGATGAGCGCGTTGCGCATCGCGTGACCGAGAAGCACGCTGCGCGGCGCGAGCCCCTTCGCGTGCGCCGTCCGCACGTACTCGCGCCCGAGCACGTCGAGGAGCGACGCGCGCGTGAGCCGCGCGATGAGGCCCGTGCCCTCGTAGCCGAGGACGAGGGCCGGAAGGATGAGCCGGTCGAGGCTGCCCGAGCCGGTCGCGGGAACGAGGCCGAGCGTGACCGAGAACAGCAGGATCAACAGGATCGCGAAGAAGAAGCTCGGGATCGAGACGCCGCCGAGCGAGAAGAGCATGACCAGGCGATCGATCGGCGAGTTGCGCTTCACCGCGGCGAGGAGGCCGAGCACGACGCCGAGACTCACCGACAGCACGAGGGCCGCGCCCGCCAGCTCGACCGTGCTCGGGAGCCGGTCGCCGATGAGCTTCATCACCGGCTGGTGGCGGATGAACGACTCGCCGAGGTCGAGATGCGTCGCGTTCCACAGCCAGCGCAGGTACTGAAGCGGCAGCGGATCGTTCAGGCCGAGCTGCTCGCGGAGCTGCGCGACGAGCTGCTCCTGGGCGGTCCGATCGCCCACGCCGAACGATGCGGCGCCGATCATGGCGTCGATCGGATCGCCGGGAACCAGATGCAGGATCGAGAAGACGAGGACGGACGCGAGCAGCAGGACCGGGACCGCCTCGGCGAGCCTTTGCGCGACGTACCTGGCCACGCTTCCCCTCTCGGCGGGCTAGAGCCTACCCGCTGGCGCGCTCACGTCGCGGTCGTCTCCGGCGTCGGCGGGACCTGCCGCGATTCGCGGCGGGCACGCTCCTCGGGAGGATGCACGTTCCGGAAGGTCGCGTAGATGGCGACGTCGTACACGATCTTGAGCGCAGCCGAGATGAAGAACGGAAGACCGAGGGCCGCCGCGCTGAAGGCCATGCCCGCGAACGTCGGCGCGATCGCGGTGGCGCTCGTCCGGGCAACGTTCGTGATGCCCGCGGTGGCGGTGCGCTCGTCGGGGTCGACCACCGCCATCGTGTAGGACTGCCGGGTCGGCACGTCCATCTGAGAGACGCTCATGCGCGCCAGGTAGAGCGCCACCGCGAGCCCCGCCGTCGGCGCGAGAGGGATGAGCAGGAGTGCGAACTGCGACGGGAGGTGGGTGAACACCATCGTGTTGAGGAGACCGATGCGCTCGGCGAGCCAGCCCGCGGCGAGGAGCGACAACCCCGACAGGATCCCGACCCAGAAGAAGATCCCGGCGAGCGCCGCGGGATCGAGTCCCCAGCGCAGGTAGAACCAGTACGCGACGACCGACTGGACGACGAAGCCACCGGCGAACGCGTCGAGCCCGAAGAGCGCCGAGAGCTTCGCGACGGTCCCGGCGGAGCGGTGGACACCGAGGAAGCGGCGCTGCCCCTCGACGTGCGCGAGCTCGACCCGGTCCGAAAGCGTAAGGAAGATCGCGAGGTTGGCGAGGCCGATGAGCGCGTACAAGACGAAAAGCGGGCGATACGCATCGGCGCCCGCGAGACCGTGGGCCGCGAAGAATCCGACCGAGGCCGCCGCGAGCGAGCCGAACGCGCCCGCGAAGTTCGCCGCCATGTTGTAGATCGAGAAGAGCCAGGTGCGGCGCTCGTTCGGCGCGGTCTGCGGGAGCACGGCCTGCTCGACGGTCTGGAACACGCCGACCTCGGAGCTCGTCGCGCTGATCGTCCCGGTGAACGCGCCGACGAGGAGGAGCCAGAAGCTGCTCGTCCCCGCGAAGATGAGACCGCCGATCGCCATGAGCACCGCCATGGTCGCGACGGTGCGCCGCCGTCCGTAACGGTCGGCGATGAGCGACCAGAAGACCGTCATCACCGCAGAGCCGGCGATAGCCGCGGTGAAGACGAGGCCGATCTCGATCGGGGACATCCCGAGCTTGTCGAGGAAGAGACCGAGGACCACCGCGAGGTAGCCGTACGCGAATGTCCGCAGGACCCGCGTCGCGAGAAGCTTCTTGCCGTCGACGCTGAGCCAGTCGAGCACGGTCCGTCCTAGTCGCCGGCCGGTGGGGCGAAGCCCCGCTTGGCCAGCTGCGCGCGCGTGCTGTCCCGGAGCTCAGTGATCTTCGCGAGGGCGACCGCGGTGCGTCTGATCTGCGCGAGCGGCCGGACCGATCCGGTGATCGCCGCGGGGTTCACCGGCGTCTCGCCGAACATCCGCGCGAGGAGGGTCTGCGTATCGGCCGAGAGCAGGAAATCGACGAAGGACCGCGCGGCCTCAACGTGACGGGCGCCCTTCACCACGGCGACCACGTGCGCCTCGACGTGCGTTCCGAGCCCTCCGGGCTCCTGATCGAGCCAGGCCTCGCCGACGGGGTTCCCCTCCATTAGGAACACGTGGTAGTTCGACGAGTTCACGAGGGCGATCGCGTTTCCCTCGCGCACGAGCGCTTCCCGCGTCGCCTTGTTCGATCCGTAGGTGCGGAGGCCGTTCGCGCGGAGCCGGTCCAGAAGGTGCCAGGCGAAGTCGTCGCCTCTGGCGGCGCGGATCGCGCTCCACTGCGAGACCGTCGTCTCCTCGTTCGTCGTTGCCATCGAGATCTTCCCGCGAAAGCGCTCGGCCGCGAGCTCCTCGAGCGTCCGTGGCCAGCTCGCGGGGTCGGGAAGAAGGCGGCGATTGATCATCGCGGTCCGCGGCCACGCCGCGAACGAGAGCCATGAGTGGTCGGGCGCGCGGAGCCATTCGTCGAACCCGCGCGCGACCTCCGGCGCGTACGGCTCGAAGAGTCCCGATCCGCGGACCGCCTCGACCGCGACCTGGCTGTTCGTGACGAGCACGTCCGCGATCGGATCGTGGCGCTCCTCGGCGAGTCGTCGCTCGACGTCGAGGTGGTAGATCATCTCCACCTCGACCCTCGTGTCCGTGAGGCGCTCGAAAAGCCGGTATATGGGCGTCAGGTCCGGACGGTTGCGTCCCGAGTAGACGCGGAGCGTCGCTTCGCGCATCACGCCCGACCGGCAGTGGCCACCTGTCGCGGATGCGCTCCCGCTTCGTCGTAGATGTTCCAGGGCAGCTTCCGATATTCGCCCTCGCACGGATTCCCCGCCGCCAGCCAATACTCGCCGGTCGTGAGATCGACGATGCTCGAGGCGATCGTCTGATTGAGGTCCGTCCCCTGAGATGCCTCGTCGCCGTGCTTGCAGACCGAGTTCGGATAGCCGAAGTGATCGCGGAGGGCGGCCCCGATCGCGCCACGGACCTCCGCGCTGTCGCCGGGCCTCTTCGCCGCGCGCAGCCCCTCGGTGAGCCGGGGAAGGCGCCAGAGCGAATTCACCGAGAAGGGCCGATAGGTCGCCGCGATCTGCTCGGGCACGAACGCGATGAAGTGATTGGTATGCACGAGGAGGCCGGCCGTCGGGTACATCCAGCCATGGCGGTCAGGCGTCGTCTCGAGATCGATGGCGAAGCCGTCGCGGTGGGTCACCAGGAGGTTCGTGGAGAGCGACTGGCGGGAGTCGAAGACGGCGCGGAGCGCGGTCTGCATCTCCGGCGCCTCCAGGATCCTGCGGCGGATGATCGGCTGGGGAACGCCGATGCCCTTGCCCCAGCGGGCACCGAGGCCGTTCGCGTTGAGCGCGATGCCCGCCGAGTTCGCGCCGTGACGCCCGACCTGACCGGCTTCTGTCTGCATGATGATGGTCGGCCGGCCCGGCTGAACGATGCGCAGGAGGATCACCGTCCCGAAGGTCTCGCAGCGCCAGTCCCAGTTCTGGCCGCAGTACACGTGTCCGTCGCCGGAGGCCTCGGGCAAGATCGCGTACGAGGAGCAGCCCTCCTCGGCCGCTTCGGCGAAGGGGTTGTGCGTCGACAGCTCGCCGCGCGCGTTGAGCGCGAGGATCTCGGCGAAGTCGACGCCCGCGCCTTCGGCGATACCGCGGATCTCGTCGGTGATCCCCGGCAGGTACGCGTCGATGGGCTGCACCCAGCGCGGGGCGTTCCGGCGGATCTCGGCCCATTCCAGGCCGGTGATGCGTTTGAACGACTCGCGGTAGTAGCCGATCGACTCGCCGATCTGGCTCCGGGCGGCCTCGCCATGCTGCCGACCCAGCTCACCGCGCGAGCCGCTGATCTCGATCGTGGTGAGCTCCGCTGCTGCCATCGCCTCACCGCCCCAGTTGAAATCGTCTCGCAGCATACACTACAGTCTGCACTCGGTGCTGAAGTGAACGCTACTGAGGCCGCGCAGGGCCACGGGCATGCCCGCCGGGCGGAGGTCGCCGAGCCATCGCTCGAGGAGCGGATCGCCGCGGCGCGCGCGAGCCTCAGTCCGGCCGAGGATCGCGTCGCCACCTTCTTCGCGCAGCATCGCGAGGAGGTCATGTTCCTCTCGGCGGTCGAGATCGCCGCGCGGCTGGACATGAGCGATGCGACGGTCATCCGCGCGGCGCAGTCGCTCGGCTACACCGGACTGCCCGCGCTCAAGGCCGAGCTGCGTGAGGCGCTGCGCACCCGGGCCACGCCGACGCTCCGCCTGGGCCGCAGCCTTGAGGACCTGGGCGATGATCCAGCCGCGGTGCTGGAGCACGTCCTCGCCACCGAGCTGCAGCTGCTCCATGACGCGCGCGAGACCCTCCGGGCGACCGATTTCGCGCGAGCGCTCGAGCTCATGGCCGGCGCGCAGCGAGTCGTCGTGCAGGGACTCGGCCCGAACGCGCCGCTCGCCGAATACTTCGCGGCCCGGCTCCGGCGCATGCGGCGCTCGGCGCTCTCCGTCGGTGCGCGCGGCCAGGCGCTCGCGGACGTGCTCATCGACATGCGCCGCGGCGACGTCGTCGTCGTCCTGGCCTACGACCGCTCGAGCCCCGAGGCGGAGCTCACGCTGGAGCGTGCCCGGGAGCTCGCGCTTCCTTCGCTCCTCATCACCGACACGCTCGGTCTCGCGCTCGCGGGCCAGTTCACGGTGGCGCTCTCGGCGCGCCGGGCGGGGGGCGGCATGTTCCATCTGTCGGCGATCACGGTCGTCGTCCTGGACGCGCTTCTCTTCGGGCTGGCCCGTCGCGATCGCGCCGGCGCGCTGGCCGCCGCCGAGGAGCTTCAGGAATTGCGCGCTCGGATCGACGAGCGGACGAAAGGGGAAGTGGCGTGAGCACGCTCATCGAAACTCGGAGTGGATCCGGCACGGCGGAGGTCCGGGAGCTGCGGGAGCGATTCGTCCCGAAGGGGCTGCACGTCGGGACCCCGGTCGTCGTGGCCAGGGCGTCCGGCGCCGAGCTGTTCGACCCGGAGGGCCGCCGCTATCTCGACTTCGTCGCGGGCATCGGCGCGCTGAACCTCGGGCATCAGCATCCCGAGGTCATCGGAGCGGTGCGCGAGCAGCTCGAGCGATACGCGCACGTGTCGGCGCAGGTCGTGACCTACGAGCCGTACGTGCGGCTCGCGCAGGAGCTCGACCGGATCTACCCGAAGAGCGGGGGCACCGCGGTCGCGACGAAGAGCGTCTTCGCGAACAGTGGCGCCGAAGCGGTCGAGAACGCGATCAAGATCGCCCGCGTCGCGACCGGCCGCGAGTGGGTCATCGCCTTCCAGAACAGCTTCCACGGACGCACGTACACGGCGATGACCGCGACCGGCAAGACGAAGAGCTCGCGGATGGCGTTCATGCGCTCCACGACCCCGAACGTCGCGCACGTGCCCTACCCGTATCCCTACCGGCCGATCGCCGAGGTCGGCGACGATGAGCTCGGCGAGCTCCACGTGCGCCTGTTCGAGCAGGTCCTCGAGACGAACCTCGCGCCCGAGCACGTCGCCGCCGTGATCGTCGAGCCGGTCCAGGGCGAGGGAGGGTTCGTCGTCCCGCCGGCGCGATTCCTGAAGCGGATCGCGGCCATCTGCCGCCGCCACGGCATCCTCTTCATCGCCGACGAGATCCAGACCGGCATGGGGCGCACGGGCAAGATGTTCGCGATCGAGCACTCGGGCGTGACGCCCGACCTTCTCATCACCTCGAAGTCGCTCGGCGCGGGTTTCCCCATCGGGGCGGTCACCGGCCGCGCCGAGCTCTTCGACGCGCTCGGCCCCGGATCGCTCGGCAGCACGTTCGGCGGGCACCCGGTGGCCTGCGCCGCGGCGATCAAGACGATCGAGATCATCGAGCGCGACGGGCTGCTGGAGCGGGCGTCGCGGATCGGCGGCGTCATCGGCGAGCGCTTCGCCGAGATGGCGACGCGGCACGAGGTGATCGGCGACGTCCGCGGGCTCGGCGCGATGCGCGCGATCGAGCTCGTCCGCGACCGCACCACGAAGAAGCCCGACCCGGCAACCGTAGACGCGACCATCCGTACGGCCTGCGAGCGCGGGCTGATCCTGCTGCGCGCAGGCCTCTACTCGAACGTCATCCGCACGCTCGTGCCGCTCACGATCTCGGACGCGCAGCTCGACGAAGGGCTGGACATCCTCGACGCGTCGCTCGCGATCACGACCACGGGTGGGGGAGCCTCACGATGAACGAGCAGATGTACCGTCGCGAGTTCCTGCGGCGCTCGGCCCTTGCGGCGGCGAGTGTCGCGATCTTCGCGTGCGCACCGGCGGCCACCGCGCCGACCGCATCGGCGTCGCTGAAGCCGACGAAGGGCGGGACGGTCACCTGGGGGCAGTGGGACAAGATCGACGTGATCGATCCCGCGCTCACGACCGGCGCCGCGGCCGGCGAGATCGCCCAGAACATCCTCGACACGCTCATCACCATGGACAGCGACCAGAAGTTCTACCCGGCGCTTGCCGCGAAGTGGACGATCACCGACTCGTCGAAGACGTTCACCTTCACGCTCCGAGACGGGGTGAAATTCCACGACGGCAGCGCGCTCACCTCGGCGGCCGTCAAAGGCTCGTTCGAACGGATCCTCGATCCGAAGACGAAGGCGGGCGCCGTCGTTTCGCTGGTCGGCCCGATCGACAAGATCACCACACCGGATGACAAGACGGTCGTCTTCAGCTTCAAGCAGCCCTATGCCGCGTTCATGCTCCAGATCTGGCGGTACTTCTTCGGCGTCCTCTCGCCGAAGTACCTCGCGACGCTCAAGCCCGGCGACGTCGCGACGGAGCCGGTGGGCTCGGGCCCGTTCATGTTCGCGGGCAGGTCGCCGGACGGCGTCGTCACGCTGAAGGCCTACCCCGACTACAACTGGGGGAACGAGCTCTTCAAGAACCGCGCCGCGCCGTACCTCGACCAGCTGAAGTTCCGCGCGATCACCGAGCCCTCCACGCGCGTCGCGACGCTCGAGAGCGGCGAGAACCTCTTCATCGACGAGATCCCCGAGGCGGACTACGCGCGGCTCAAGGACGACAAGCGCTTCCGGTTCGTGATGTCGCCGCGCGCGAGCCACACGCTCGGGTTCAGCATGAACGTCGCGCGGGCGCCGACCGACGACCACGCGGTCCGCGAGGCGGCGAACTGGGCCGTCGACCGGAAGTCGATCGTCGAAAAGATCTTCTTCGGCGTCCACCACGTGTCGGTCGGTCCGCTCTCGGAAGGCGTCTGGGCGCGCGACGACACGATCGAGAAGACCTTCACGTTCGACCCGGCGAAGGCGAAGAAACTCCTCGACGACGCCGGATGGAAGCAGGGCTCGGGTCCGATCCGGCAGAAGAACGGCCAGAATCTCGAGATCGCGCTCGCGACCTTCCGCAGCCCCTGGACCGAGATCGCACAGGCGATGCAGTCGCAGCTTCGCGACGTCGGGATCGATCTCAAGGTCCAGGTGATGGAGCGCGGCCCGTATCTCGACTACGTCCGCGCGTACAAGCACAACATGGCGGCGACGTCGTCGACGAGCATCGACCCGGACGGCGTCCTGCGGGTCTGCTATCACTCGGCGAACCGTGTCTCGGGCAGCAACTTCTCGAACACGAACGACCCGCAGCTCGATGCGCTCCTCGTAAAGGGACAGGGACAGGATCTGAACACGCCGGAGCGCAAGCAAACGTACGTCGATGCGCAGAAGCGGGTCATGGAGATCCTGCCGTTCGTCGGGGTCATGAGCCAAGTCCGCGTCGAAGCGATGGCGACGAAGGTGCACGACTTCAAACCCGGACCGGACGGTCTCACCGGCACGGCCATGAACGACGCCTGGGTGGAGGGTTAGATGGACCTTGCGACGGTCGCGATCGCCGCGACCCCGTCGTTCCTGGCGAGCGCGGTCGAGTTCGTCGAGGCGACGACGATCGTGCTCGCGGTGGGCATCACCAGGGGCTGGCGCGCGCCGCTCGTCGGCACCGCGCTCGCCACGCTCACGCTCGCGCTCATCGTCGCGACCCTCGGGGTGGCGCTCGTCACGGTCGTCCCGGAGCACCTCCTCCTCGGCATCGTCGGGACGCTCCTTCTCCTCTTCGGTCTGCGCTGGCTCCGCAAGGCCGTCCTCCGTTTCGCCGGGATCGTCGCCGTCCACGACGAGGAGGAGATCTACCGCCGCGAGGTCGCTGAGCTCAGGGCGCAGGGGCTTCGCCGAAACCGCTGGGACTGGATCGGGATGATCGTGGCCTACAAGGCGGTCCTCCTCGAAGGGACCGAGGTCGCGTTCATCGTCATCGCGTTCGGCGCGAAAGGCGTCGGCGCGATGAACGCCGCGATCCTGGGCGCGATCGCCGCGGGGATCATCGTCATCGCGCTCGCCTCGGCGCTCCGCGCGCCCCTGACCGCGGTGCCCGAGAACTGGATGAAGTTCGGCGTCGGCGCGATGCTCTCGAGCTTCGGGATCTTCTGGTTCGGTGAGGGCGTCGGCGCGGCATGGCCCGGTGACGCGGCCTCGATCCCGGTGATCCTCGGGTCGTTCCTCCTCGCGAGCTGGATCGCGGTCCGCATGCTGGGCGGCCTGCTCCCGCAGGGCGCGCGGGTGGAGGCGCGGAATGTCTAGCGTCTTCCGCGCGATCTGGGACAACACCTACGGGCTCCTCGTCGACGACGGGCAGCTCGCGATCGGAGCGATCCTGGCGCTCGCGCTCACCTGGGTCATCGCGCACTCGGGCACCGACGTCCTGAGCGAGAACGCCGGCTGGGTGCTGCTCGCGCTCGTGCTGGCGCTCGTGCTCGCGAACCTCTATCGCGCCGGCCGCAACGCGCGGCGCCGCGCCGGCTGAGCACGGCCGAACCGGCCGACCTCATCCTGCGCGGAGGCCGCGTATGGACCGTCGACCCACGACGGCCCGAGGCGCGGGCGGTGGCGGTCCGCGGCGAGCGCATCGTCGCCGTGGGTACCGACGAGGATCTCCGGCCCCTCGCCGGACCGCGGACCGAGGTCGTCGAGCTGGCCGGCCGCCTGGCGCTTCCCGGGTTCATCGACGCGCACACGCACTTCGGCAACGCCGCGGCTTGGACCTTCCGCGTCGGCCTCTACGAGGAGCGCGACGCCGACGCGGTGCTCGAGAAGATCGCGACGTCGGCGCGTCGGGTACCGAAAGGCCTGTGGCTCACGGGCGGCGATCTCGATGCCGCCGCGGCGTGGGCCGCCGACGAGAAAGGGGCGCCACGGCCCGCGCCGATGCCGATCGACCGACGGCGCCTCGATGCCGTGGCCCCCGATCACCCGATCCTGCTGCGCCGCGTCGACGGCGCCTACGTCGCGAACTCGCTCGCGCTCGCCCGCGCCCGTCTCGACCGGCGCGCACCTGACCCTCGGGGCGGCGAGATCCGGCGCGATGCCGACGGTATGCCGACTGGCATCCTCCTCGGGCGTGCGGGGGAGCGGATGGCCGAGCTCATGCCGCCGGCGAATCTCGAGCTCATGGTCGCGGGGGCGGAGTCGGCGCTCGAGGAGCTGCGCCGCGCGGGGATCACCGGGATCCACGACGTGACCCGGCTCGACGAGGTTTCGCGACGGCACCTGTTCCACACCGACGTCGAACGGAGCGCGACCGACCTCGCGCTCTTCCGCGAGCTGCAGCGGCGGGGCCGGCTCACGATGCGTGTCTACGCGTTCCTGACGCTCGCGGTGTGGCGAGACGTGCTCGCATGTGGCGTTCGCCCGCGGACGGACGAGGGCCGCATCCGCTTCGGCGGCCTCAAGGCGTTCATCGATGGATTCCTCATGGACGCCCCGTACGCGAATGAGCCCGACTACGCCGGTTCGTTCACCTTCCGTTTCGTCGACGAGGAGACGATGGCCGCGGACATCGCGGGCGCGGACGCCGCCGGCTTCGATCCGGTCGTGCACACCATCGGCGACAAGGCGCACCGGCTCCTTCTCGACTGGTACGAGGCCGCGATCCGCGCCAATCCGCCGCGTGACCGCCGCTTCCGCGTGATCCACGCCTGGTACCCGAGCGCTCGCGAGATCGAGCGCATCGGGAAGCTCGGGCTCATCGTCGACGTCACCCCGCAGCACCTCGTGAACGACATGCGGACGGTCGAGCGGCGCCTGGGACCGGAGCGCGCGAAGACCGCGCACGCCTGGCGCTCGCTCCGCGACGCCGGCGCGCGGCTCGACCTGGTGTCGGACTGGCCCGGGAGCTTCAACGAGCAGCGCGCCACCCCGCTCGCGCCACTGCAGAACATCGCGCTCGCGGTCGAGCGTGCATGGCATCCCGAAGAGGCGCTCACGGTCGAGGAGGCCATCGCCGCGTACACGATCAATCCGGCGTACGCGTCGTACGAGGAGGACCAAAGGGGAAGCATCGCCCTGGGCAAGCTCGCCGACCTCGTGGTCCTCTCGCGCGACATCCTGCCGCTGGGCGCCCGAGACATCGCCTCGACGGAGGTCGACATGACGATCCTGGGCGGCCGGGTGATCCATCGTCGGGGGAGCTGAGCCGCGCAAATCTGCAACCGGTCGCTCGCCTGGCGTGCCCCACACTCTCGCGCGTGCGTGGGGTGAGCCTTCTCGCGGCGTCGCTCGTGATCGTATCGTGCGCCGCGAACGCTCCCGCCGCGACGACGCCGACCGCGACCCCGGTCGCGGCCTCTGCGACGCCCGCCCCGACCGCGTCGCCGTGTCCGACGCTCGGACCGGTGACCGCGCCCGCGCCGAGCGCGGGGACACCGGCGCCCACGCTGCTTCCCGCGATCGCCGCGAACACGACGCTCCTCGCGGTCGCGAAGATCCCCATCCCGCCGATCGCCGGCAAGACCGCCTCGATCGACATCATGGAGATCGACCAGGCCGCGCATCGCCTCTACGTGACGGACCGCACCGACAACGGGATCGACGTGTTCGACGTCGCGACCTCCTGCGCGAAGTACGTGAAGACGATCGCGACGGGCAGCGGTCCGAACGGCGTCGTCGTCGCGAAGAACGTGAACAAGATCTTCGCGGGGCTGAACGACAGCAACGTCGCCATCATCGACATCGCGCCGGGGTCGTCAACGACGGACACGGTGATCGCGAAGGTCAGCACCGGCGGGAAGATGCGTGCCGACGAGCTCGACTACGACTCGAAGGACAAGAAGATCTACATCGCGAACAGCGACGACGGCATCGTCACGGTCATCGACGCGTCGACGAACGCGATCGTCAAGAAGTTCGACAACCTGGGCGAGGGCCTCGAGCAGCCGCGCTACGACTCAGCCGACGGCATGATGTACATGACGAGCTCCGTGCAGAACGCCGTGTTCAAGTTCGACCCGACGAAGGACACCATGGTCCAGAAGTACGACGTCGTCGCGAAGTGCAGCCCGAACGGGCTCGCCATCAACCCGACGACGAATCAGGCGCTTCTCGGCTGCAGCGCGAGAGCCGTGCCAATCGCCGTCTCCTGGGACCTCGCCGGCGGGAAAGTCCTGACGACGTTCGACCAGACTGGTGCTGGCGACGGCGTCTTCTACAGTGCGAAGGCCGACCGCTTCTTCTTCGCCGCCTCGAACTTCAATCGCGGTGGAGTCATGTCGATCTTCAAGGGCAATCCGATCGCGTTCGTGACGAATATCCCGACCGCGGTCGGGGCGCATGGGGTCGCGTACGACGAGGCGAACGACGTGATCTATACGCAGGACCAGAATCCCAACGAGGGAGCGCTCTTCAGCTTCTCACCGCCGCGGTAGCCGACCTGCCAGAGGCGCGCTCCGTGGTCGGCTTGGCTCGTCGAAGCAGGTCCAGATCGAGTGTTGGGATGCGGTGGCTTGACAACGCCAAATACGCCATATACAGTTTTGGAGGATATGCCGGATATGGAGGCGGGCGCGGTACTGGGGTTCGAGCCAAAGCCGTTCTACACGCCGACCGAGCTGGCGACGCTCATCGAGGTGGATCCCTCCACGGTGATGGACTGGATCCACCGGAAAGAGCTCTACGCCGTGAAGCTCGGTCCGAAGACCTACCGCATCCCGCTCGCCGCCGTGGTGAGCCGGCTCAACCCGGAAGCGGCCAAGCCGAGGCGCATCACGATTGACGGCTCGGACCTCGCGATCGACGAGGACCGGCGGAAGCGACGGCCCGTCGTCGCTCGGTGAGATCCGGCCAACGTCTGATGGCCCAGGAATACCACCAGCGCCTCGAGGAGATCGTGAAGGCATTCACGGGTCGGTACGGCCAGGTCTCCTACGGCACGACCAACGGTCCGAACGGCGACACCACGAAACTCTTGGTGCGCGTCGACATCCCGGGATGGGGTTTGCCGCAGATCGCGACGCTGGTGTTCATCGAGAAGCACCTGTGGGATCCCGACCCCGAGCGGTACGCCTACCTCTACGACCTGCACCTTGCGCCGCGTCCGAGTGGTCGTTTCGCGTACCACTGGCATGACGACGTGCCGCACCGTCACTGCGAGACGCCGCCCGGCGCCGCGGACCACCACTACGAGGGCATCTTGTTCGACGACATCGGCTGGGCGGCCGAGGAGCTGTTCCACATGGTGACGAGCGGAATCTCCTGCCGCGGGCTGCGCCCGCTGCGCGATGGGCCGGCCGAAGCCGTGGCGGCGTGAGCGCCGGCAGCTGGCGCGCGGGGAGGCGATGTGTCGCCAGATTCCGATCGTCCGACTCACCGCTCTCGGGGGCTGACGCCGCGGCGATCGCGTCAGCAGCTCCCCCGGCCTACCGCGCGAGGGCGCGCAGCTCCGACCAGCGGTAGCAGCCGCGCTCGTGGTCGTTGCGGATGCCGACCGCCTGCATGAACGATTCGACGATGGTCGGGCCGACGAAGCGGAAGCCACGCGCGCGTAGCTCCTTTGAGAGCTTGTCCTTGTCGGTGAACCGCCAGACGTAGGCGTCGAACGTTCCGAACTCCCTCTGGACCGTGAGGAACGCCCTCGCGTTGGCGACGGCGGCCTCGATCTTCGCCCGGTTGCGGATGATGCCCGTGTCCTTCAGGAGGCGGGTCACGTCGCGGGAACCGAACGACGCGACCTTGGCCGGAGCGAACCTCGCGAAGGCGCGGCGGAACGCCGCCCGCTTGCGAAGGACCGTCTCCCACGAGAGGCCGGCCTGCATGCCCTCGAGCACGAGAAACTCGAAGAGCGGTCGATCGGCGTGCTGCGGCGTTCCCCACTCGCGATCGTGATACGAGCGAAGCGGCTCTCGCGAAGCCCATGCGCAGCGTCGGCGCACGTCCACTACGCCCCTCCCCACTTCTGCAGAAGCGCGGGCAGCTCCGAGAGACGTTCGACCTCAGCGGTCGGCACCGCGATCGACGACGGGAAACCGGACGCGTTCTTGCGCCAGACGCCGCGCATGCCGACCGCGAGCGCTCCGGACACGTCGTCGACCATGCGGTCGCCGATCATCACGCACTCCTCGGGCGTGACGTCGAGCCGCTGCGCGACCTCGTGGAACACGCTGCGATGCGGCTTCGAATGCGGGAGATCCGACGTGTACACGATGACGTCGATGAGGCCGGCGAGCCCATGCGTCGCGAGGTCCGCGTTGTGCCAGTCGGCCGCCCACCACGTGTTCGACAGGAGCCCGAGCCGGTAGCCGCGCTCGCGCAGGAGCGCGAGCGTCGGCATCGCGTCCGGATCGACGGTCGACCATCCCGCGATCGCTTTCGCGTAGCCGTCCATCGCGCCGAGGAGCTCGGCGCCGCTGACGGGGACGCCCAGGCGATCGAAGCCGACCCGGACGAGGCCGGTCGGCGGGCCGCTCCAGTGCTCGGTATCGACGCGACGCCAGTGCTCGCGCTCGGCCTCGCGCATCGCCATGACGTACGCCTCGCGCGACGGCCAGCGGCGGTCGGCGAACTGGGTGACGAGCTGATCGTACGAGGCTGCCCACTTCTGGTCGGCGCCGGTGTCCCAGTCGGACCAGTGCACGAGCGTCCCGCCGAGATCGAAGATGACGGCTCGGGGCGCGACCACCGCCCTGAACGATACGGACCAGCGAAAGGAGCATCCTGTACGGCGGTGTTCGACATCTCCTGGCTCTTCTGGCTTTTCATCCTTGGCCAGTTCTTCATCCCGCTGTACCAGAAGCAGATGCTCGAGCTGCGCCGCAACCGCAAGTTCACCGATCTCGAACACAAGCGGGGAACCCGTTTCATCTCGATGATCCATCGACAGGAGACGATGAGCTTCCTCGGCTTCCCGATCGCCCGCTACATCGACATCGAAGACTCCGAGCAGGTCCTGCGCGCGATCCGGCTCACGCCGCCCGACCTCGGCATCGATCTCCTTCTGCATACCCCCGGCGGGCTCGTGCTCGCGGCCGAGCAGATCGCGTTCGCGCTGAAACGGCACAAGGGCAAGGTCACCGTCTTCGTGCCTCACTACGCGATGTCCGGGGGCGCGCTCGTCGCCCTCTCCGCGGACGAGATCGTCATGGACGCGAACGCCGTCCTCGGTCCGGTCGATCCGCAGCTCGGCACGCCGCAGGCTTCGTTCTCGGCGGCGTCGATCATGAAGGCCCTCGCGCAGCCAAATCCGAATCGCGAGGACCAGACCCTGATCCTCGGCGACCTCGCCGAGAAGGCGCTCCGCCAGGTGAAAGCGACCGTGAAGATGCTCCTGCTCGAGCACCACAGCGAGCCCGACGCCGAGCGGATCGCGACGAAGCTCGCGACGGGCGAGTGGACGCACGACTACGCGCTCGGCGTCGAGGAGCTGCGCACGCTCGGCATCGACGTGCGCGAGGACATGCCGCGCGAGATCTACGACGTCATGGATCTCTTCCCACAGGCGACGCAGCGGCGTCCGGGAGTCGAGTTCATCCCGGTGCCGTACGGGCCCGCGCCGCAGCTGCCTCCGAAGACCGTCCGCCCGGAGCGTTAGCGGCCGGCGATCGCCTTCCGCACCCGGTCGCGGGTGATCGGCAGCTCCCGGACGCGCGCCCCGCACGCGGCGTAGACCGCGTTCGCGATCGCGGCGGCGATCGGCACCGCGCCGGGCTCGCCGACGCCGGTGGGCGGCGCAGCGGGGTCCCCCTCGACCAGGACGTCGATCGACTCCGGCGCATCGCGGAACGTGGCGATCGGGTAGGCGTCCCACCCGGTGGTCACCACGCGGCCGTCACGGTGGTGCAGCTCCTCGAGGAGCGTCCACGACGCCGACTGCTGGATCCCGCCTTCGACCTGATTGCGCACGCCATCGGGGTTGAGCACCTCGCCCGGATCGACGACACACCAGACGCGAACCAGGCGCACGGCGCCAGCGGGCGAGACCTCGACCTCGGCCACCTGCGCGACGTACGTGTCGTGATAGATCGTGCACGCGATCCCACGGCCGCGACGCTCGCCCGGCCCTTCGCCGAAGCCGCTCCGCTCGGCGACCCGCTCCACGACCCGCCGCAGGCGCGGATCGGCGATGTGGCGGAGGCGGAAGGCGAGCGGGTCCTGCTTCGTCTCGCTCGCGAGCTCGTCCATGAACGATTCGATCGCGAAGACGTTCTCCGACGCCGCGAGCGAGCGAAAGTTCGCCGTGCGCAGTCGCGTCGGCTCGATGCGCAGCACGACGGACGCGCTCGGGATCGCGTAAGGCGGGATCGCGTTCCGGCCGGAGGTCATGCCGAGGACGCGAGGCTCGAGCCCGGCGGCGGTGTGGACGTTCGTGTGCTCCTCGTAGCGCCACGCGAGGATGCGACCGCCGTCGTCGAGTCCCGCGCTCACCTCGAGCACCGCCTCGGGCCGGGACGGCGACCACGCGAACTCCTCCTCGCGCGTCCACTGCAGGAGGACCGGGCGCCGCGCTCCCTTGCTGAGGATCGCGGCCTCGAGCGTCGCGTCGCCCAGGGTGTTGCGACCGTAGGTGCCGCTCGTGATCAGCGGGACGACGCGTACGCTCGCGGTCTCCAGGCCGATCGTCTTCGCGACCTGCTCGCGGATCCCGAACGGGCGATGGGTACCCACGTACACCGTGGCGCCGTCGGCGCGGACGTCGGCGACGGCCGCGCTCGGTCCGATCGGGGCGTTCGCGATCGGTGGCAGGACGTAGGTTCGCTCAACCTGCTTCGCGGCCTTCGCGAGCGCCGCGTCGACGCCGGGATCCTGGCGCATCGGCACCTCGGCGCTCGGGCCTTCGAGCGGCGTGATCTCCCAGTCGATCTCGAGGGCCGCGGCCGCCGCGCGCGCTTGCTCGTCGCGCTCGGCGACGACCCCGACCACGTCCCCATCCCGGACGACGGCGACGACGCCCGGGAGCTTCCGCGCGCTCGCGTCGTCGACCGAACGGACCTTCGCGCCGCGCGACGGCGGGCGGGCGATCGCACCGCGGAGCATTCCGTCGAGACGGAGGTCGGCGACGTAGGTCGCTCGTCCCGTCACGATGTCGCGCGCCTCGAGCCGCGGCATCGGCTGACCGCTGTAGCGGCGGCGCGCCGGCGGCATGAGCGGGACCTCGTCGGGGATGGGACCCGCGAGGTGCCTGCCGTCGACGAGTTCGCCGTAGGCGATGCGCCGGCCTCCGCCGACGACCGCGCCGGCTTCCGTGTCGAGGCGCTCGGCGCCGAGCGCGAGCCTGCGAGCGGCGCGCTCGATGAGCTGACGCCGCGCGAACGCCGCCGCCTTCCGCAGCAGCGGCGCCTCCTGCGCCACCGAGTGACTGCCGAACGTGCCGAAATCGAACGGCGTCTCGGCGGTGTCGCCCAGGACCACGCGCACGTGCTCGATGGGCACGTCGATCTCGTCGGCCACGATCTGCGCGAACGCGGTGCGGATCCCCTGTCCGAAGTCGATCTTGCCGGAGAGGGCGACGACCGTGCCGTCGGGCTCCACGCGGATGCGCTGCGCGAGGTCCTCGCGGCGCTCCTCGCCCCAGCCGCTCAACGAAGCGCCTCCGCCGCCGTGAGCACGGCGCGGATCGCACGGCCGTAGACGCCGCAGCGGCACAGATTGCCGGCGAGCGCGTCGCGCACCTCCGCCTCGTCGGGCTCCGGGTCGCGGTCGAGAAGGGCGGTCGCGGAGATGAGCATGCCGCTCGTGCAGTACCCGCACTGCATCGCGTCGAGGTCGGCGAACGCCTGCTGCACCGGGCTGAGCGTCCCGTCCGTCGCCAGGCCCTCCACGGTCGTGATCTCCATCCGCGCCGCCTGGTCGACGGTGAGCAGGCACGAGGCCACGGCCCGCCCGTCGGCGATCACGTAGCAGGCGCCGCACTGCCCGCGGCCGCAGCCGTAGCGCGTCGCGGTCAAGCCCAGGTCGTCCCGTAGCGCCGAGAGAAGCGAGACGCTCGGCGCGACATCGACCTCGCGGCCGGCGCCATTCACCGTGAGCGTGCGCTTCACCTCAGGCGAGCTCCGGGAGGCGCACGCGCACGGCGGCGATGAACACCTCACGCGCGATCGCGTCCGACATGTTCGCGATGTCGCCGGCGAGGGAGCGGTCGGCCTCGAGCCGCCCTGAGCGCTCGCGAACCACCCGGCGCGCCTCCTCGACGGCCGGCGCCGTCGTCGTCTCGAGGAGGTCGAGGCCCTGCGTTGCGCAGAGCGCCTCGATCGCGAGCACGTCGCGGGTGTTGCGGACGACCTCGGCGAGCTTGTGCGCGGCGTGGACGCCCATGCTCACATGGTCCTCCATGCCGGCCGACGTCGGCAGCGACTCGACCGACGCGGGGAACGAGCGCATCCGGTTCTCGGTGACGAGGGCCGCCGCCGTGTACTGCGCGACCATGAAGCCTGAGTTCGTGCCCGGCGATGGCGAGAGGAAAGCCGGCAGCCCGCTCGTGTGGCCGTTCGTCATGCGATCGATCCGCGCCTCGCTGATGTCGGCGAGCTCGGCCACGGCGATCGTCGCGAGGTCGAGGGCGATGGCGACCGGCTGCCCGTGGAAGTTGCCGCCGCTCACGATCCGGTGGTCTTCCGCGAACACGATCGGGTTGTCGGTGATCGCGTTGATCTCGACCTCGAGGACGCGCCGGGTGTAGCCGAGCGCGTCGCGCGTCGCGCCATGCACCTGCGGCATGCAGCGCACCGAGTACGGGTCCTGGACGCGCGGGTCTCCGACGCGGTGCGAGGCGACGTTCGGGCTGCCGGCCATGAGCGCGCGCAGGTTGCCGGCGACGGTCTGCTGTCCGGGATGCGGCCGGCTCGCGTGCAGCTCCTCGTCCCACGCGCGGTCGGTCCCGCGCAGGGCCTCGGCGGACATCGCGCCGACGACGTCGGCCGTCGTCGCGAGGACCTCCGCGTCGTGGAGCGCCAGGCACCCGATGGCGGTCATCACCTGCGTGCCGTTGATGAGCGACACACCCTCCTTCGGCGCGAGCTCGAGGGGCTTGAGGCCCGCGGCACGGAGAGCCTCTCCGCCGGCGCGCCGCTTCGTCCCCTCGATGGTCTCGCCTTCGCCGATAAGCACGAGCGCGGCGTGCGCGAGCGGCGCGAGGTCGCCCGGGCCGACGCCGACGGCGTGGCTGCGGACGAGGTTGCGTTGAAGCGCGCGGAGCTCGTCGTGCGGGATCCGCACGGTGGAAAGGTCGCCGAACCCGGTGTTCACGCCGTACACCGGCTCGTCCCCGCCGGCCATCTGCGAGACGACCTTGGCCGCCTGTTGGACCGAGCGCTCCGCGGCGCGGTCGAGACCGACCGCGATGTCCTCGCGCGCGACCGCGACGACGTCGGCGATCGAAAGGTCGTGGCCGGTGAGCCGGAGGGTCGCTATCGCAAGTTCTCGCGGTACCAGCGCCCGAGGTCGGTGTAGTGCTCCGCGGCTCGCACGGTCCAGCGGGCGTCGTCCGGCCGCGTCTCGCGGACGACCTTCGCCGGCACCCCGAGGACGAGCGATCGCGCGGGGGGCGAGAACTTCTCGGGGAGCACCGCGCCCGCGCCGACGATCGTCTCCTCGCCGATGACGTTGCCCCCCACGAGGACCGCGGCCTGCCCGATGAGCACGTTCCGGGCGATGACGCTCGAGTGCACGAGGGCGTTGTGGCCGATCGTCACATCTGGGCCGACAAGCGTGGGCTCGCCCTCGTCCGTGTGGATCGTCGAGTTGTCCTGCACGTTGGAGCGCGCGCCGATCACGATCCGATCCATGTCGCCGCGGAGGACCGTGCCGAACCAGACGGAGGCGCCGCTCTCGACGGTCACGTCGCCGATCAGGACCGCCGTTGGAGCGATGAACGCGTCGGCCGCGACCTTCGGCGTTTTCCCGCGGTAGCCGTAGAGCGGCACGTCAGGAAGAATATGCCGATGAGGACACGCGACCTCCGGGTCACCGGGTACCGCCCGCTCGTCCCGCCGGCGATCATCCTCGAGGAGCTCTCGCTCTCCGAGGACGGCTCGCGCGCGGTCGCGGGATGGCGCGAGGAGGTCGTCGTCATCCTCGACGATGCCGACGATCGGCTCATCGCGATCTTCGGGCCGTGCTCGATCCACGACCCGGTCGCGGCGCTCGACTACGCGCGCCGCCTGCGGGGCATCGGCGACGAGCTCCGCGACGATCTCATGATCGTGATGCGCGCGTACTTCATGAAGCCACGCACGAGCGTCGGATGGAAAGGCCTCGTCTCGGATCCCCACAGCGATGGGACCTTCCGGATCAACGACGGGCTGCGGATGACGCGGCGGCTGCTGCTCGATCTCGTCGAGATCGGCGTCCCCGCGGCGTGTGAGTTCGTCGACCCGATCTCGCCCCAGTACACGAGCGACCTCGTCGCGTGGGCGGCCATCGGCGCGCGTACCACGGAGAGTCAGGTGCACCGCGAGCTGGCGTCAGGCCTTTCGATGCCGGTCGGGTTCAAGAACGGCACCGACGGGAACGTCCAGGTCGCGATCGATGCCGTCCGCGCGGCGACACAGCCGCACAGCTTCATGGGTGTGACCGAGCAGGGCCTCGCCGCGATCGTCGAGACCGGCGGGAATCCGAGCGCGCACGTGGTCCTGCGTGGCGGCACGCCTGGCCCGAACTACGATCGGCCGAGCGTCGCCGGGGCCCTCGATGCGCTCCGCGCGGCGGAGCTGCCGGCCCGGGTCGTCATCGACCTCTCGCACGGCAACAGCGGCCGCGACCACACGAGGCAGGCGCAGGTCGCGCGTGAGGTCGCCGCGCAGATCGCGAGCGGCGAGCGCGGGATCGTCGGGGTGATGGCCGAGAGCTTCATCGAGGACGGACGCCAGGACGCCGATACCGATCCGCTGGTCTACGGGAAGAGCATCACCGACGCGTGCATCGGCTGGGACGCGACGGCGGTCATGCTGCGGTCGCTCGCGGAGTCCGTTCGTGCGCGACGCGCGGTTACGAGCGGGCGATCAGCCGATAGCCGAAACCGCGCGCCGTCTCGATCGACACCTCGCTGATCTCGGCCTGCTCGAGCTTCTTGCGCAGCCGTCCGACGTGGACGTCGACCAGACGCGTGTCGCTCCCCGGCTCGTAGCTCCACACGCCGACGAGAAGATCGTCGCGGGTGAACACGCGGCCGGGCTCGCCCGCGAGCGTGCGCAGGAGCTTGAACTCCGTCGGCGTGAGGGGAAGCTGCCGGTCCCCGGCCACCGCCTGCAGGCTCGCGAGGTCGACGATGAATCGGCCGAAGCGGAGCTGCCGCTCCTTGCCGTGGTCGGTGCGCGTGCGATCGCGGCGGAGGAGCGCCTCGACGCGCGCGGCGAGCTCGTCGTTGTCGAACGGCTTGCCGAGATAGTCGTCGGCGCCGATCCGCAGGCCAACCACGCGATCGGGCGGGTCGTCCTTCGCCGAGAGGAACAGCACTGGTACGTCCGAATTGCGACGGAGCTCCAGGCAGAGACTGATCCCGTCGACGCTCGGCATGAGCACATCGAGGGTGACGAGGTCGGGGCGCAGCTCGGCGAACGCGGCCATCGCTTGGCGCGCATCGGTGATCGCGTGGACCTCGTGACCGGCCTCGGTCAGCACCGTACCGACCAGGGTCGCGACGTCCCGGTCGTCGTCGACCACCAGGATCCGGCCACCCGTGGCGACCGGCCGCGTGCTGGGCGCGGCCTCCTGATCAAGCATGTGTAACGAAGTTGTGGCAAAAGACGTGCCAGTATTGGTACGGGCCCGCTAGCTCGACCGCCCAGCTAGCTCAGAGCCGCGTTCACGGCGCCGAGCCTTTCGGCGATCCAGGCACCCTTCGCACCGACCTCGTCGGGCCACGGGGTGAAGAAAAGCCGGTCGGTCTCGTCCTCGATCCGCTGCCGGGTTTCCGCGCCCTCGTCGGTCGCGCGGAGCACGCCCGGGGCGATGAGCCCGCGCTCGCGCAGGCGCGCGAGCGATGCGTCGACATCCTCGGCGCGCTGGTGCGGCAGAAGCTCGGCGAGCGCCGTGGGGTCCTCGGCCTCGCGGCGCCACACGCGCGTGAGGACCTCGAGCTCCGGTCCGCCCAGTCGCGAGGCGCGCCACGCGGCGAAGTGGCAGTCGTCGCGCACCTGCCACAGCCCGTAGATGGCCGCGTCGAGCTGGGCGAACGATCCGTCCGGTGGGTCGTCGCCGGCGCGGTACGCGATCGCGAACGGTGTGTGCATCCGCTCGCGAGGCTCGGATGCCTTCACACCGGACTCGAACGCGCGGTCGAGGAGTCGCGCGAGCAACGCCAGCTCGTCTTTCGGGATCGGCGCAAGCGTCGCGTAATGGGCGCGCGCCGCGTCGCGCATCTCGCGCGCGAGCTCGCGTCCTTTTCCGGTGAGGTACCAGCGCCCGCCGCGCTCCTCGGCCAGGCCGGCGCCCCGCGCCGCGGCGGCCATCGGCAGCCAACGCCCGGGGATCGTGCCGTACGCGCTCATGAGGTCGCCGGGCTCCGGGCCACCGCCACGTTCGCCGCGGTAGCCAAGGTTGATCGCCCAGGTGAACGACGGCCGGTCGAGGCCGAGCTCTTCGGCCCTGCGAAGCGCGAACGTCAGCTTCGCTCGCCGTCGCCCGAGAAAGTCAGGCAGGAGCGGCACGATGTCGACGGGGTACGGAGGCCTCACGCGGTCATTGTGCCCTCGGCCTAGCGCGTCGAGCTTTGCTGTTCTCGCTCCGCGTCTTCGACGCAGTAGGGCGTCTCCGGTACGAGCTCGAGGCGCTCGTCCGGAATGGCCGTACCGCAGATGACGCATCGCCCGTACTCGCCGCGGTCGAGACGTCCAAGGGCGTCGTCGATAAGCTCGATCTTCCCCTCGAACATGGTGAGCCGCGCGAGGTCGAGCTCGCGCGCTTCGGTCTCGCTCGCCGCGTCAGCGGGATGCTGGTCGGCGAGGGCGATGTCCCCGCCGCTGTCGCGCTGCGGCACGGCGAGGCGCTCGCGGATCCGGGTGACCGTCCCCTCCAGGTCGGCACGCTCCCGCAGGAGCCGTTCGCGCATCGCCTTCGGGTCCACGGTCGCCTCCATGCGCCAGAATTGAAGGATGCTTCCGACCGACGTCAGCAAGCGGCATTCCGAGCTGCATCTGCTGGACGTCCGCGAGCAAGATGAATGGGACGCCGGGCACATCGACGGCGCCCAGCACATCCCGCTCGGCGAGCTGGCGGCGCGCATGGGCGAGGTCCCGCGCGACCGCACGGTGGTCGCCGTCTGCCGGAGCGGGAGCCGCAGCGACCGGGCGGCCCGCGGCCTCCGCGCGGCCGGATTCGCGGCCGAGAACCTGGACGGCGGGGTCACCGCCTGGAGCCGCGCGGGCCTTCCGCTGGTCGGTCAGACCGGCGGTCCGGGCCGCGTCATCTAGGGTGGCCGCGCCCGCGACCGACTCGCCACCCTACCTGACGAAGGAGTGGCTCGCCGCGCATCTCGGCGAGGAGCGACGCGAGGCCGATCTCCTGAGCGAGGTGCGCGAAGCGATCTTCGGGGCGCAGGACGGCGTGACGAGCATCCTCGTGGTGGTCATCACCGTCGCGACCGCGACGAATCAGCGCTACGCCGTCCTCGTCGCCGGCATCGCCGCCGCGCTCGCCGAGATCCTCTCGATGGCCGCCGGCGAGTACATGAGCTCGAAGAGCCAGCGCGAGATCTTCCTCGCCCAGATCGCCAAGGAGCGACAGGAGGTCGCCGAGCGGCCAGGCGAGTCGGAGGCCGAGGTCGCGTACATGCTCGAGCAGGAGGGGCTCTCCGAACCGGCGGCACGCCGCGTCGCCGCGGAGCTCGCCGGCGCGCCGGGCGTCCTCCTCAAGACGATGGTGGAAAAGGAGCTCGGCCTCACGGTCGAGGAAGGGCACAGCGCGCTCCAAGGGGCGCTCGTTCTCGCGGCGACCTTCGCGATCGCGTCGCTCATCCCCCTCGCGCCCTTCTTCGTCTTCGAGCCTCACGTCGCGCTCTTCGTCGCGATCGCCCTCGCGGCCGTCTCGATGTTCGCCCTCGGCTTCGCGAAGTCACGGCTCACCGGCCGGAACCCCGTCGTCTCGGGTCTCGAGATCGTCGGCCTCGTACTGGCGGCCTCGGTCGGCGGCTGGATCTTCGGCACACTGCTCCCGCACGCGCTCGGTTTCGCCGCGGGGGCGGGCTAACGGCACGGCCCTTGCGGACGCCGGACACATGGACAAAGAGAAGCCGCGCCCCGAAGACTCACCCGAAGAGGCCGAAGCGAAGAGCAAAAGCGTCGAGGAACGCATCCCCACGGTCCTCGATCCCCACGAGACCGGCATGGGCCCGGGCGAAGAGGTGCTTGAGCAGGAGGCCAAGGCGGTCCGACAGCAGCCGCGACGCTGATACGACCGGTGCGCGCTAGAGTGCGCGCGCCTTGCTGATCGAGCAGTTCTTCGACGCGGGGCTCGGACACGCGAGCTACCTGGTCGCCGATCCGGACGCCGGGGTCGCCTTCCTCGTCGACCCCGACCGCCAGATCGATGCGTACCTCGCGGCGGCATCGCGCCTCGGCGTCCTCGTCACCGATTCGTTCGAGACGCATGTCCACAACGACTACGTCTCCGGCTCACGGGCGCTCGCCGAGCTTCGGCCGATCACCGTCCATGCCGGCACGGCCGCGGTTCTGGAGTACCCGCACGCCGCCCAAGGCGACGGCGATGTCGTCGTGGTTGGCGAGCTCGCGGTGCGGTGCCTGGCGACGCCGGGGCACACGCCGGAGCACGTCGCCTACCTCGTGACCGACCGGCGGCGGGCGGACGATCCCCAGTACCTCTTCTCCGGTGGGGCTCTCCTCGTCGGGCAGATCGCGCGCGTCGATCTCCTCGGCCCCGAGCTCGAGGATCAGCTCGCCCGCTCGGCCTACGACACGCTCCGCGACAAGGTGCTTCCGCTCGCCGATTACGTCGCGGTCTTCCCGACGCATGGTGGGGGGAGCGCCTGCGCCGCGGAGGTCGCGGGCTCACGCTGGACGACGCTCGGCTTCGAGCGCCGCCACAACGACGTCGCCCGCGCTGCGGGGCGCGACTATCGCGAGTTCCGCGCGGCCATCGCCGCGGGGCTGCCGGTCGCGCCCGCGTACTACCCGCACGTCCGCGCGATGAACGCGCGCGGCGCGGGGCTCGCGGATCGCCGGTCGCTGCCGTTCCTGCCCGACCCGCGCCAGCCCGGGACGGTGATGGTGGATCCACGGCCACCGCATCTCTTCGGCGCCGGGCACCGGCGTGGCGCGCTCAACGTCGTGGCCAACGACTCGTTCGCCGTCCGGGTTGGCGCGACCGTGGCGTTCGCGACGCCGCTCGTGATCCTCACCGTCGACGCCGAGCAGGCCGAGCGCCTGCGCGCGCAGCTCGCGCTCATCGGCTACGACGATGTACGCGGCTACGCCTCGCCCGATCCTGAAGACGGAGTGGCGCTCCGCATCGAGCAGCTCGATCCACGGACGGCGGCCGCGCGCGCGAGCGGCGGTGCGCTCCTCGTCGACGTGCGCGAAGCATCGGAGTGGCGAGCGGGGCACGCGCCTGGAGCGATCCACATCCCGTACGAGCTCGTGCGCGACCGCGTCAGCGAGCTGGCTCCTGGGCGACCGATCGTGACCTACTGCGCCGGCGGCGTCCGTTCGAGCCTCGCCGCGAGCATCCTCGAAGCGAGCGGGCGGGAGGTCGCGAACCTGCGTGGCGGCTTCGCTGCCTGGCGTGGCGCGGGCCTACCGGTGGCTCAGGATGGTTAGGGGCATACATCCTGCTGCGCCGAAAGCGTGGCGTCCCAGCTCGGGTTACTGTTCCCCGGTACCGCACGCCCGACCAAACAAGCGCTCTCAGAGCAAGATGGTCTAATGCGTATCGCTTTTGTCGCCTCCGCAGTGCCACGCCGCTGCGGGATCGCGACCTTCACCGCCGATTTGATCGCGGCCGTAAAGGCCGCCGATCCCAACGTCCGCGTGGTGCAGGCGGCCATCGACGAGCCCAACGCCGCCCGCGCCTACGGGCCCGAAGTGAAGTGGCGGATCCGCCAAGGCGACCTGGCGAGTTACCGAGCGGTCGGACGGGCGATCCAGGCTTCCTCCGCCGACGTGGTGAACGTCCAGCACGAGTTCGGACTTTATGGCGTCCATCGCGACGGGACCTATGAGGACCACGCGGTTCCGCTCCTCTCAGAGATCTCCAAGCCGGTCATGACGACCCTCCACACGGTGCTGCCGCGGCCGGACCCGTGGATGCGCGAGACGATGCGTCAGGTCGCCGCGCACAGCACGGTCGTCGTGGTCATGGCCGAGACGGCCGCGCGCCTCCTTCGCGAGGTCTATGGCATCGAGAGGCCACCAGTCGTGATCCCGCACGGGATGCCGGCGATCGTCCCCCACGGCCGGCATCGGCTCAAGCGGCAGCTCGGCGTCGAGAAGCGGACGATCGTCTCGACATTCGGGCTCGTCGATCCGCGCAAGGGTCTCGAATACATGATCCACGCCATGCCGAGCATCGTCGCGCGCGATCCGAACGTGCTGTACCTCATCGTCGGGCAGACCCATCCCGAGCTCCAGAAGAAGGAGGGCGAGCGATACCGCAACGAGCTCGTCGCCGAGATCGATCGCCTCAACCTGCGCGACCACGTTCGTTTCGTGAACCAGTACCTCACGCAGCGCGAGATCGTCGATTACCTGCTCGCGACCGACGTCTACGTGACGCCGTATCTCGACCTGAACCAGATCACCAGCGGCACCCTCGCGTACGCCCTCGGCGCCGGAAAAGCCATCGTCTCGACCGGCTACCTCCACGCGGCGGAAGCGCTCGCCGACGGCCGCGGGCTCCTCGTCGAGCCGCGCGATCCCGTGGGTCTCGCGCGCGCCGTGCTCGCCATCCTCGACGATTCGCAGTTCAAGCGGGAGCTCGAGAGCCGGGCCTACGAGTACGGGAAAGAGATGGCCTGGCCGAACGTCGGACGCCGCGTGCTCGAGCTCACGCGCGAGCTTCTCGCGGTGCCCGAGGTCGCCAGGCTCGAGCCCGAAGAGGCCGAATCCACCGAGGTTCCACTCGCGCACGCATGACCGTCCGCATTGATCGCACGGCGGGAATCGGCCGCCGACTCGAACAGAATCCGCTCATCACCGCCCGCGACGTGAAGCCGTCGATGCCGGGGCTCGAGGTCGTCTCGGCCTTCAACGCGGCCACCGCGCAGCTCGACGGCGAGACGATCCTCCTTCTCCGCGTCGCCGAGCGCCCCCGGAGCGACATCGATCCGCCACCTGGCGCGATGACGCTCGACCTCGACGGGCCGCATCCGGTCCTGCGGCCGCTGCCCACGGGGTACACGAAGCACGACGTGATCGGGATGTGCTTCCTCGACACGAGCGCCACCAAGCCGCGGGTCGTCGTCGCCTACATCCCGAAAGATCTGCCGGGGCTCGACCTCCGCGACCCACGCTCGATCCGCTACCGCAACGGGACGGGCGTCCTCGGGGTGATCAACGAGGGCTACACCGACTACCTCGCGCAGATGAGCCACCTGCGCGTCGCGCGGAGCACCGACGGCGTGAAGTTCACCGTGGACGAGACTCCCGCCGTCGCGCCGAACGTCGACGTCGAGGAGTACGGCGTGGAGGACCCGCGATGCACCTTCCTGAACGGGGTCTTCCAGATCACCTACGTGTCGGTCTCCCGGTGGGGGATAACCACGAGTCTCGCGACCACCGAGGACTTCCGCACGTTCGAGCGGCGCGGCGTCATCTTCCTTCCCGACCACAAGGACGTGGTCATCTTCCCCGAACGGATCGGGGGGAAGTACGTCGCGCTCACCCGGCCGATGCCGCAGTCGTTCAGCCGGATCTTCGGGATCTGGATCGCGTTCTCCGACGATCTCTTCCAGTGGGGCGGCCACGAGACCGTTTGCCTGCCGCGCTGGAACCACTGGGACGAGTTACGGACCGGCGCATCCGCGGTGCCGTTCCGCACGAAGGACGGCTGGCTCGAGCTCTACCACGGGGTCAACCGGACCCACCGCTACGCGATGGGCGCGGTCCTTCTCGACGGGGACGACCCGCGAAGAGTCCTCGCCCGCTCGCCCGTGCCGATCCTGGCGCCGGGGACCGCGTACGAGCGGCTCGGGCTCTTCAACGACACGGTCTTCTCGTGCGGCGTCGTGCACCTCGACGAGGAGCGGATCCGCATGTACTACGGCGCGGCGGACTCGTGCGTCGCGGCCGCGGACTTCACGGTGAACGAGATCCTCGCGAGCCTTCAGGAGTGGCACAATCCTTAGACAGCTCGCGCGTTTGACGCGCCGGGTCCCCGCGGTGGGGCCGCGCGCACTCGCGCTCTCGGTCTACGCGAACGGCGAGGACCGCGCGCTCGTCGCGGCGGATCTCGGGTTCGAGGGTGTCGCCTGCGTGGACGACGCCTCGCGAGCGGTGATCCTGTTCCTCGATCTCGCGCACGAGACCGGAGACGCTCGCCTGCGCGCGTGGGGGAGCGGACTTCTCGACTTCGTCCTCTACATGCAGCGGGAGGACGGGCGGTTCCACAACTTCCTCCACGACTGGGATGGCGCGATCAACGACGAGGGCCCGACCTCCTACCCCGGCGGCGGGTTCTGGCAGGCGCGCGCCGTCCGCGCGCTCGCGAAGGCGCACCTGGCGCTCCGCGACGATCGGGTCGCGGTCCCGCTCGCTCGTGGCTTCGCCTGGGCGACGGCGCACGAGGCTCCGGCGGACGTCCGCGCGATCCATGTCCTCGCGGCGCTGGACCTCATGCACGCCGGGCTGACCCCGGTGCTGCGCGAGACCCTCGAACGCTGGTGCGAGGAGATCGCCGAGTGCCGCCGCGGCGACGTGCTGCTGAACTCACCCAATGAGGAGCGTCCGCACCTTTGGGGGCACGTGCAGGAGGGAGTCCTCGCGGAGGCCGCGGTCGTGCTGGATCGTCCGGATCTCCTCGAGATCGCGCGGCGCAGCGCGCGCAGCGTGATTACGCCGGACATCGAGCAGGCCTTCCCCGAGCGCAGGGTGCTGCCGTACGACGTGGCGTCCGCCGTCTACGTGATGGACCGCCTGCACATCGCCACGGGCGAGGCGGCCTACGCCCGATGGCGCGATCACGCGCGCGCGTGGTTCGATGGCCGCAATCCGGCCGGGCAGCCGGTCTACGACCGCGTGGCCGGACGCGTGGCCGACGGCGTCGACGACGGTGTGGTGAACCCGCACTCGGGCGCCGAGTCGAACATCGTGGGAGCGCAGGCGCTCTTCCCCGAGGTCGCCCGCCGCGCCGGAGCGATGCTGGACGACGTCGGCCAGATCTTTGCGCCCGATCGCGAGGGAGTCGCTTAACGCGGGGAGAGGCGGACCCGCACGGGCCGGACCGCGTTGTTCCCGTAGCCGAGCGCGTTCCAAACCGGGACCTCCGGCTGAACGTTCCCCGCCGCGTCGGTCGCCCGCGCGCTCACCACCAGGTCTAATCGCTCTGCGGAGGCGAGGGCGACTTTCCTGGTGAAGGGACGCCAGGCATATGCCGAAGGGGCCTCGCCGAGGTCCGCGTCGGCTCGATCGGCTCCCACGCCGACCGTCACGCGCTCGACGGGCGCCGCCCCGGACCACGCGTACCCCTTGATCTCGAGTATCGACCCGGAGAGCAGGGCGCCGTCGCCGGGGGAGGTGATGACCGCGCGGGGCGCGATCTCGCGGAGCGGTCGACCGTCGATGACGTAGCGATCACGCTGATAGAAGCCGTCGAAGGATCGATCGAGCACCGCGATCGTGGCGAGCCACTTCACCGACGCCATGCCATACCAGCCGGGAACGACGAGCCGAAGCGGACCGCCGTGCTCGCGCGGGATCGGACGGCCGTTCATCGCCCAGGCGACGATCACGTCTTCGCGGCGCGCGTCGGCGATCGGAAGCGACCGCTCGTAGGCGACACGCGCGCCGACGTCCGCCACCACGCCTCTGTCCGCTCCCCGGAAGAGCACCTCCCTCGCGCCGGGACCGACTCCCGCCCGCTCGAGCAGCAGGCGGAGCGGCGCGCCGGTCCATTCGGCCGTGCCGACGGCGCCGAGGCCCCACTGCTCGCCCGGCGTCGCAGGCTCGATGAAACGCCGGCCGTTGCCCGCGCATTCGAGCGTGACGGC
This sequence comes from Chloroflexota bacterium, assembly GCA_005889275.1. Lineage (GTDB taxonomy): Bacteria > Chloroflexota > Limnocylindria > P2-11E > P2-11E > 3-1-20CM-2-70-9. The sequence continues at coordinate 29,886 of VBFI01000044.1, read as the reverse complement.
CAGCGTCGTGCCCCCAAGGGCGCGGACTTGCCGCGCCGCGAGGGTGATCCGGCGATCGCCTTCGATGACCAGCTCCGCGCTCGGGTCGGGCATCGCGAAATGGGTTCGCACGTAATGCCGACCGGCCGGCGTGATGGCGCCGTCCTGCCGGTCGAGCCTCGTCTCCGCGTTGAGCGGCTCGTCGGTCAGGACGTTGAGATCTCGCACGGGCGAAGTCTGCCAGTGACGGCCGGTCGTTCGGCCGGATGGAAGTCGGACGGCCGATCTTCGCCCCGGGCGAACCCATTTCATTGGAGCCTGGGTATCCGTTGCGTCTCGTGGATGTCGGATCGCGTCGGGACCGGGTCGTGCAGGTGCTCTTCGAGATGATCGCGTGTTCGAGAATGCGAGCGTGAGGATGGCTTCCTGATCCGACTTCTCGGCGGCGTCGCGGCGCTTGCCGCGGTCGTCGTGGCGGTCGTTCTCGTCGCGAACGCCGCGGTGAGCGGCGCGGTCGTGACGCGGGCGGTGACCGCCGCCGTCGATCCCGGATTCGTCCCAGCGGGCGCGCCCCTCGGGCAGATCGGTACCGACCCGGGTGACCCGGACGACCCGTGGTCGGCCGCGGCTCCACCCGGCGGCGTGATCCTGCAAACGCCCGGACCGAGCGCGAGCCCGGGCGCTATCGGCACGCTTCGCGTCCCCCTGCCCAAGAACATTCCGATCGGCCCGCGACGTGTCGGGATCCAGGTCGGTCACTGGAAGACCGACGAGGCTCCCCCGGAGCTCACCAAGCTCGTCGTGCAGACGGGCGCCTCCTGGGAGGGGGTGAATGAGGTCGACCTGAACCTCGACATCGCGCAGCGCGTCGCGGTGCTGCTGAACTCGAGCGGCATCGCCGTCGACATCCTGCCGACGACCATTCCGCCGGGGTATCTCGCGGACGCGGTCGTCGCGCTGCACGCCGACAGCGACGGCGTCGGTGAGCTCAGCGGTTTCAAGATGGCCCACAGCGCGCGACGCGGCCCTTACGAAGACGCCCTGCTGAACGACGTCAAGACCGCGTACGCGAAGGCGACGGGTCTCGACTACGACGGCACGCACATCTCGAACGCGATGCGGGGCTACTACGTTTTCAGCTGGACCCGCTTTCAGCATGCGGTCTCCCCGTTCACCCCCGGGGTGATCCTGGAGATGGGTTACCTCTCCAACGACGACGACCGGGCGCTCATGATCGACAAAGCGGATGTCGTCGCCGCCGCGATCAGCGCCGGCATCATGAGATTCCTGAGCGATACGCCGCGCGCGAAGATCTTCGAGAAGGAGCTCGTGGTCCCGGCGTTCCCTTCGCGCGGTCCGCTGCCGACCTCGACCCCCTAGGCCGCGGCTGCTACGCTTCGCGCGCGACCGCGAGGTCGACATCGACGACAGGAGGCCGGATTTGAGCGAACGTACCGCACGCGACGCCGCCGGCCTTCCTACCCCGAGGCCGCCCACCTTCTAGCGCCGCGCGCGCCGCTCGCTCTTGGCCGCCTCCGACCTGGAGGACGCATGCCCGAGGCGCGACCGCCACTCTTCGCGAGCGACTGGCTCGTGGGAGCGCCGTACGACGACGTCCCCATGGGCGTGCTCAAGACCGGCAAGGAAAGCGAGGTGCATCTCATCGCGCGGATCGGCCCAGAGCGCACGTCGCTCATCGCCGAGAAGCGGTTCAAGGAGCGGCGGAGCCGTGGGTTCCGCAACGACTATCGCTATGCCGGTGTCTGGGGCGCAGGAGGCCGGCGCGAGGCGCGTGCGATCCGGAACCGTACGCGCTTCGGCCAGCAGGCGATCCAGGCGCGGTGGATTGACCACGAGTGGACGACGCTCACGAGGCTGTACGAGGCCGGCGTCACCGTGCCACCGCCGGTCGAGCAGGTCGCCGACGGATACCGGATGGCGTTCGTCGGGGACGGCGACCGCGCCGCGCCGCGGCTCACCGAGATCGATCTCGACCGAGAGACCGCCCGGCTGGTCTGGCGCGAGGTCCAGCTCGAGATCCGCCGCATGCTGGAGGCCGACGTCGTGCACGGGGACCTCTCCGCGTTCAACGTCCTCTGGTGGCGCGGGCGGGCCGTTCTCATCGATTTCTCGCAGGCGGTCGACGCGGTCACCCATCCCGCGGCGCGAGAGCTGCTCGTCCGAGACGTCGAGCGCGCGGCCTCGTATTTCGTCCGGATGGGCGTCGCGATCGACGTCCGCGCGGCTCTCGCCGTGGTCGGGGATTCGCCCGCGCGCTTCGCCAGCCAGCTTTTGTCATCCTGAGCCCGTGTTCGGCCTCACGACGCCCTGGTGGGAGATCATCCTGCGCACCGCGGTCGTCTACATCGTCGTGCTCGTGCTCCTCCGGGTGGCCGGGAAGCGCGAGCTCGGGCAGATGAGCGCCGTCGACCTCGTCGTCATCCTGGTCATCTCGAACGCGGTGCAGAACGCGATGACCGGCGGCGACAACTCGCTGATCGGTGGCATCCTGGCGGCCTGCACGCTCGTCGCGATGAACCTCGCGTTCGGGCGCGTCGCGAACCGCGTGCCGCTCCTCGAGCATCTGTTCACGAGCGAGCCCACGCTCCTGGTGGACGACGGTAAGTTCATCGAGAAGCACCTCGAGCGCGAGAACGTGACGCACGAGGACATCGAGATGTCCGCCCGCGAGCACGGCATCGACGATCTCAAGGACGTCCGCGCCGCGATCCTCGAGCGGGACGGATCGATCAGCATCATCCCGACGCGAGCCGGCGAGTCCATCCGGACCCAGCGCCGGATCCGACAGCTCCGCAACCGGCCCTAGTGCCGCGCCTCCTGCCAGGGCTGGCACCGCTCGCTCATCGTAACTACGCGCTCTACTGGTCGGGGCAGCTCGTCTCGATGTCCGGTACGTGGATCGAGCTGACCGCGACGAGCTGGCTGCTCTATCAGCTCACCGACTCGCCGCTGCTGCTCGGTCTCGGCGGCGTCTTCCGGGCGCTACCGATCTTCGCGTTCGCGCTCCTCGGCGGGACCGTGGCCGACCGGGTCGAGCGCCGCCGCTTGCTCCTGATCACCCAGAGCTCCTCGGTCGTGACGTCACTCGTCCTCGGTGCGCTCGTCCTCAGCGGGCACGTGGTGTTCTGGCACATCTACGTCATCAGCTTCCTGAACGCCACGATCGCGGCATTCGATGCTCCCGCGCGGCAGTCGCTTTTCCCCACGCTCCTCCCGCGCGGCCAGCTCCAGAACGCGATCACGCTCAACTCGATGCTCTTCCAGACCTCGAACCTCGTCGGCCCCGCGATCGCCGGAATGCTCATCGCGCGCGCGGGCGTCGCGTGGCCGTTCTTCGTGAACGCCGCGAGCTACTTCGCGATCATCGGTGGACTCATGGCGATGCGCGTCCCCGCGCTGACCGCGCGCGCCCGGGGATCGCTCCGCGGCGAGCTCGTCGGCGGGCTGCGTTACGTTCAGGCGAGCAGGATCCTCCCGCTGGTACTCGCGATCGAGGCGACGCTCTCCGTCTTCGGGCACAACCAGGCGCTCATGACGATCTTCGCCCGCGACGTGCTGAGCGCGGGCGCCGAAGGCCTCGGCCTCCTGCTCTCGAGCATCGCGTTCGGAGCGATCGTGGGCATGGCGCTGCTCGTCGTCATCGGAGACGTGCGGCGCAAGGGCGTGTTCATGCTCGGGTCCGGGGCGCTCTACGCCCTCGCGCTCCTGGGCTTCGCGTGGTCGCGCTCCTTCCCGCTCTCGATGGCGATCCTCGCGGTCGTCGGCTTCGCCGACGCGACCTGGGGGACCATGCGCAGCGCGATCGCGCAGCTCGCCGCGGAAGACGCGTATCGCGGGCGGGTGATGTCGTTCATCCTCATCGTCGCGCGCGGGCTGACGAACGCTTCGCAGCTCGAGACCGGCGTCGCCACCGCCCTGGTCGGCGCACCGGGAGCGGCGACCGTCGGGGCGCTCGTGATCGGTGGCGTGATCGCGGGCGTCGCCGCCCGCGGGCGGCGTCTGCGAGACTTCGCCGCCGTGGCGCCGCGACGCGCGATCACCCAGGCGGCGGACGCAGGAGGGGATTCATGAGCCCGGCCAAGAGCGCGGCAAGCGCGAAGAAGGGCGCTCCGAAGAAGACCACGCGGCGCCGGCGCGGGCCGGCCGAGGCGCGGGGTCCGGAGGCCGGGGCGTCGGCGCTCACGCTCGACGACCCCGCCGTTCGGGACCTCGGCGCGAAGATCGCGAAGGCGAACGGGGCGGTCCTCGCCGCGTATCGCGATCCGTACGCGGGCGCGCCGCTCATCCTCGCGTCGCTGCCGCTCGGCGCCGTCGAGGCGACGCCGTTCCAGCGCGATCTCTCGCGGACCCACGCGGACCGCCTCGCGACAGCGATCGGCGCCGCGGGCCTCTTCCTCGATCCGGTCATCGCCATCCCCGGGAAGGATGTCTTCTGGTCACCGAACGGCCGGCACCGCATCGCCGCGGCGAAGCAGCTCGGCCAACGGGCCATCACCGCGCTGCTCACCGACGACGTGGCGCTTGCCTACCGCATCCTCGCCCTCAACACCGAGAAGGCGCACAACCTGCGCGATCGCTCGCTCGAGGTGATCCGCATGGCGCGATCGCTCGCCAAGGAGCAGCCGCGCTCGAAGGAATCGGAGCACGCGACGAGCTTCGAATCTCCGGCGTTCCTCACGCTCGGGTGCGCGTACGAGAAGCGCGATCGCTTCGCGGGGTCGGCCTACAACTCGATGCTCCGCCGCGTCGACCGGTTCCTCGAGACGGCTCTCCCCGCCGCGCTCCGCCAGCGCGAGCAGTGGGCCGTGCGGCTCATGGACATCGACGATCGCGTCGCGGCGCACGTGAAGACGCTCCAGGAACGCGGGATGAAGAGCCCATACCTTCGCCAGGTGGTGGTCGCTCGGTGCAACCCCGTCCGCTGGATCCCCGCGAAAAAGGGCGAGAAACCCCCGATGACCATGGCCGAGCTGCTCACGAGGATGACCGCGAACCTGCGCAAGTTCGATCCCGCGAAGGTTCGCGCGCAAGACCTCGCGATCGTCGCCGCGATCGCGCCGGAGGAATAGTCCGACCGGCTATCTCCCGAGGAGGATCCCAGCGGCGGCGCCGCCCACGATGACGAACGCTGGATGGATCGTCCCGCGGTACGAGAGGACCACCGCGGCCGCGGCCAGCGCGATCTGCCACCAAGCCGTCGCGCCCGCGGCGATCTGGATCTGGAGCGAGCTCGCGGCAAGGAGCCCGGCCGTCGCGAGCGCGACACCGCGAACGAGCCCCGCGACCGGCGGCGTGAGCAACAGGTGCCGCGACACCCGCGCGATCGGGATGATGACGAGCGGCGGGACCGCGGCGGCGACCGTCGCCAGTGCCGCGCCCGCGAAACCGCCGACGAGGTAACCGAGGCTCACGATGTAGAGACCGTTCGGTCCGGTCGAGACACGACCGATCGCGATCGCCTGCACCAGCTGCTGGTCGGTCGCGATGTGCGTCGCCACGAGATCCGCGCGCAGCAGCGGGAGCGACGAGAGGCCGCCGAGAGAGAGGGCCGACGCCTTCAAGAAGACGAGGAACAGCCCGACCGGATCCACGATCACCCCACCGGTGTTTCGCGAGAGGTCGGACGCTCGCGCCCGAGCGCGACGACGCCGATGAGGCCGCCAATCGCGATCGCGGCGACCGTCGGGATCGCCACCGCGATCCCCGCGGCGAACGCCGCCGCACTCACCGCGAGATCGAGTGCGGCCTGCGCCCGCGCGCGACGCGCCGTGGAACGGATGAGGAGCAAGGCGGTCGCGAGTGTCATCCCCGCGGCGGTCGGCGCGACGCCCGAGAGCGCCGCGCGCGCGATCTCCGACGAGGCGATCGCGCCGTAGGCGACGGTGACCGCGACGGTGATCGCCGCCGCCGGGACGAGCATTCCGCCGACGGTCGCCGCGACGCCGCGCCACCCGGCGACGCGATCGCCGACGAGACCGGCGAGGGCTACGAGATGGATACCCGGCGAGAGCTGCGAGAGCGCCCACAGCTCACCGAATTCGCGCGGGGACAGCCAGCGTTCACGCTCCACGGCTAAGCGCCGAATTAGGAGCAAAGTACTAGTACCCCCACCCACCGATTGGGTGCCGACCGCGATCCACGAACGGGTCAATCTTTCGAGCGTGCCCGTTAACCTAACCGTGATGGCCGAGGTGGGTCGGCAGGAAACTCCTGTCTTCACGTGGAATCCCGTTGAGCAGATGTGGATCCAAGAAAAAGGCGCGGCCGCGAAGGCACCGCCGCCGCCGAACGACATCCACGCGATCCAGACCTGGTTCCTCGACACCGACGAGAACGAGTGGATCCAGACCGTGCTGGGTCCGATGGGCCGCGAGCTCGCGGCGCAGTGGCGCGGCGCGCATCGCGTACCTGATTCGGCGATCGCCGCGAACAAAGCGAAGCCGACCGGGTCGGCCAGGCGCAGCCCGCTGCCGTTTCTGGTCTCCGCCGCGGTGCTGATCGTCGTCCTGGGCGGGGCGGCGGTCGCGTCGTCGAAGCTCCTGGCGCCCGCGCCGACGGCCGTCGAGGGAGCGAGTCCGCCAGCCGACCCTTCCGGGACGGGCACGCCCGCGGCATCGAGCGATCCGGCGCCGAGCGCGTCGGCGGCCGCGTCGGCCGATCCAACCGCGAACCCCACCTCCGCACCCAACGCCACGCCCCGCCCGCGCACGCCGGCGCCGACGGCGCCGCCGACGCCGCGCCCGGCGACGCCTCCTCCTGACTTCGCGTCGCCGCAGGTCGGGCCGGCTGGGACGACGTTCCATCTGACCTTCACTGGTCTTCCCGCCGCGGCGTCCTATCGGACGTCGTACACCCGCGGTTCGGTCACCGTCGGCTACATCACCGGCGAGGTGCCATCGAACGGCACGGTCACGTTCGACCTGCGCACGACGGCTGGATCGTTCCCGCCCGACACGTACTTCTTCACGATCCGGGCCGGGAACTCCGTCCGGACCGTGACCTTCCGGATCAGCTAGCTCGCGCGGACGGTCACGAACCAGAAGACGCCGTAGTCCTCCATCCACTGCGCGCCCTCGATGAGCGGCCGGATGGAAAGCCGATAGGTCCCCGGTACGGACGGCGCGACGATGGTGAACTGGAACCACGCCACCTGATTCGGGCCGACCCAACCCGCCGGCTGCACGGCCACCCGGTTGTAGCGCGGCCATCCCGTGTTCGGCGAGCCGCCCCCGCCGTCGCCGCCGAGCGCTGTCGCCCGGTCCTGCCCCGGCTCGGGATTCCATGTGCCGAGGTACGCGACCTGGCCCAGGGTGCCCGCGAGCCACCCCCGCGTCCCGCTGTTGTAGTACGCGACGACCGCGGTCGAAGTCTGGCCGGGGCAGAGCGTCGGATAGCCCGACTGCCCATACCAGGACGCGTGGAAACCACCGACGCCCGAGGCGACGCTCGACGGCGGCGCGATCCCCGGGCCGATGCTCTGCTGGCACGCGCCGGGTGCCGGCGTCGGCGATGGCGAAGGGCTCGGCGAGACCGACGGCGTAGGCGTCGGTGAAGGCTGGCCGAGGGCGCTGACCTGGCCCGCGACCACCGTCGCCTCGCCGAGCACGCCGCTCGCGGCGCGCGGCGAGTCCGTGGTCACGCGGTACGTACCGATCGGCAGGTCCACGAAACCGAACCAGCCGGTGCCGTCGGTCGTCGCGTTCCGCACCGCGAGACCGCTGCTCGTCTCGACCAGGTGCACGACCGTTCCAGCGAGCGCGCTCCCATCGGCGGCGACGGCGATGCCGCGGAGATGGCCGAAGATCGGCCGCGCCTTCCAGCTCATCTGGGGGACCGGCGGCACGTCGGCGAACACAGGCGGGATCGCTGAGTCGTACGGCGTCGCCTGCGTGAGGGCGCTGGTGAGCTCGGTCCGGCTCGCGGCCGCGCTCCGCGTGCCCGCGTTCGCGAGCGTGTCTGGGGTCCGGTAGGAGTACCCCACCCACCCGATCCCCGAGTTCCCGGCGCCGCTCGGGGCGACGGCGATGCGGGCCTGCCGCACGCTCGCCGCGATGTCGTTCAGATAGAGCGCGGTGCCGTCCGCAGTCGAGCGGCGGTACTGGTTGTCCTTGGCGAACTCGCTCCACTCGTCGTACATCTGGCGCTGGCTCGCGAGCGCATCGCGCTTGTAGTTCATGAGGATGGCGGTGTCGAGGATCCCTTCCTGCAGCCAGCCGCGCCAATCCTGGAGCTGCTCGGCGTACGTGCGCGTCGACTCCCAGCCGCCAACGCTCTGCGGGCCGTTCCCGTACGTGATGAGGTCCGCCGATACGCGGATGCGGGGCCGGAGCGCGGTCGACTCGAGATAGATGCGGCGGACGATCGCGGTCACCTGGTCGCGCCGCCACTCTGTCCACTGCGGGTCGGTGTTCGCCGGCATGTCCGTCCGGCCCGTCTCCGCGCGGAACCGCGCGATCGCCGTCGGGTTATAGCCCCACGAGGGCACGTTCGTGCCGAGGTTCCCGTCGGGATAGCGGATCCGGTCGAGGTTGATCCCATCGACGTCGTAGTTGCGGACGATGCTCGTCGCCATGTTCACGACCCACGCGGCCGCATCGGGGTGGCCCGGATCGAGGAGCCAGTCGTCGCCGAGCCTCGTCTGGCCATCGGATCGCGAGAGCACCCAGTTGGCCGTGCCACTCGCGGATGGGCCGTGCTGGTTGAACACGTGTGCCGGATCCTTCGGCGGCGTGCTCTTGTTCCACATCGCCGTGGCGATGACCCAAGCGTGGACTTCAACACCCTGCGCGTGCGCGGTCGTGATGAGCGACTGCAGCGGATCGAACCCCGCAGCGATCGCCTCCTCGGTGACCGGCAGGCCCGAGCGCAGGCAGAAGCAGTCGCCGCGCCGGACGATCTGCGCGACGATCGCGTTGGCGTGGGCCGCCTTCGTCGCCGCCACGAGCGCGTCGACCTGGCCCTGGTCGTAGATGCCGTCCCCGAAGGCGTCCGCCCAGAACGCGCGGAACTGTCCGCCCACGGTCGTGGCCGTGGAGACGGATTCGTCGGGGAACGATGCGAACAAGCTGGCGATGATCGAGATCATCGCCGCGAGGGTGACGAGCTTCAGGTTCCCTTCCCTTCGCGGAGTCGCTACGTCTAACGCGGAAGTGTTCGATGCCGTTGTGACCCCGGTCAAGCAGCGAGCCGAACGAGCCTGCGCTCGGTCAACGTGCCCCTAAACTCTCACGACCGTGCAGCTTGAAGAGCTCCGCCGTATGGCCGCGACGCTCGGTGACGTCCTTCCGCTCGAGATCCTGCCCGAGGTCGATCGATACGAGCTCGCCACGCACATGACCGTACGGAAGTTCAAACAGGAGGAGGTCGTATACCACCAGGGCGATCCGGCGGCTCACGCCTTCGTCGTCTTCGAGGGCCTGGTGAAGAACCTCCTGCTGGACGAGACCGGCCATGAGCTGCTCGTCTCGCTGCACATGCGCGGTGAGTTCTTCGGTGAGCTCGCGTTCTTCGAGGAGAAGGCACCGCGCAACGGGACCGCGGCGGCGGTCATCCCGACCACGGCGTTGCAGATCTCGCGCGACGGCGCGCTCGCGGTCCTCCGCCGCAACGAGGAGGCGCGCCAGTTCATGTTCGCGCGGCTGAGCGGAACGATCCGCCACCTCGAGGGCAAGGCCGAGGACCTCGCGTTCCTCGACGTCGCCAGCCGGCTCGCGAAGTACCTCGTGGAGTGCTCGCGGATGGACCGTCCGATCCCCCTCACGCAGGACGACCTCGCCGCGGCGATCGGGTCGACGCGCATGACCGTGAACAAGCTGCTCGCCGACTTCAAGGACAGGGGACTCATCGAGGTCGCGCGCCGGAACATCCGCGTCATCGACGAGCCGATGCTGCTGCGGGAGATCCAGACCTAGAAGAGGTCGGTGAGCCAGCGCCACCGTTTGGGTGCGGAGCCGGCGTCCACGCCAGGTCGGGCGAGATCCGCGAGATCCGCATGGAGGCGGCCCGCGAGCGCGCGCGAGGCCGCCTTCGTCGCGATCGCCTTCGCGACCGGACGCGGCCGACCGACCGCGACGACGAGCTCGCGACCGAGATAGAGCTCGGCGGTCCCGGAGAGCCACATCGGAAGGACGGGCGCCCCCGAACGGAGCGCCAGGTATCCGACGCCGCGGGCGAATTCACCGAGCGTCGCCTCGGCGTGCGAGACGCGGCCTTCGGCGAACACGATGACGACCTCTCCGCGAGCCAGCGCATCCATCGTCGCGCCGAGCGCCGCGCGGTCGGCGGAACGTCGGGTGCGGTCGATCGGTATGACCAGGCCGAGGCTTGTGAGGAGCAGGCGATGCCACCAGACGCTCATCGTGCCGTCACGGTCGCCGAGGAAACGAACTCTCGCCGCGAATGGGAATGCCGCAGCGAGGACGAATCCGTCCGCCCAGCCTTGATGGTTCGCCACGACGATGAGCGGTCCGCTCTTCGGCAGCTCACCCTCGACACGGACGTGGAACAGAACCCCGAAGATCCCACGGATCAGGAGCCGCGCGAAGCCGATCCACAGCGAACGCATCGAGCGAGAGCGTGGCGTGGCGCGGCGATCACGCGCGTGGCGCCACGCACGGCCGCACTGTGCCGCGCGTGACGTTCGGGTCTCCTCAGCGTGCGAGCGTCGTGAAGGCGAGGCCGACGAGCGCCAGGAACATGAAGCCGGTCACGATCCAGCCGAGCGTCGTGAGGAGCGGTCCGATGGTGTGCGGGCCCATCACCTTCTTGTTGCGCGCCGCGAGCATGATCACGACCAGGAGCGGCGGGGCGGCGATCCCGTTGAGTACCGCGGTGAAAAAAAGCGCGTCGATCGGCTTCACGCCGGTGAACGGGATCGCGATTCCCACGATCGTCGCGAGCGCGACGACTCCGTAGAAGGGCCGCGCCCTTCGCCAATGCTCGTCGAGCCCCTCCCGCCACCCGAACGTCTCGGACACGGCGTACGCCGACGCGCCCGCCAGCACCGGCACGGTGAGCAGCCCCGAGCCGATCATGCCGACAGCGAACACGAGGCCCGCGAGATCTCCGGCGAGCGGACGCAACGCCTGCGCCGCATCCGCGCCGGTGGCGATCTCCGTCTTCCCGCTGGCGTTGAGCGTGAGTGCCGTCGCCAGGATGATGAAATACATGACCAGGTTCGAGAAGAACATCCCGAGGTTGACGTCGATCGTCGCGATCCGCAGCTCGGACCAGCGTGCGCCGCGGCGCGCGGCTCGCGTCTTCCGTCCGGCCGCCTTCTCCTCCTCGACCTCATGGCTCGCCTGCCAGAAGAACAGGTACGGAGAGATCGTCGTCCCGAGGATCGCGACGAGCGTCGCGATGTAGCCGCGCTCGAACGAGACCGTCGGCACGATCGTCGCGCGGAGCGTTTCGCCGAGTGGCGGGCGGACCAGGAAGACGACCACGACGTAGGACAGCAGCGCGAGGGTGAGGTACTTGAAGACCCGCTCGATCGTCTTGTAGCCGGCGAAGACCTCGATCGCGAGCAGGCCGATCGCGACCGGGACGACGAGCCATGGAACCGGCACCCCGATGACGATCCCGGCCGCGTCCGCGATCGCGCCGAGGTCCGCACCGACGTTGACCGTGTTCGCCACGACGACGATCGCCACCGCGGGGTAGAGGACCCAACGTGGGTAGCCCTCCTTGATGATGCCGGCGAGGCCCGTCCCACAGACGAGCCCGAGCCTGGCGCAGATGTTCTGGACCGCGGCCATGAACGGGAACGTGAGGAGCGCGGTCCAGAGCGTCTGCAGACCGAGCGACGCGCCGGCGACCGCATACGTCCCGATGCCGCTCGGATCGTCGTCAGCCGCGCCGGTGATGAATCCCGGTCCGATGAGCAGCGCGAGCTTTTTCAAGGGCTCCCGCTCGCCTTTCACCCGGTCGGCCCGGGTGTCGCTCACGTCGCCGGAGGGCGCAGGGTCTGACGGCGCCGCCAGAAATCGGCCCACGGATCGCCGTGGGCGAGCCGCCGGTCGAAGGTGCGCAGGGCGAACCGCGCTGGGTCAAGGCGCGGCGAGACCTCATCCCAGGCGAGCGGGGCCGACACGGGAGCGTGCGGTCGGCGTCGCACGCTGTAGGGGGCGACGATCGTCTGGGTGTAGCCGTTCCGGAACGAGTCCGCGAACACTCGGCCGGCGCGGCGTGCCTTCGCGTGCTCCATCGTCACCAGCTTTGGCACGCGGCGCGCCAGCTCCAGGCCGTAGGCCGACGCAGCCTGCACCGCGCTCGCCTGCGAGGTGCCCGTCCGCAGGGGCACGAAGACGTGGAGTCCGCGGCTGCCCGACGTCTTCGGGTAGGAGACGAGGCCCGCTTCGTCAAGCACTCGCCGTAGCTCGAGCCCCGCACGCGCGGCGTCCGCGAAGTCGCCGCTCTCGGGATCGAGGTCGAAGGCGAGCCAATCGACCTCCTGCATCCGCGTCGCCCGGGAGCTCATCACGTGGATGGCGATGCACCCGAGATTCACCATCGCCGCGAGCGTCGCGCGCGATCCGCCGATGATGTAGCGAACGTCCTTGCCGGTGCTCGCCGCGCGGAGGACGAGCCGCGGAGCGCTCGCCGGTTGAGCGTCCTGCGGGAAGTTCTTCTGGTAGAAACAGCTGCCGCGCATGCCATCGGGGCACCGCTCGGCCGTGAGCGGACGGTCGCGAAGCCACGGCCCCAGGTTCCGCCAGATGCCGTCGTAGAACCGAGCCACGTCCGCCTTGGTGATGCCGTCGTCGGGCCACCACACCTTGTCGGGGTTGCTTATCGTCACGCCGGCGACCTTCACGACGCTATCGCTCACGTGAGCTCCAGGTGCACTCGGTCGGATCCTTGTCGGTCCGCAGCCCGAGGAACGCCGGCTGCCGCAGCTTGCCGTCGGCGGTCCATTCCGCGTACGCGAGCTCTGCGACGAGCTTCGGACGGACCCAGGTCGCGTCGGCGATCCGGGGGGCGGGCTCGAAAGGAGAGCGTTCCACGCGGAGCGGCTCCAGCCTCGCTGCGAGGGTCGCGAGCGTGTCGCGCGTGAAGCCTGTTCCCACTTTGCCAACGAAGCGCAGCCCCCGTCCCTGGTACAGGCCGACGAGCAGAGCACCGAGATGCTCGCGGCCGCCTTTCGGCTTTGTGAAGCCGCCGATCACGAACTCCGACTCCTTCCGGACCTTGACCTTGCGCCACGCACGTGACCGCGTGTTCGGCTCGTACCGGGAACGTTCCTCTTTCGCGATGATCCCTTCCCAGCCGAGCCGCTTCGCCTCACGGTATGCCGCCCTCCCGTCGCGCACGAGCCGTCGTGCCAGGAAGAGCTCGCCGCGTCGACGGCCGATCGCCTTCTCGAGGGCCTCGCGCCGCTCGACAAGCGGCCGCGCCATCACCGAGCGTGCCTCGAATACGAGCACGTCGAACACGGCGTACCGAATCGGCGCGGCGCCGCTCATCCCGCGCCGCTGCAGGAGCTGGAACCGCGAGACTCCCTTCTCGTCGAGGGCGACGAGCTCGCCGTCGAGCATGAGATCGCCGTCGGGCAGCGCCGCGACCGCGTCGACGATCTTCGGGAATCCCGCGGTGAGGTCCTGCAGCATCCTCGACCACAGCTTTGGCGGCTTGCCCCTCTCGCGTGTCGCGATCGCGCGGATTCCGTCGTACTTCTCTTCGAACACCCACTCGGGGCCCTCGACGATCTCGGTCGAGAGCGTCGCGAGCATGGGGCGAACGAGCTTCACGCCGGATCGCCGGTCGCTGCCTTCGCGATGTCTCCACCGTTGTCGCGTGCGATGCCCGCCAGGAGCCTGCGGCTCTGCACGGACCGTGGCTTCGCTCGCGCGATGTCCACAGTCGACGCCCAGCGATCCCGCCGCTTGATGAGGAGCCACTTGCGCCCGCTCGTCCGAACGAGGGTCCAGCCGCCGCGGAGCTTCTTGCCGTGAAGCGTGAAGACGATGCGGCCGCGACGAAGCGCCTGGTCGAAGCGCTCGTCGTCCTCCAGCTCGTACGTGCCGATGTCCCAGACCATGACCGTGCCGCCACCGTACTCGCCCTCGGGAATGACGCCTTCGAAACGTGCGTAATCGAGGGGATGGTCCTCGACCGCCATCGCCAAGCGCTTGTCGGCCGGACTCAGCGACGGCCCCTTCGGCACCGCCCAGGAGACGAGCACGCCACCCGCCTCGAGGCGGAAGTCGTAGTGGAGCGCCGTCGCCCGATGCTTCTGCACGACGAACAGGCGTGCCGGTCCGCGACGCTTCCCGCCCTTCGGCTCGGGCGTCGAAGCGAAGTCACGCTTGCGGCGGTACTCGCTGAGGGCGCGGGAGCGATCTTTAGCGGCCGCGGTCCTTCATCCCTTCGGCGCGGTGGTGGTCACGCGCCGTCTTGCACGAAGAGCACCAATCCGCTCCGCGAGCGCGTCGTTCGATAGACAATTCAGGACACGCTCGCGGCTGATGCCCGCGAGGATCGCGGCGGCGATCCCGATGTCGAGATAGACGAGCTCGTCCGGCGTGTGCGCATCGGTCCCGATCGAGATCCACGCCCCCGCCTGGGCCGCGACGCGCAGGCGCTCGACGTCGAGGTCCTGGCGGTCGGGGTACGCGTCGATCTCGAGCGCCGTGCCTGTCTCGGCCGCGCGCCGCGCGACCCGCTCCCAGTCGCACGTAAGGCCGCTCCGAAAGTTGTAGATCCGCCCGCGCGGGTGGGCGAGCACGTGCACGTCGGGGTTGGCGAGGGCGCAGAGGTACCGCTCCGTCTGGTCGTCGCGGAGGCGGAGCTTCGAGTGGAACGCTCCAAGGACCAGGTCGAGCCTGGCGAGCGCCGCCGGGTCCATGTCTCCGACGCCCTCAGGCGTGAGGTCCATCTCGATGCCGCGCAGGACCAGCGGCGCACCACGGCGGGCCGCGTTCGCGGCGGCGATGCGCTCGCCCTCCGCGGCGAGGCGCGTCTCGTCCATGCCGTTGGTGATGCGGAGCGTCTTGCTGTGATCGGTGATCACGATGCGCTCGCGCCCGAGGGCCGCCGCGCGCTCGGCCATCTCAGGGATCGGCGAGCTGCCGTCGGTCTCGTCGGTATGCATCTGATGATCGGCCGTGGCGGCGGCGTGCCACTCGGGATGCGCGGCGACCACCACCCGCGCCCGCGCGTACGTCAGGAACCCGGCGCGGAGCGGCGGCGGCGGGGGCACGTCTGGCGGGTCGCGGACCCACGCGGTGACGAAGTGGCCGGTGTACGGGCCGATCGCCACGAGCTCGGTGACGCTCCGTCCCGTCGCGACGAGGGAGGCAGCCTCCTCCGGCCACCCCAGCGCGGCGCGTGACGCGCGACGGAGCGCGCGCTGCTTGCGCCCCTCGTTCTTCTCCGCCTCGAGCGCGAGCAGCTCCGCGAGCTCGAGATTTGTGAGCGCGGCGATCGAGGCTAGTCGGCGGGGAGCAGCGTCACCTGCGCGCCACGAAGGTCAGGCCAGTCCGGATCGTCCGAGAGCTTCGCGCCGACGTGCAGGTCTCCGCGGGCGTGTCGCGGGCCACCGTCCACTTCGAGCACGAGGGTGCCGTTCCCCGATGGTCGCACGTGCACGAGCGCGCCTTCGCTGGCGCGGTATGTGCCCGGTCCATCGATGGTCGGCGTCGTGTCGTAGAGATACTCGATCGGGACCCCGCCCGTCGCGACCCACCGATGCGCGCCGTCGACGTTCATTCCATCGCAGTACCCCACCGATCCGTGATGGATGACCAGCCCGCCGATCCCGCGACGCGAGGCGCCACGAAGATGATCCGGGCTCCGGCATTCGAAGTGAACGATGGCCGACATACGTGCCTCCCCTGGCAGCGTCAGAGGAAATTAGTCACGTCGGAGTAACGAAGTCAATACGACAGCGTCATTTCCACGATCTTTTTGCCGCCAGCAATCACGCACGGGCGTTTGTTCGGCGAGCACGCGACCGAGCGGTAGGCGTACAGCCGTGGCCCTCGGTGTGCTTTGTCCGCTCACATGAGCGACGAGACCGCGAGCGATCCGGTCGCGGCGGCCCGTGCCGCAGGCCTTCGCTACGCGAGCGACGAGGAGGCCGGCGTTCGCCGCGTGCGCAAGGGCCGCGGGTTCGCGTACCTCGGTCGTGACGGGAAGGTCATCCGCGACGCGGGCGAGCTTCGTCGCATCCGCGGCCTCGCGATCCCACCGGCGTGGACCGCCGTGTGGATCTCACCGAGCCCGCTCGGCCACATCCAGGCGACCGGGCGCGATGCGAGGGGCCGCAAGCAGTACCGCTATCACGCGCGATGGCGCGAGGTCCGCGACGAAGCGAAGTACGGCAAGCTCGCGGATTTCGCCAAAGCCCTCCCGCGCCTGCGCGCCAGGGTTGCCGCCGATCTCGCGCGTTCGGGGATCCCGCGCGAGAAGGTCCTGGCCACGGCGGTGCGGCTGCTCGAGGAAACGCTCATCCGCGTCGGGAACACCGAGTACGCCAAGACGAACAAGTCGTACGGTCTGACCACGCTGCGCGCGAAGCACGTAGACGTGGAGGGATCCCACCTGGTCTTCCGGTTCCGTGGAAAGGGCGGGAAGGATCACGAGGTCGACCTTCGCGACGGGCGGCTCGCACGGGTGGTCTCGCGGCTCGAGCAACTCCCCGGACAGCATCTTTTCCAGTACCTCGACGACGACGGCGTCGCCAGGCCGATCGGCTCGGAGGACGTGAACACGTACCTCCACGAGATCGCTGGCGAGGATCTCACCGCGAAGGACTTCCGGACCTGGGCGGGCACCGTCCTCGCGGCGCGCGCCCTCGCGGGCATGCGCCCCGCTCGGAACGAGCGCGTCGCGCGCGGACGCATCGCCCAGGCGATCGACGTCGTCGCTTCGCGGCTTCACAACACGCGCGCGGTGTGCCAGCGCTGCTACGTCCACCCAGCGATCGTCGATGCGTGGCTTCGCGGAGCGCTCCCGGCCGCGCTCGCGCGTCCCGAGCGCGTTCGAACGGATTCCGGCCTGTCGTCTCACGAGGTCGCGGTCGCCGCATTGCTGGGAGCGCGAGCCCGCCGGGCCCGCGCCGCGTAGAGGGGCTAGCTAGCCGACGAGCGTGGGAAAAAGGTCGGTGGGAGGACACGACGCGCGCGCGAGGAGATCGTGCGTGTCCAGGACGTCGTCGACGGTGATTGGATCAGCCGCGATCACGTTGGCGCCGAAGTCGAGAATGGCGATCCCGTCCTGGCCGCACCCGCGACACCGCAGACGGACGATGAGGCGGGCGGGCTCGGTGACGACCGCGGCGATGTCGCCGCCGTGGTAGTACTCCCCGCACCCGCTGCAGGTGACCTGCTCGAGATGGCGAATGAGCTGATCGATCCAGCTCATCGGCCGGCCCGCAGACGTTTCACTTTGTTCGCCTGCTTACCAAGTGCCGTGCGCGTCCGCTTCGGGAGGTGCGCGATCGTCCGCTTCCGCTTGGCGGCGGCCGCGGCCTTGCGAACGTTCCTCCGTGCGGCAGCGCGTTGCCGCTCGCTTGCCATGCCGCGTCGGATACGCAGTTTGTGTGCCTCGCCACTGGCGTCATTTCTGCTGCAAGGCGGAGCGCGGTAACGGAGGTGTGACGATGACCTCACTCGGTCTGCTCCTCATTCGACTGGTCACCGGCGGGTTCCTCGTCGGGCACGGAGCGCAGAAGCTCTTCGGAGCCTTCGGCGGTCGCGGGATCGAAGGGACGGCCCGGTACTTCGAAGGCCTGGGCATTCGACCCGGCGACAAATGGGCGCTGGTGGCCGGTGCCGGCGAGATCACCGGCGGAGCGCTCACGGCGCTCGGGCTCCTCTTCCCGCTCGGCCCGATCGTCGCGACGGCGCCGATGATCGTGGCGTGGCGGAAAGGCCACGGCGACAAGCCCATCTGGGTCAACCAGGGCGGTGCCGAGCTACCCGCCACGAACATCGCCGTCGCCTGTGCCCTGCTCCTCGCCGGCCCCGGGGCGCTGTCCCTCGACCGGCTGGTCGGGATCCGGGTTCCGTGGTGGGTCTCGCTCCTCGCCATGGCCGCGACCGCGGGTGGTGTCCTCCTCGTGCTCGAGGACGACATCTCCGAGCTCGCCGCGCAGGTCCGCGCGCAGGAGCGCGAGGCTGAGGTCGCCGAGCCGGAGGAGCTGCCCGCCGCTACCTAGCGGCGCCGCTACATCCTGAGCTCGAGCTGTCGTGCGCGGGCATCGGGCTCGCGCGCTCGCCGCGGGCGTTCGCGGAATTCGTAGCGCCGGCTCACCCGGGCGACGCGCTGCTCGAGCTCACGCTCGTAATCGCGGCCCGGGTGATTGCCGCCCGCGTAGAGGGCGGAGTACCGAGGTACGAGGGTGGGGAATTCCCTGGCGAGGAACTCGAAGTAGTAGTCGCGGATCTCCGCGTCGATCTTGAGCGGGCGATGCCGGAACGCGGTCGCGCCAGCCTCGCTCGCCGCCCGCGCCGCGCGATCCAGCGATTCCTCGCTGTCGCTGATGCCGGGCAGCACGGGCATGCACAACACGGCCGCGTCAAGCCCAGCTTCGCGGAGCCTAGCGAGCGCGCGGAGGCGCTGACGGGCCGGCGCGGTCCCGGGATCCGTCCTCCGCACGACGTCCTCGTCGACGCACGGGACGCTGAAATAGATGGTGAGATCGGCCCTCCGGTCGAGCTCGCTCAGCACGTCGATGTCCCGGACGATCAGCGGACCCTTCGTGATGATGCTCGTCGACAACGGACGCTCCACGAGCGCCTCGAGACACCTGCGCGTCAGGCGGTACTTCCCCTCGATCGGCTGGTACGGATCGGTCGCGGTACCGATCGCGAGCGAACCCTCGCGTGGCTGACGAAGCTCGTGACGAAGGACGTCGGCGATGTTGACGCGCACCTCGATGTCGCGGTCGAAGTCCGTGCCGACGTTCCGCTCGCGGTAGCGCGCGTGATACGCCCGTGCAAAGCAGTAGGAGCACGCATGGACGCAGCCGAGGAATGGATTGAGGCTCCATTCGAAAGGCATGCCTTTGACGGCGTTGAGCGCGCCTTTGACCTGGACCTCGCGGTACGTGGCTCCAGACATCGATCGCGCCCCCGAAACGCATCATAGAACATTCGTTCTATGAGCGCAAAGCGCTGTCCTTCTTACCCAACGCATATCCCCGCGCCGGACCCGCTGCCTACACTCGCCTGAGGTTCGTGCCCACCAAAGCGGATCGGCCATATGGCGCGTTCCCCGGTGGCCGTCCCGATACGGTCCCGGAGCCCGGCCCGCCGCCGGGTCCCGCAAGGGACCGTCTCGGCACGGTGCTCCGTCGCGCGCTCCCCTGGCTGGGCATGCTCGCCGTTCCACTGCTCCTGGGCGCGATCGCGCTCGCGCCCGTCCCGCGACCCGAGGACGCCCAGCCGTCGCCGACTCCGATCGCCGCGATGAGCGACGTCTACGCGAAGGTCGCTCCGTCCGTCGTGCAGATCCGGACGGCGAAACCCGACGGGACCCTCCTCGACGCGGGCTCCGGCGTCGTCGTCGACGAGGCCGGCGACATCCTCACCGCGCTCCACGTCGTGCAGGGCTGGCCGAGCCTCACCGTCGTCTTTGCCGACGGGACGAGCTCGCACGCCGTGATCATCAGCCAGATCCCCGAGAACGATATCGCCGCGCTCCGGCCGCAGAGTCTCCCCGCGCAGCTCACCGTGGCCACTCTGGGGAGCCCATCGATGCTGAAGGTCGGTGACGACGCGATCGTCGTCGCCAATCCGTTCTCGCTCACGCGATCGCTCTCGACCGGCGTGATCAGCGGCCTCAACCGCAGCATCCAGGTGCCGGGTCAGAATCGAAGCCTCAGCGGGCTCATCCAGTTCGACGCCGCCGTGAACCCAGGGTCGTCCGGCGGGCCACTCGTGAACCGGAGCGGCGACGTCGTCGGCATCGTGACCGGCCTGGTGAGCCCGAACGGGCAGCCGCAGTTCAGCGGGGTGGGCTTCGCCGTGAACATCGAGACCGCTTCGGGCGCACTCGGCATCCCACCCGACTAGGAAAAGGGGAGATCGTGAAAGAACAGCAGGCCGCGGTGCCGCCCGACACGGGCAGGCTCCTCTTCGAGATCAAGAAGGTCATCGTCGGCCAGGACCATCTGCTCGAGCGCATCCTCGTCGCGCTCCTCGCGCGCGGGCATCTCCTCGTGGAAGGCGTGCCCGGCCTCGCGAAGACGCTCGCCGTGAAGACCGTCGCGCAGGCGATCAGCGGTGAGTTCAAGCGCATCCAGTTCACCCCCGACCTCGTGCCCGCCGACCTCGTCGGCACGCGGATCTACAACCAGCGCGCCGGTGATTTCCAGACCTCGCTCGGTCCGGTCTTCGCGAACCTGCTCCTCGCCGACGAAATCAACCGGGCGCCCGCGAAGGTCCAGAGCGCGCTTCTCGAGGTCATGCAAGAGCGTCAGGTCACGATCGGCCGCGAGACCCACAAGGTGCCGGACCCGTTCCTGGTCATGGCGACGCAGAACCCGATCGAGACCGAGGGCACCTACGCCCTCCCCGAGGCGCAGGTCGATCGATTCATGATGAAAGTTCTCGTCGGCTATCCGTCGGAGATGGACGAGTTCGTCGTCGTCGAGCGCATGACCGGCCGCCTCACTCCGGTCGTCCCGATCATGACGAGCGACCGCCTCCTGGGCCTGCAACGGGAAGTGGACGAGGTCTACGTCGACCCCTCGCTCATGGAGTACGTCGTGCGCATCGCGTCGGCGACGCGTCAGCCGGGCGACTACGGTCTCGGCGAGCTCACGAAGTACGTGAGCTACGGGGCCAGCCCGCGAGCCTCGATCAACCTCGTCCTCGCCGGCCGCGCCCTCGCCTTTCTGCGCGGCCGCCGCTACGTCACCGGCCAGGACCTTCAGGACCTCGCGCTCGACGTCATCCGGCACCGCATCGTGCTCTCGTTCGAGGCGCTCTCCGATGAGATCAGCGCCGATGAGATCGTGAAGCGCGTCCTCACGCGCATCCCCGCGCCGACCGAACCGTTGCAGGGACATGTCGCCCTCCGGAGCTGAGCGCCGCCTGCAGCGGCTCGAGTGGACCGTCATCCGCCGGCTCGACGGTCTGCTGCAGGGCGACTACCGCACGATCTTCAAAGGACACGGCCTCGACCTCGCGGACATCCGCGAGTACGTCTTCGGCGACGACGTGCGGCACATCGACTGGAACGTCACGGCACGGCTCGACACGCCGTACGTGCGCGAGTACCTCGAGGACCGCGAGATCAGCGGACAGTTCCTCCTCGACCTTTCGCCCTCGGTCGACTTCGGGACGGTGGACCGTCGCAAGCGCGATCTCGTCCTCGACTTCACGGCGGTACTGGCGCGGCTCCTCACGCGTCACGGCAACCGCATCGGCGCGACGATCTACGGGTCGCGCGTCGAGCGGGCGATTCCCACCCGTGGCGGCCGGGTCCAGGTCCTGCGCATCCTGAACGAGCTCGAGCGACGACCGCGGCTCGAGCGCGCTCCGCTGACCTCGCTCGCCGAGCTGCTGGACGCGGGGATGCGCTCGCTCCGTCGTCGCTCGCTCGTGTTCGTGGTCTCCGACTTCTTCAGCGCCGCGGGGTGGGAAGCACGTCTCGAGCGGATCGCCCGCCGGCACGAGACTCTCGCCGTTCGTCTCGTCGATCCCCGCGAGAGCGATCTTCCGGACATCGGCCCGGTGGTGCTCACCGACAGCGAGACCGGCGAGCAGCTGCGCGTGGACACGCATGACCCGCGCTTCCGGATGCGGTTCGTCGACGCGGCGCGGCGGCGCGAGGAACGGCTCGCGTCGGTCTTCGCGCGGGCCGGCGTGCCCGTGCTGGTCCTGCGGACCGACGAAGACCTCGTGCGCGCGATCGTGCGTTTCGCGTACGCTCGCAAGCGGCGCGCGGGGCATCGCGCCGGGATGGGAGCCACCGCATGAGCTTCATCTGGCCGACCGCGCTCCTTCTGCTCGTCGTCGTCGCCGGCCTTGCGGCGCTGTACGTGCTGGCCCAGCGGCGCCGGCACCGCTACGCGCTTCGCTACGCGAACCTCTCGCTCGTCCGCGAGGCGATCGGGAAGGGTCCCGGATGGCGGCGGCATGTCCCGCCGGCGCTCTTCCTGCTCGCGCTCGCCTTCATGTCGATCGCGGTCGCGCGGCCGCAGGCCGTCGTCGCCGTGCCCAGCCAGGAGGGGACGGTCATCCTGGCGATCGACGTCTCCGGCTCGATGCTCGCCGAGGACATGAAGCCGAACCGAATGGAGGCGGCGAAGGCGGCGGCGCGCGCGTTCGTCGAGAAGCAGAAAGACACCGTGAAGATCGGAGTCGTCTCGTTCTCGGGAGACGCCTCGATCGTGCAATCCCCGACGACGGACAAATCGCTCGTCCTCGCCGCGATCAACCGGCTGCGGCCGCAGCGCGCGACCGCCATCGGCCGCGCGATCCTCGTGTCGCTCGACGCGATCTTCGAATCGATGGGCAGCGAAGACGCGCTCCCGAGCTCGATCCTCGAGCAGCAGACGCAGAGCGGCGCGCCCCGGCCCACCGCGACCCCATTGCCCGCGTACCTGCAGGGACAGCACGCGGCCGCCTCGATCGTGCTGCTCTCCGACGGACAGAACAATCAGTTCCCGCCGCCGCTGGACGTCGTCGATCAGGCCACGTCGCGCGGCGTGCGCATCTACACGATCGGCGTGGGGAGCGCGAGCGGGACGATCGTCCGTCTGCAAGGGCGTTCGGTGCGGACCGCGCTCGATGAGACGACGCTGAAGCGCGTCGCCGAGCTCACCGACGGGGAGTACTTCAACGCGAACACCGAGGCGGATCTCCGTCAGGTGTACGAGAACCTCACGACCCAGCTGGTGATTCGAAACGAGAAGACCGAGCTCACCGCGTACTTCACGCTCGCTGCCGCGGTGTTCGCGGTGATGGCCGGGGCCTTCTCGCTGCTCTGGTTCAACCGGCTGCCGTAGCCGGCGGGGACCGCTACCGCTTCAGCGTGCCCTGAGGCGGGAGGACCGGCGCACCCGAGTCGTCCTTGCGCGGCCCGAAGACGTCCTTCAGCGTCGGCGTGGCCGTCGGGCGCGCGGTCGGCTGGGGCGTCGGCGCGCTCGTGGGCAGCGGACGCACGGTGATCGTCGGCCCGGGTGTCGGCACGGCGATCGTCGGCCCAGGTGTCGGCACGGGGAGCGTGACCGTTGGTTTTGGCGTCGGGGCTCGCGTCGGCGGTGATGTCGCTTCGGTCGGGCGAGGCGTCGCCGTCGCGGTGTGGAGTGCGACAAGAGTCGGTGCCGCTGTCGCTGTCGCGGTGGCTGTCGCTGGTTGGAAGGTCGCGGTCATCGGCCGCTCGGTGCGCGTCGACGGGGACGGAGAGGCGGTGGGCGTCGGAGTCGCGGTCGGTCCGGTGCTCACATGCGGAGCGGTGGACGCCGGCGGTGTCGGTACCGCGGCCGGCTTCGGCGGCAGTGGCGTCGCGCCCGTGGCCGCCACGGTCGTCGACTCGCCGCTCGCCACGGTGACCGACGCGCCGCCCGCGCTCGTCTCGACGGTTCCATCGAGGGTGATGACTGTGGTCTCGCCGCCCGGGGCCACCGACACGACCGAGCCGGAGCCCGCGCGAATGACCGACGCCATCGCGGCGCTCCGAACCTCGTATCGACCGGCGGACCCGACCGTGCGGGTGACCGCGTACCACACCCGCCCGAGGGTCTGCTGCATCCGGACGGCGTAATCGCCCGCGGTCGTGCGGATGAACTCGATCGTGAGCTCGCTGGACTCCTCGAGCGTGGCGGTCGAGCCGTCGGGGTAGGTGATCACGGCGCGGCCCGATACGTCGGTCGCCACCGTGTCGCCGCTTTGGATGATGCGTTCGGCGACCACCAGAGCGACCGCCTCGCCGCGCGCCATCGTCACCTGCGGCGCGACCGGATCGAGGAGCGCGGTCTGGGCCGCCGCCGGCGTGGCGAACGCAAAGAAGGACAGCAGGAGCAGACCGCCCGCCCCCACACACGCGCCCACCCGCGCCACCACGCCCATGGCCCGCCCAGGGTGCATCCTTGGGCCTGCTTGCTCGTCCTCCGAATGGATGAGATCGCTTTCGCGCGGGTATCGCTCGAGAGGCGCGGTACGAACGGGTCATGCGGTCCTAGTACGGCGCTATCCCCAGGACAGCCGCGCTATGCGGCTCGACCGTCGCGATGATCTCGCCGACGCGATCCGCAAGGTCCGCCCGCCGCCAGAGGTCGCGTATCCGAACATCCCCGCGCGGGCCGAATCCCAGCTCCGCAGGCTCCACGCGGATCTCCCGCGCGACGGCCGCGCGATTCAGGAGCGCGATCGCCACGGTCCGCGCTCCGGCGAGCTCGCGCACCCACACCTCGACCTCGCCGTCGCTCCGGAGCCGCCGCCCTTGCCTGCCGAGCCGGTCCTGATCGAGCGCGACGATCTCGGGCGCGGTGAGGATCGCGACCGTGTCGTCGCTCATCGCGCGGAGGTCGTTCCCGGCGATGAGTGGCGCGGCGAGCATCGCCCAGAGCGCGAAGTGCGCCCGGCTCTCGCCGGCGGAGAGCTCGCCGTTCGCGACCTCCAGCATGTCGGGATCGTTCCAGTGGCCAGGGCCCGCGTACGGATGGAGCGCGCTCTGGCGACCGAGGATCGTCATGATGCTCGACCAGTCCGGCTGGATGTCCCAGCAGGTGCGCCAGAGATGACCCACCGTGCCGGCCCAGGTCCACGGATGCGACCGGCCCCATTCGCAGATCGATAGGATCATCGGTCGGCGCGTCGCCGCGAACGCGAGCGCCCACTTCGCGTAAAGCGTGCGCGGGCCCATTCCATCGGTGTGGCACCAGTCGACCTTGACGAAGTCGACTCCCCAGTCCGCGAAGAGCCGAGCGTCGCGGAATTCGTAGCCGAGGCTCGCGGGGAGGCCCATGCAGGTCTTCGTGCCCGCGTCGGTGTAGATGCCGAAGCGCAGCCCGAGGGCATGCACGCGCTCGGCGACGTAGCCGATGCCGCGCGGGAACTTCGCGGGATCGGGAACAAGATCGCCCTGACCGTCGCGCTCGGGCCCCATCCAGCCGTCGTCGATCACGACGTAGCGATACCCCGCCTCGCGCATCCCGGTCCGAACCAGCGCCTCCGCCGTGTCGACGATGAGCCCCTCGTCGATGTTGCCCTTGAAGGCGTTCCAGCTGTTCCAGCCCATCGGCGGCGTGACCGCGAGCCCGTCCGAAAGGCGACCGAGGCCCATTACGGCACGACCGCGACTAGGCGCGCGCGCTCGGACGAGGCGACCACCCGATCCGCGGCGGCTCTCGCTCGGCCGCGCCGGGTGAGCGCGATGACACTCCCCCCGAAGCCGCCTCCGACGAGACGCGCCCCCAGCACGTCGCCTCCGGCGTACACGCGGTCCACCAGATCGTCGAGCTCGGGGGTCGAGACCTCGTAGTCGTCGCGGAGCGACCGATGGGACGCCGCGATCAGCTCCCCGAGTTGCTCGACGTCGTCGGCGCGTAGCGCCTCGACGCTGGAGCGAACCCGCTCGTTCTCGGTGAGCACGTGCCGGACGCGCCGATCGAGCGGTGGAGGAAGGCGATCGAGGATGCTCTCGAGCGGCCGTCCTTCGAGATCCCGAAGCGAGCTCACCCCAAGATGCGCGGCGGCCTCCTCGGACTCGGCGCGCCGGCGGTTGTATCCCCCGGTCGCGTGCGCGTGCCGCGTTCCGGAATCGATGACCGCGACCTCGAGGTCGCGCGGCAGCGGGATCGTGTCGCTGGCCCGGTCGCGAAGGTCGAGGAAGAGCGCGGCGCCTCGGGTTCCGTACACCGAGGCGAGCTGGTCGAGCAGGCCGGAGCGCGCGCCGACGAACGGCCCGTTCTCGACCGCGTGCGCGAGGTCGACGATCTCCATGTCGCCGAGGCCCAACGCGAAGAGATCCGACAGCGCGCGAATGAACGCGACGGCGAACGCGGCGCTCGACCCGAGCCCGGCCCCCGCGGGCAGCGTGCTGGTCACCCGCGCATCGAACCCCGCGAGCTCGCCGCGCTCGCCAAGCGCGGCGGTGATGCCGCGAACGCGATCGCCCCAGGTCCCGTCCCTCCGCTCGTGTCCGATCTCGTAGGCGATCTCGCGCGGCGTGACGGCGGCGTCGCTCGCGACATGAACGAAGCGGTCGCCGCGCGTGCGCGCCGTGACGCTAACGCCGAGGCCGAGCGCGATGGGGAGAACGAGCCCGTCGTTGTAGTCGGTGTGCTCACCGATGAGATTGATCCGTCCGGCCGCGTGAGCGGTCGCCTCGCGCATCGTGCTCGCCGACGATACGCGGCTCCGTCGCAGATGCCGCGGTTCGTCCGGGGACGGCCTCATCGAGCGATCGCCATGGCTTCACGGCGATCGATTCGGCCACGGCGACCCGATCGCCTGGGGCCGGGCACGGATCGCCAGAAACGGCTGAGCGGAGCGCGGGCGGCTCTTCGCGCACACTAAGGACATGCGCTTCGACAAAACCCTCGAGATCCAGCGTGCGATGGCGATCTATGCCCACCCCGACGATGCCGAGTTTGGGATGGCCGGCACGGTCGCCAAGTGGGCGAATGCGGGTGTCGAGTTCACGTACTGCATGGTGACGAACGGCGCCTCGGGTTCGCAGGACCCCGAGATGACGCGCGAGCGCCTCCGCGACATCCGCGCCGCCGAGCAACGCGAAGCGGCGGCCATCCTCGGCGTGAAGAACGTCGTCTTCCTCGGGTTCGAGGACGGGTACCTCGAGCCGACGATCGACGTGCGGCGAGCCGTCGCGCGGCAGATTCGGATCCACCGTCCGGATGTGATCTTCACGATGGACCCCACGTGGCGGTACGGCGGTGGCTACGTGAACCATCCCGATCACATCGCCGCGGCCGAGGTCGTCCTGCGGTCGATCAACCCGGACGCGTCGACGCGGCAGATGCTTCCCGAGCTCTGGCAGAACGAGCGGCTCGAGCCGCACAAGCCGAAAGCGCTCTTCCTCTTGTCCTTCGACAGCCCCGACGCGACCGTGGATGTGAGCGACGTCGTCGAGACCAAGATCAAGGCGCTCCTCGCGCACCGTTCGCAGATCGAGCCCGAGAGCGTCGATTTCATCCGCGGCTGGATGCGCGAGGCGGGGAAGAAGAAGGGCTACCGGTACGCGGAGGCGTTCAAGGTGCTGAAGCTCGACGACGACGCGGCGCGAGCCGAAGCTAGGCGGCGAGAGCGGACAGCACCTCGAGCGCGTGTCCGTCGGGCTTCACGAAGTACCACGCCTTCTCGACGCGGCCGTCCTTCCCGACGAGGAAGGTCGAGCGGATGACGCCCTCGCCGCGGCCGGGCCGCTCGCCCCACGCGCCGTAGGCGTTGTGTGCCGTGCGCGCCGGATCCGAAAGGAGCCGGACGCGTAGGTTGTACTTCTTCCTGAACGCCTGATGTGACTTCGCGTCGTCCGCGGATATACCGAGCACCGGGACGCCGAGGTTCTCGAACGCGGGGAAGTTGTCGGTGAATTGGCATGCCTCGGTCGTGCACCCTGGCGTGTCGTCCTTGGGGTAGAAGTACACGACGTAGCGCGATCCCCGGAAGTCCTTGGTCGAGACGGTCTTCCCTTCGTCGTCTTTCAGGCTGAAGTCCGGGGCCTTGTCGCCGGGTTGGAGCTGCACGAGAAAAAGGGTACGACGCTGGTTCGACGGAGCGCGACTACGGCGATCGGACGTAGTCCGCGCGGAAGGCTTCGAACCGGGAGTAGAAGCTGGCGGTGGATTCGCCGAACGCCGCCGCGAAAGCCTGCCGCCAGTCCTGGCCCGCGCCGACACGCCCGCACCAATCGCGGATCGCGAGAAGACCCTTGGTCGCGAGCAGGCGGTCGACCGCGAGGTACGAGACCGCGAACGGGTTCGCCGCGGCCGGCCACGAGACCTCGAGCGACTGCAGCGTGGCCTGCTGTGTCGCGGTGCGCAGCTGCCGCTTCGTGAAGACGTCGAGATTCGCCTGCGGGATGACGCCATCGGCGACGAGCGACCGGTACGCGAAGGACTCGGCCATGCCTTCGGAGATCCAGCGGACGCCGACCATGCAGGGGTTGCCGCCGACGTCGTACTGCCAGAGGTGGATGTACTCGTGCGCGGCCAGCTCGGTCCGTTCGGTGTCGGCGGACCAGGTATCCGGCGCGGCCGCCTGCGGCGTCGCCCATGCCCGGTTCGACGTCACGATCTCGAAGCTGTCGCCGATGGTGAGACAGCAATAGCGCTCCGTGCCGTCGCCAACGTAGACATGGACGATCGACGGCGTACGACGCGCGCCGCCGGCGAACGCGTCGAGGTGCGCGCTCGCGTGCTGCACGCCCTGGTGCACGAGGGCGATGTCCGGCGCGGTCACGCCCGCGTCGATGTGGAAGCTCGTGCCGCGCGGGTCCGGGGGAGTGGGCTTGGGGAGCGTGCCGTCGGCGTTGAGCACGAGCACCTGCCAGAAGACGCCGATGTCCTCGAGCCACGTCGCGCCCTCGATGAGCGGCCGCACGTAGAGGCGATAGGTGCCGGGATTGGCCGGCGCCTGCACGGTGAACTGGAACCACGCGACCTGACCGGGGCCGACGTACGGCGCAGGCTGCTGCGCGACGCGGTTGTAGCGCGGCCACGCCGTGGCGGGCGACCGCAGCTGGCCGTCGCCGCCGAGGATGCTCGGCTGGTCCTGCCCGGGCTCGCTCTCCCAGGTCCCGAGGTAGGCGACTTCGCCGAGGCGCCCCGCGACCCAGCCGAGCGAGCCCGAGTTGTAGTACGCGAGGGTCGCCGTGGCCATGTCGCCCGGACAGAGCCGCATGTAGCCGCTCTGGCCGTACCAGGTGGCGTGGAATCCCGGAAGCTTCGCCGGCGCGGCCGGGGGCGGCGGGATGCCTGGGCCGATATCCATCACACAGCTTGCGGCCGCGGCCGGACGCGCCGGGGCGATCGTCGCGACCAGCAACAGTGCGCAGAGGAGCGGACGCATCACTTGCTCGAACAATGCCGTGAGCTCGTCGTTACGGCTCCGCGCGAGCCGTTACGGATTGCCCCCGCCTTCGGCCTCGGACTCGTCCGGCCACTCGAACTTCGCGAGCGCCGCGCGCGTGATCCCGCCGGTCCGGTACCACATGTGGCCTTCGGTCTCCCCGCCTGGGCAATAGGCCCACCCGCCTTCCTCGGCCACCGTGAACGGGCTCGACGGATCGACGGGCCGCTTGTGGCGATGCGACCGGCGCACGCAGATGAATTGGATGAGGGCGCGGTCCATCGCAACGGGAAACTCTACGTCGTGCAGCTCTACCCAGGAGTGGAGACGACGAACCGACTGACTGTTAGTCGGAGTGTGACTGAGCGGGAGACGGGTCTCGAACCCGCGAAACCTTCTGCTTGGGAAGCAGACGCTCTACCAACTGAGCTACTCCCGCGTGCAATTCGGAATTCTACTCATCTCGAGCGACCCACCGTGCGTAGCCGAACTCCCGCGCCGTCTTGCGTCGATGGTCGTTCGCGCAGCGGACGTCGCACTTGGCCATTTCGCTGACCAGCAGTTTGGGATTGCCGCGGCGGATCAGAGCCGCGATGTCGTCGGTCTTTCCAGATCTCTCTCGATGATCGAAGTCGAGCACGGTGATGTCCGTTTCGCCGCAGTCGATGCAAGGGTGGCTCGTGAGGTGGTCATACGCGAGCTGTTGGCAGGTCTCGCGATCGAGCCGGTTGCGCCGACGAGCCTTGCGCAAGTAGGTGTCGCGGTTGCGGGCGTAATGTGAGCGAGCGTAGGCGCGGCAGCAATCCCAGCAGTAACTTCGGCGAGTGCCTCGGGCGCGATCTTTGAGGGGAAAGTCACCGATCGGCTTGACAGCACGACACCGCGAACAACGCCGCGTTTC
>VBFI01000043.1 GCA_005889275.1 Chloroflexota bacterium | reverse complement strand
GGCGCCGACCCGCTGGGTGGGCGACTCCGGGGTCACGAGCTCGGGGTGCTTTGCCTCGAGCTCGGTGAGCTCACGAAGGAGCGCGTCGTACGCCTCATCGGCGATCGAGGGCTGGTCGAGGATGTAGTACTCGTAGTTCGCCTTTTCCAGCCCCGCTCGGAGCTCCGCGACTCGCTTCTGGATCCTCGACACGGCCATCACCAAATTGTCTCCGAATGGGCCGTGCTAGCGTCGCCGGCGATGGCATCCGCGCCGCCAGGTCCTCCGCCGGTGACCGAGATCGACCTGCTGGCGTTCGCGGCGATCGTCGACACCGCACGGATCGATCACGAGGCCGCCCTGACGACGGGTCTGGTGGCGACGGCGCAGGACGGGCAGCCCGACATCGCGCTCAAAGGAAGCCTCATGGTCTGGGACCGGGATCACCTCGCCTGGTGGGAGCGCGCGAAACGCGAGACCTATGCGGCGCTCTCGGCGAACCCGAAGGTGGCGGTCTTCGTCCGCAACCCCGGGCGCGACCGGCGGACGCTCCGCTTCTACGGCGAGGCGCGTGTGGTCGACGATCCGCGGCTGGTCGAACGCATCTGGGACCGCGTCCTGCAGATCGAGAAGGACATGGACAAGGATCGGCAGGGTGCCGCGGTACTGGTGAGAGTCGATCGCGTTCGCGCCGGACCATTCGACATCCAGCGCCGGTAGCGCTCAGGGCTGGCCGGTAGCTCCACCGACCTTCGTCACCACGGCGGTCGTCGGCGCGTAGGTCATCGGATCGACGAGGACGCCGTTCGTGCGCGCTTCCCAGTGCACGTGGGGACCGGTCGAGGTGCCTGTCGATCCGACCGACGCGATCCGCTCGCCGCGCGCGACGCGCTCGCCGAGCTCGACGTTGACCGCGGAGGCGTGGTAGTCACACGTCTCCAGGCCCCAGTCGTGGAGGACACACACGGACAGGCCACCGGGGCCACGCCATCCCACCTCGGTCACGGTCCCGGCGTCGCTCGCGACGATCGGCGATCCGTACGGCGCGGCGATGTCGACCCCGGTATGCGATGCCGAGAAGAGCTGCGTCACGACACCCGCGGTCGGCCAGAGGACGTGCGGCGCGAGGACGCGCGGAGCGTCGGTCACGCGCAGGCGGAAGCCGGGGAAACGACCGTCCGGGACGGGAACGAGGAGCACCCGGCCGTCGGTGACGTCGGTCGGCTCGTACGCGACGCGGTTGAGGTCGCGGACCTCGCCCGGGTCGGCGCCGAAACGCGTCGCGATGTCGGCGATCGTCTCGCCCTCGCGCACGACATAGATCGCCGCGTCGAGCGGTGGCACCACCAGCGCCTGGCCGTCGCGCAATGAGGCCGTGTCGGCGAGGCCATTGTTGTAGGCGAGGGTCTGCGGGGTGATGCCGTACCCCGCGGCGATCGAGAGGAGCGTCTCGCCCCGACCGACCACATGCGCCTCGAGCGCCGGCGGATCCTCGCGAATGGCGGTTATCGGCGCGTGTCGCGCATACAGGACCGGCCGGGGCGGCTCGTACTCCCGCGTGACGAGCGGGGCCGCGCGCGGCTCGCCCCAGGCCACGGCGGCCACCCGGGTGAGCTCGTTCGCGCCGGCCACGGTGGCGACCGGGGTCAGGGCCGCGACGACGATGCACGCCGCGATAGCGGCGGTGTGGGCCCATCGCCGGATCGCGCCGCGCTTCCCACGGCGGCGCCGCGACGACCGCACGAAGAAACCGACGGAGAGATCACTCGACCGTGTGAGCGGAACGCGCACCTGGATGCGCCGCGCGCGCCGGCGAACTCCCTCTCGTCCCCGCACGTGCGCCCCACAGGCAAGCAGCGTGCCGTTCGTGCCCCACCCGGTCGGCTCGCTAGGCCCTCGCTAGCTTGGCGAAGCTGGCCATGAGCTTTTTCACGCCCTTGTCCGGGAACGCGACAGTGACTTCCTCGTCGTCGTCGCGCGCCACACTCGACACGACCATTCCTTCGCCGAGCGACGGATGCCGGACCCGGTCGCCCGCGCGGAAGCTGGTGTCGCCGGCCACGACGCGGAGCTTGGCCGCCCGACCGGACCAGGCCGCCGGCAGGCCGGCGAGCATCGCGTCGCGCCGCGCCTGCTTGCGCTCCTCGTAGCGCACGCGGTCGCGCTCCCAATCGAGCTCGGCCCACGAGTCGCGCTCCTCTGTCTCGACGTTGCCGCGAAGCTCGACGCCTTCGCTCGGAAGCTCCATCAAGAACCGCGAGGGCGGGTTCATGTTCGTGCGGCCGAAGAGCGTGCGCCGCCGCGCGTACGTCAGATAGCAGCGATCCTTCGCGCGCGTGATGCCGACGTAACAGAGGCGGCGCTCCTCCTCGAGCTCGGCCTCACTGCCGCTGTCGATGGCACGCATGTGCGGGAACACGCCTTCCTCCATCCCGGTGAGGAACACGATCGGGAACTCGAGTCCCTTCACGGCGTGCATGGTGATGAGCGTCGCCGCCGGCTTGGCGTCCTGGTATTCGTCGACGTCGGACACGAGCGCGATCTCCTCGAGGAAGGTCGGGAGCTGCTCGTCCTGCGGGATCGCGGCGTAGTCCTCGGCGAGCGTCCGCAGCTCGAGCACGTTCGCCCAGCGCTCCTCACCTTCCTCGGTGCCGTCGCGCAGGTACGCGGTGAATCCGGCCTGAGCGACGACCTCGTCGATGAGCCGCGGCAGCTCGAGCCGCTCGGCCTCGGCACGAAGCCGCTCCATGAGCCTGCCGAAGCCCATGAGCGCTTCCTGCTGGCGCTTCTGGATGTTGGGGATCTGGCCGGCCTCGGTGAGCGCCTCGCCGAGACTGATCTCGCGCTCGCGCGCGAAGGCGAGGAGCGCGGCCCGGCTCTTGTCGCCGAGGCCGCGAGGCGGCGTGTTGACGACGCGTCCGAGCGCGAACGCGTCCTGCGGATTACGGATGAGCCGGAGGTACGCGAGCGTGTCCTTCACCTCGCGCCGCTGATAGAAGGAGACGCCGCCGACGATCTGGTAGGCGAGGCCGAACGCCCGGAAGGTGTCCTCGATCGCGCGGGACTGCGCGTTCGTCCGGTAGAGGATCGCGACGTCCCGCGTTCCGTGCGCCTCACCCTCGCGTTGCAGCCGCTCGATCTCGCGTGCCACGAGCTCGGCCTCGTGCGACTCGTCGTAGGCCTGCATCACCACGAGGTCGTGGCCACCAAGACGATCGGTCCAGAGCTTCTTTTCTTTGCGCGCCGCGTTGTTGCGGACGACCGAATGCGCCGCGTCGAGGATCCGCTGGGTCGACCGATAGTTCTGCTCGAGCTTGACCACTCTCGCGTTCGGGTAATCGCGTTCGAAGTCGAGGATGTTGCGCACGTCGGCGCCGCGCCAGCTGAAAACCGATTGGTCGTCGTCGCCGACGACGGCGAGGTTCTGGCGGTACCCGGCGAGATAGCGGAGGAGCACGTATTGCGCACGGTTGGTGTCCTGGTACTCGTCCACGAGGATGTGCTGGTAGCGGTCCTGCCAGCGCTCGAGCGCGCGGTCGGACGTCTCGAACAACCGGCAGCCGAGGAGCAGGAGGTCGTCGAAGTCGACGGCGTTGTTCTCTCGAAGGAGCTCGTCGTACCGCTTCCACACGATGGCCGCGATCCGGTCGAGCTGTCCCTTCGGGCTGCTCGCCAGGTCAGCGGGGCCGCGAAGCTCGTTCTTGGCGCCGGAGATGACGTTCGAGACCGCGCCTGGAGCGAAGATCTTCTCGCTGGCGTTCGTCTCGCTCATCGCCTGGCGCAGCACCGCCCGCTGGTCGGCCTCGTCGTAGATCGCGAACGAGCGTTCGATCCCGACGAGCGGTCCTTCGCGGCGGAGGAGTCGCGCGCAGAACGCGTGGAAGGTGCCGACCGTCAGCTCGGCGAGCCGCTCCTTGCCGACGAGGCGGTCGAGTCGCTCGCGCATCTCGCGGGCGGCCTTGTTCGTGAAAGTCACGGCCAATATGGCGCTCGGCGGGACGGCCAGATCGCGGATCAGATAGGCGATCCGATGCGTCAGCACGCGGGTCTTTCCAGAACCCGCGCCGGCGAGGATCAGCAGCGGCCCGTCGCCGTGGCTCACGGCGGCGCGCTGCTCGGGATTCAGCGGATCGAGGATCGGGTCGGCCACGCCTCCATCGTAGGAATCGCGGCCGCGTGTTGACGGATGGTGGAAAAGCGCGCTGAAGTCGTGGACAAATTTTCGTGGCGGCGTCTCGATTTGGTGGATAAGTCCGTTGCTCGGCGACTGGGCGGACCGTAGATTTCCTCTCGTCCCGAGGGGTCTGCTAAAGGGAACGGGTCCGAGATTCCATCAAGGGCACCGGTCCCCGGGAGCGCAACCGGAGATAGCATCAAAGGCGGTCCGAGAGGATATCGAGGATCGGCTCCACGGCCAGGCCGCAGAGCTTCGAAGCTGCGGTAGGGCACGGAGGCAGGTCGCTCGGGACGCTTTCTTTTCCCCCACCATGACATCCGCGGCTGTCCGTCCACCGTACATTCAGCAAGGTGCCTGACCCACAGCCGTCCGACGACGCACTTCTCCGGTCTCTCGCCGAGCGCGATCTTGGCGCGCTCGCCGCCCTTTACGACCGGTATGGCCGTCTGGCGTACTCCCTCGCGTACCGCATCCTCGGCGAGAGCGAGTCGGCCGAGGACGTGGTCCAGGACGCGTTCCTCTCGGCCTGGCGCGGCGCGACCGGATACCGCCGCGAACGTGGCAACCCCCGGGCTTGGCTCCTCTCGATCGTCCATCACCGTGCGGTCGACATCCTCCGCCGCAAGACCACCTTTCGACCGGCCCCGCTCGAGGCGGCCGAGCTGCAGCCCGGCGATGAGGACACGGCCGTCTCCGCCGAGCGCAACGTCGAGCACAAGACCGTTCGCGACGCCCTCGAGGGCCTGCCCCCGGCGCAGCGACGGACGATCGAGCTGGCGTACTTCGGCGGCTACACGCACGTCGAGCTTTCGGAGCTCATGGGCGTGCCGCTCGGGACCGTGAAGGGCCGGATGCGCATCGGGCTTCAGAAGATGCGGCGGGTCCTGGAGCGGACGCGGTGAACGAGCACGTCATCGACGATCTCGACGCCTACGCGCTCGGCGCGCTCACCGAGACCGATGCCGAGCGGGTTGCGGCGCACATCGCCGAATGCTCCCCGTGTCGCGCCGAGGCCGCGGCTCTCGCCGAGGTCGTGAGCACGCTTCCCGATGCGGTTCCGTCGCGTGAGCCCAGCGCCGCGCTGCGCGACCGGTTGCTCGCGGCCGCGAGGGCCGGGGCCGTCGTCGGGCGCCGACCATCGCCGGTGCCCTGGTCGCTCGGCCGAGTCCGTCTCTCGCGTGTCGGCCTCGCTGCGCTGGTGGCCGCGGTCGTCGTGCTGGGTGCGGTCGATCTCGACGCGTACCGCCGCCTGGACACGGCCGCGAGCGAGCGCAACGACCTCTACGCGACGCTCGAGGGCCTCCGGCAGGGAGGCCGCTGGTGGTACATGGCCGGAAAGGACGCGTTCGCCGGCGCGGGTGGCACTCTCGTCGACCCGCGTGCCGACGGATATGCGCCGTTCGTGCTCTTCCACGACCTGCCGCCGGTCGCGTCGGGAAAGGTGCTCACCGTGTGGCTGGTCAGCCCGGACAGCACCTGGGCGCGCGCCGCTTCCTTTCATCCGAATGGTCGCGACCTTCAAGCGGTGCCGATCACCATGGAGGTCTCCGGCTTCGACCGCTGCGCGGTGACGCTCGAGGACTCGTCGTGGGGTGCGCGCTCGGGTCAGGTGGTCATGGAGTCCCGCATCGCGACGGCGCCGACTCCGGCCGTCCCGTAAAAAGAGAGGCCCGCTCCGGAGAGCGGGCCTCGACGCGGCTTCGACGTGAGCTGAGCGGCTAGTAGTCCATCCCGCCGCCCGGAGGCATCGCGGGAGCCTTCTCCTTCTCGGGAAGGTCGGTGATGAGCGCCTCGGTCGTGAGGATCATCGCCGCGATGGACGCGCCGTTCTCGACCGCCGATCGGACGACCTTGACCGGGTCGATGATCCCGGCCTTGGGCAGGTCGACGATCTGGCCGCTGATGACCTCGTAGCCCCAGCTCGGGGACTTCGTGTCGATCTGCTTGCGGCGGACGTCCGCGAGGACCACGGATCCGTCCTGGCCGGCGTTGCGCACGAGCTGGAGGAAGGGCTCCTCGAGCGCCCGGCGGAGGATGTTCACGCCGGTCTTCTCGTCGCCTTCGGCCTTCACGGTGTCGAGCGCCTTGATCGCGTTGATGAGCGTGATCTCACCACCGGGGACCATGCCCTCCTCGACGCCCGCGCGGGCCGCCGAGAGCGCGTCCTCGACGCGGTGCTTCTTCTCCTTGAGCTCCACCTCGGTGGCCGCGCCGACCTTGATGACGGCGACGCCGCCGGCGAGCTTCGCGAGACGCTCCTGGAGCTTCTCCTTGTCGAAGTCGCTGGTGGTCTCCTCGATCTGCGCCTTGATCTGCTTCACGCGCGCCATGATCTTGTCCTGAGAGCCGTGGCCCTCGACGAACGTGGTCTCGTCCTTGTTCGCCGTCACGCGGCGAGCGCGGCCGAGGTCCTGGACCGTGGTCGCGTCGATCTTCTTGCCGGCCTCTTCGGTGATGACCTGTCCGCCGGTGAGGATCGCGATGTCCTCGTGCATGGCCTTGCGGCGGTCGCCGAACCCGGGTGCCTTCACCCCGAGCACGTTCAGCGTGCCGCGGAGCTTGTTCACGACGAGCGTCGCGAGCGCCTCGCCGTCGATGTCCTCGGCGACGATCACGAGGTTCTTCGAAACCTGCACGAGCTTCTCGAGCACAGGGAGGATGTCCGTGATCGCCGAGATCTTCTTGTCGGTGATGAGGATGTAGGGATCCTCGATGACCGCTTCCATGCGGTCGGCGTTGGTGACGAAGTACGCCGAGATGTACCCGCGGTCGATCTGCATTCCTTCGACGAACTCGGTCTCGAACTGCAGCCCCTTGGACTCCTCGACGGTGATGACGCCTTCGCGTCCGACCTTCTCCATGACTTCGGCGATGAGCTCGCCGATCTGCTTGTCGGCCGCGGAGATGGTCGCGATCTGGGCGATCTCTTCCTTGCCCTTCACCGGCGTCGCCTGCTTCTTGATCTCCTCGACGACCGCCGCGACGCCCTTTTCGAGGCCCCGCTTCAGGAGCATCGGGTTGGCGCCTGCCGCGATGTTCCGCAGGCCCTCGTGGACGATCGCCTGCGCGAGGACGACCGAGGTGGTCGTGCCGTCGCCGGCGATGTGGTTCGTCTTGGTGGCCGCTTCCTTGAGAAGCTGCGCGCCCATGTTCTCAAAGGGGTCCTCGAGCTCGACCTCGCGCGCGACGGTGACGCCGTCGTGCGTGACGGTCGGGGAGCCGAACTTCTTGTCGACGGCGACGTTTCGGCCCTTGGGCCCGAGCGTTGTCTTGACGGCGTTGGCCATCGTGTCGATGCCAGCCTTGAGCTTCTTGCGTGCGTCGTCAGTGAAGACGAGCTGTTTTGCCATCTGGTTCTCCCGCTAGTTCTGCACGATCGCGAGGACGTCTTTCTCACTCAAGATGAGAAGGTCCTCGTCGTCGAGCTTGAATTCGGTGCCCGCGTACTTCTGGAAGAGGACGCGATCGCCCTCCTTGAGCTCCACCGGGATGCGCTCGCCGGTGTCCGGGTGCCGGTCGCCGGGACCGACCGCCAGGATCTTGCCCTCCTGGGGCTTCTCCTTCGCGGTGTCCGGCAGGACGATCCCGCTCTTCGTGACTTCCTCGCGCTCGAGGGCCTTGATCACGACGCGGGAGCCAAGCGGCCTGAGCTTGAGCTTCCCTTTGGGCTGGGGTGCGGTTGCGACTGCCACTGGGTTCTCCCCTCCTTGGTTGATTTCGGGCGCGGCGTGCCCGCCGCAGGGCGTCAG
The DNA here is from genome assembly GCA_005889275.1 of Chloroflexota bacterium. Taxonomy (GTDB): domain Bacteria; phylum Chloroflexota; class Limnocylindria; order P2-11E; family P2-11E; genus 3-1-20CM-2-70-9. Next base: position 55,292 of record VBFI01000043.1, on the reverse strand, counting down.
AACTGGATTAGCACTCGCCAGGCTTGACTGCTAAGACTCTACGAGAGGCCCCGAGAGCCGTCAAGTCGCGGCCGGGTCGCCTCCAGCCGCCGCGAGGGAAACCTCGGCCATGACCCGGTCTTTCCCGGCTCGCTTGGCCGCGTACAGCATCAGGTCGGCGGCCTCGAGGACCTGCTCGGCGCTCCGGCCGGGCCGCCAGCTGGCGACGCCCGCGCTGACGGTGATCGCGATCCGCGGGTCCGCGCGGCCCTGCACATCGACCGCCTCGCGGACCCGCTCGGCGGCGATCCGGGCTTCGTCCAGGGTCGATTGCGGCATGAGCACGAGGAACTCGTCGCCGCCCGTGCGGACCCCGACGTCGGAGGAGCGCACCGTGCGGCGAAGCGTGTTCGCCAGGCCGCGGAGGGCGAGATCCCCCTGCTCGTGGCCGTAGGTGTCGTTCACCCTCTTCAGGCCGTCGACGTCGATCGCGACGACGCTGTACGGCTGGCCATGGCGCGCCGCGAGCGAGTGCATCAGCCGGATCTGCTCGGCGAGGAAGTGCCGATTGTGGAGCCCGGTGAGACCGTCCGTCGTCGCCTGGCGCTGCGCGGTCTCGAGCACGCGCCGCGTGGCGAGGCTGAGAGCCACGCGGTCGGCGGCCGCGCGCAGGACCGCGATGTCGAGGAGCGATTCCTCGTCGGGCTCCAGAAAGAGCGCGCCGACAGAATCGCCGCCGGCCACGAGCGGCAGGCAGGAGTAGTGCGAACGGAACGGCATGAACGGGCACACCACCGGGTCCTCCGCCGATTTCACCTCGAAGAAGCGCCCGCTCCGGATCGCCGGGCAGCTCGTGGGTCCGTTCACCACCGGATGGGCCGTGGCCTTGCCCGCCGTTCCGACCGGCTCGAGGATCGCGACGGACGGGTCGGTGAACAGGACGGTCGCCGCCGGCAGGTGGAAGCCCTGCTGGATGCTCCGGGCGGCGGTCTGCGCGAGCGATGGCTCATCGGTCGCGAGGCCGAGCGAGTCCACGAGGTTGTCCATGCTCTCGAGGACTTTCATCCGCCGCTCGAGCCGCTCGCTCTGCGCGCGGACTTCCTCGAGCGCGAGAAATGACGCGACCGCCGCCGCGGAGGCGTCGCCGATGACCTCGGCGAGGCGGATCTCGTGGGCCGTCCACTGACGCGCCTCGTGGCTCGAGACGGCCATCAATCCGATCACCTCGCTCCGTTGGATGAGCGGAACGAACAGGCCTGCCGCGAAATGATGGTGCGTGGGGACGCGGACGCCTCCGCCTTCGTCACGGGCGTCGTTCACCGCGACGGTCCGCTTTTCGCGGACCGCGCGCCGGCGGGGCGCGTCCTCGGGGAGGGCCGGATCGGCGTGGAATTCTTCCATCGTCCCGGTCGGCCCGATCGTGTAGCCGTCGGTGAAGTCGGGCTGCGACGCGAAGAGATAGAGACGGTCGATGGCGAGCGAGTTCTTCGCCGCCTCGTAGACCACCCGGACGAGCTCGTGAAGCTCGCGCACGCGCGCGAGCGCGAGCGCGGTGTTGCGAGCGACCTCCAGCTCGACGTTCTGTTCCGCGAGCTCGTCGGTCCGCTGCCGCAGCAGCGAGCGCGTCTCCTGAGTCGTACGCGAGATGAGCGCGGCGATCGCGATGACGGAGACGAGCGCGAAGAAGCGGATGACGCCGAGGTCGAGCATCGCCGGCTCGCGAGCGAGGAAGATCTCCCCGGCCATCGTCGCGATGAAGCCGACGACGGCGATCGTGCCGGTGAAGAGCGTTCCCGAGATCCGCATCCCGAAGACCGTCGCGAGGACCGGCAGCACGTAGAACGGGAAGTACCGGGAGTCGATGCCGCCGGTCAGGACGAGGAGGATCGCCGCGATGATCTGCGTCGTGGCGGTGCCGACCGCGAACCGGCTGTGTCCCAGCCAGTTGTCCGGGAACACGTGGAACCAGAGGGTCGCGAAGAGAAAGAGGAGCGCCGAGCTCGCGAGCAGGCCGATCCGCGACGCCGGATCGGTCGTGGGCAGCGCCGCCGTCCCGAGGAGGGCCGCTCCGATACCCCAGCTCGCGATCTCCGACGCCACTCGGACGCGGCGCTCGTACGAGGAGCGCGCCCGCTGATCCGCGGTCATATCGCGGACATGGTGGGCCAACTCGGCTAGCCTGTCGCCCTCTGAGGGGGTAAGCAAGCCTGAAGATCGTCAAGCTCGATACCTGGGCGCTCTCGGCCAAGGCCGAGAAGACGATCCATTTCGGCGCAGGCGCGTACGACACCTTCACCGCGACCCTCGTCGAGATCACGACGGACGACGGCATCACCGGCGTCGGCGAGTGCATCGCGCGGCGCGCGCCCCGGGTCGTCGAGACCGTGGTGCGCGACCTCCTCTGGCCGGTGGTCGAGGGCAAGGACGCGCGCGACGTCCAAGGTCTCCACGACGCGATGTTCGCGACGCTCCGTCCCTGGGGCCATTACCGCGGCTTCGTCCAGGAGGGCATGAGCGGCATCGACCAGGCCCTCTGGGACATCGTCGCGCAGGCGCAGCGCGTTCCGCTCTACAGAGCGCTCGGCGGCGCGGCGCGCGAGCGCGTCCCGGTGTACGGCTCGAAGGTGTACACGGCCGAGCCACGCGCGATGGCGGAGGAAGCGAGGGCCGCCGTCGCGCGCGGGCATCACGCGATCAAGATCCAGCTCGGGAGATCGGCCGAGTGGGGCGGACCGAACGCCGACGTCGAGGTCTGTCGCGTGATCCGGGAGGCGATCGGCCCGGAGATCGCGATGGGCGCGGACGTGAACTCCGCCTACGACGCGGCGACCGCGGTGCGCGTGTGTCACCGAGTCGCGAAGTTCGACCTTTGGTTCATCGAGGAGCCGGTCTTTCCCGACGACATCGACGGCTACGAGCTCGTCCGGCGCTCGCAGCCCATCCCCGTGGCCGCGGGCGAATCCGAGTTCGGGCTCTTCGGTTTCCGCGAGCTCCTCAAGCGACGGGCCCTCGATTACGTCCAGCCGGAGATCGCGCGCATCGGTGGCTTCACCGCCGCGATGCGCCTCGGCGCCCTCGCTCAAACCCATAACGTGAAGGTCGCGCCGCACACCGGCTTTTCGTGTGGCGTCGCGCAGCTCGCGTCGTTACATCTCGCGGCCGCCACCCCGTCGCTGGCGCGCCTGGAGTGGATGTGGATCGCCAACCCGCTCGCCGAGATCTTCACGACGCCCCTTCCACAACCGGTAAACGGCGAGCTCGCGCTTCCCGAACGGCCCGGGCTCGGGCTGTCACTCGACCGAAAGAAACTCGAGAAGTACGCCCTTCGCTGATGCGACCGTGGCGCACGCTTGCTCGCCGGACGCTTCTGTCACGGCCGCCGTGGATGGAGGTCGCCGAGGAGCGCGTCGCCCTTCCGGACGGGCGGGAGATCGACGGGTTCCTGTCGGTACGAACGCGCGACTTCGTCGCGATCGTCGCGGTGACCGAACAGGACGAGTTTGTCCTGATCCGCTCGTACAAGCACGGACCGCGCACGATCTCGCTCGCCGTGCCCGCGGGCTACGTCGAGGGCGGCGAGGACCAGCTCGCCGCGGCGAGGCGCGAGCTGCGCGAGGAGACCGGATACGAAGCGGGCGAATGGTCCGCGCTCGGACGATTCGTGGTCGATGGCAACTACGGTGTGGCCACGGAGCACGTGTTCCTGGGTCGCGGCGCACGACGCGTCGCCGAGCCCGCGTCGGGTGACCTCGAGGAGATGGAGATCCTGCTCGTGCCCCTCGCCGAGATCGCCGGGCGGCTGCGTGCGGGCGAGATCGCGCAGCTCTCATCGGCCGCGGCGCTCGCGCTCGGCGTGCTCGAGCTGAGCCGACCGGCCGCTACCGGCCGATGAGCGACAGTGGGTCCACCGGCTCGCCACTTCGCAGCACCGCGAAGTGCACGTGCGGGCCGGTGGTGATGCCGGTAAGCCCGACGAATCCGATGACCTGGCCGGCCTTCACGTTCTGCCCCGCGCGGACGGGCGGCAGGACGAAGGTGTCGTCAAGGTGCGCGTACTCCGTCACGAAGCCGCCGGCATGCGCGACGAGGACGATCATCGCGCCGTCAGGCAGGTGACCGACGAACGTGACCTGGCCATCCGCGGCAGCCATGACCGGCGTGCCCAGCGACGCCGCGATGTCGATCGCGTCGTGGAAGTGCTCGTAGAAGGTTCCCCGATAGATCCGGGCCGGCTCGAGCTCGAGCGCGCTCGGACCGAACGGCTGGGTGATCGGCCCGCGCATCGGCAAGGACCACGACGTCGTCGACAAGCCGTCGCTCGTCATCGCCGACGCGACGAGCTGCGCGAGGGACGTCTGCGCGGCCGCGGCGTCCTGAGCGAGCGCGCGGAGCACGGCGACCTGCGCGGCGCGTGCGTCGCCGTCGCCGTTCGCCGCTGCGGCGGCGAGCACGCGCGCGCGATCGCGAAGACGCGCCAGCTGTCCCTGCTTCGCACCGACCGACTCGGTGAGCCGGGCGAGCGTCGTCGCCCGATCCTCGAGTCGCGCCTGCGCGGAGCCCAGCCCCGCCTCGAGCGCGCGCAGATCGTCCAGGGCCTCGCTCTGCGCCTGGCTGATCGCGGCAGGCGCCGGGCTCGGCGAGCGTGCGTTCAGCCGGAAGGCATCACGCGCGAGCCGATCCTGCAGGGCGCGGCGCTCGGCTGAGCGCGCCGCGAGATCGGCGATGTCCGCGTTCACCCCGTCGAGGTCCGAGGACACCTGGGTCACCTCGTGGCCGAGCGCGACGAGCTCGTCCTGTGCCACACGGGCCTGCGCGTCGATGACCTGAGCGAGCGTCCGCGCGTTCGCGAGGAGCGCCGCGTCGCGTGCGCGTGCCTCCGCCGGATCGGAGCTCGCCGGATCGCCGGTCGGCGAGGGCGACGCCGTGGCCGTCGGCGTGGGGGCCGCCGTCGCGGAGGAGCGCGGTGCCGGCGTGGGGATCGGCGCGGGTGTCTGCGCGGTGGTCAGCCCGGGACCGGGCGTCGGGGTGGGCTTCGGCGTCGGGGTCGGGCGATCGTCATCCGCGCTGGCCGCGTGGGAGGGCAGGACCATGAGCCCGATCGCCAGCAGCGTCGTGTAGACAGCACGTCTCCGCAAGATCGGGATTAGGTTGCACCATCAGCCTCACCTAACGGTCACTGGACCGGGGGACGAACGACCGGGGGACGATTCAGCGGCGGGTCGGGGAAGCGCGAACGCCGACTCGCCGATAGCCGAGCTGGTCGATCCATTGCTTCGACGCTCCGGTGATCACGATCGCGGCGCGGCGAAGCTCTCCCACGCGCCGGGCTCCTGACAGAAATACCGCCGTCCGGAGCTCGAGCTCGAACTCGGCGATCCATTGGTCGACCGCCTCCTCGCCGCGGAGCGCGGCCTGGAGCAGCGGCCGGCCGACCCCGACAAGCGTCGCTCCGAGCGCGAGCGCCTTCGCCGCGTCGAGGCCGCTCCGAACACCGCCGGTCGCGATCACCGGCAGTCCGACGGTCGCGACGCCGGCGACGGCGACCGCCGTCGGCACACCCCAGTCGCGGAACCGGTTGCCGAGAGTCATGCGCGCGGTCTCGGACTGCGCCGCGGCCCGCAGCGCTTCGATCGCGGCGAACGAGGTCCCGCCGACCCCGCCGACGTCGATCGCTTTCACACCCGCACGCCGCAGGCGCAGGGCCACCTCGCGCGTGATCCCGGCCCCGGTCTCCTTCGCGATGATCGGCACGCGCGATCGGCGCGCGAGCGCCGCGATCGCGGCAAGCGCGCCCCGCGCCCGCGTCTGCCCCTCGGGCTGCACCGACTCTTCGAGGTAGTTGAGGTGTACCGCGAGCGCGTCGGCGCGGACCATGGAGACGATCTGGGCGATGTCGCGCGCTCCGAGTGCCGCCTCGCGGTCCTGCTTCACGAGCTGCGAGATCCCGACGTTCGCGATCACGAAGGCGTGTGGTGCCGCCTCTCGGACGACCGAGTAGGTCGGCGCGAGCAGCGGGTCCCGGATCGCCGCGCGCTGGCTCCCGACGCCCATCGCGATGCCGTGCTTCTCGGCGACCCGCGCGAGGAGCTCGTTCACGGCGAGCGCGCGCCCGTGCCCACCGGTCATGCCCGAGATGACGAGCGGCAACGCGAGCTTCCGCCCGAGGAAGCTGGTACCGAGGTCGACGTCCGTCGCGTCAAGATCCGGCAGCGCGTCGTGGACGATCTGCACGTCGTCCCATCCCGCCGGGGTCCTCGTCTCGACGTCCGCCTCGGCGGCGAGCTTCAGGTGCTCCCCCTTCCGCCGCGCGATGTCCTCCGCTTCGCTCAGTCGAACACCCCCTCCGACGCGAGGGCACGGTACTCGGTGTCGCCGAGGCCGAGAAGCCCCTGCCACACCTCGCCGTTGTGTTCCCCGAGCGTCGGCCCCGCGCGCTCCAGGACGGCCGGGGTTCGCGAAAGGATGAACGGCGGCGCCATGACGGTCAGTGCGCCGAGCACGGGATGGCTCGTGCGGCGCCAGAACCTGCGCGCCGCGAGCTGGGGATCGGCGGCGAGCTCGGAGATGGTGACCACGGGCGCGACCCGCAGACGTTCCTCGCGAAGCGCCTCGACGATCTCCTCGCGCGACCGCACGCCGGTCCATTGCTCGATGCAGGCGTCGAGGTCGGGATCGGCGCGCGACCATTCGAAGTGTCCCGCGAGCGACCGGAGACGCGCGAACTCATCCTCGTCCCAGATGCTGAGCGCGACCCAGCGGTCGTCGCCCGCGCACCGGTAGACGCCGTGCGGACGCGCGACGGCGTCCCGGTTGCCGTCCCGTGTGGGGACGGACCCATCGCGCGCGTGCTCGAGGAGGGCCGGCGCCATGAACTGCAACCCGGCCTCGTACTGGGAGAGGTCGATGACGCAGCCGTCGCCGTCGCGGCGCCGCCGCTGGAGGGCCGCGAGGATGGCGATGACGCCGTAGCCGACGGCGATGTAGTCGATGTACGGCCCGTACAGGATGACCGGGGTCCGACCGCGCTCGCCGAGCAGCTCGTTGAAGCCCGCGAGCGCGGTGAGCTGGCTGCCGTACCCGGGATGCTGCGCGTGCGGGCCGGTCTGTCCCTGGTTGCAGCTCGAGAGGATGACGAGGTCCCGCTTTGCCGCGCGCATCGCGTCGACCGTGAGGCCGCGCCGGGCGAGCGTCCCCGCGGGAAAGCTTTCGATCACCACGTCCGCCTTGGCGATGAGCCGAAGCGCGAGCTCGGCCGCACGGGGATGCTTCAGGTTGAGGGTGACGCCCTTCTTGCCGTCGTCGTAGAACGCGAACATCGCGGCCGTGTTGGGGGCGGGCTCGCCCTTGAACGGCGGGTAGGTCGATCGAAACGGATCGAGCACGGTGCCGCTTTCGACGTGGATCACTTCGGCGCCGAGATTCGCCAGGTATTTTCCGACGAGCGGTCCCGCCGCCGCCCACCCGAACTCGATGACTCGGAGGCCGCTCAAGGCTGACGACACCGCTCGGTTGGGGCTTTCCTCCGCCAAGAGCTCCGCGCTCTTTGGTCGCGTCGCGTCGCTCCAGTCCTCGCCGGCCACCGCGTCTGGCTTCAGGTGAGCCGTGCGTGGCCGCTCGCCGTCGAAGAGGGCGAACCCGCCCGGCACGCGAAGGGTGCGGCCCTCGTGCACGACCTCCTGCCAGAACCGGCGAGAGCCGAGCTGCTCGTCGGCGAAGATGTCGCGGACGTCGGCGACCGGATACCCGAGCATGTTCCGCGCGATCACCCCCGCGAAGAACTCGCGCTTCGTGAGCGTGGCGAGAAACGCTCCGACGGCCGACTCGAGGCGGTCGACCTCGTCCTGCGTGAGCGTTCGATTGTCGAATCGCTCCCAATCGATCGCGCCGATGACCGGATCGACGGCGTCTTTCTCGCGCATCCAATCGGCGAGCATCCGACCGGTGTGGCGGCCGATCGGACCGCCCTGGATCGCGAACGCGAGATACCCGTCAGCGCAGGGCCAGATGTTGCGGAACTTGGCGCCGACGACACTCCGTCCGATGAGATAGGGGCCGAGGCGGCGATGCTCCTCGCGCAAGGTCTCCCAGAACACGATGGCCGGTGGGTGCACGGTCGCCATGGCGGCCTGGGCCGAGACGTCGACGTGCTGCCCCCGTCCGCTCCGCTCGCGCGCCGCCAGGGCGGCGAGCGCGCCGAGAGCCGCGTACATGCCGGTCCAGTACGGCGACTGCGGAAGGGTGGTCCGAACGGGAGTGCGGCCGGGCTCCCCCGCGAGCCAGAGGCACCCGCTCGCCGCGGTGACCTCGAGATCCGACGCGGGCACGCCGGCGAGCGGTCCCGTCGTGCCGTAGGGCGTGATGGTGACGAGGATCGTGCGCGGGTTCGCCGTCGCGAGCCTGTCGTAGTGGAGACGATCCTCGGTCTGGACGACGACGTCGGCCGAGGCGGCACGTGTGGGGTCGCGCGATCGCCTGACCTCGGCCCCAAGCTCGGCGAGGATCCGCGCGCAGTGCGCGCCGGAATCGTCGCCGAGGTCGAGGACGCGAATCCCGTCGAGCACTACCGCGCGGTTAGCGGCCGGTGCGCGCGAGGACCTCCGCCCACGACGACGTCTTCATGGCCGCCTTGCCCTTCGTGATCTGGTCCTCGTCGAACCAACCTGAGGGGTCCACCCGGTCGATCGGATAGACCGGCCGCATGAAGTCGTTCTCGAACCCGTACGGAACGGTCGCGTCGATCGCCATGCCGCCTTCGAACCGCGTGTTCATCGCGGTCCACTGCGCGCCACCCGCGGTGAGCCGTTCCGACGGGATGAACGTCTGTCCCGCGCCCCCTGGCACCGGATTCAGGATGTCGTCGCGCGGGTTCACCCGCGTCGTGAGCGCCCAGATGATGTCGTCCATCGAGTAGATGTCGACGTCGCTGTCGACCGCGATGCAGAGGCGCATGCCCGAGCTGCAGGCCATCGCCGCGGCGAGGAAGTTTCTCGTGAAGCCGTCGTCGGTCTTGAGGCGCTTGCGCACCTGCAGGATCGCGCCGGCCCAGTCGGTCATCGGGAACGGGATGTTGACGTCCTGGATCAGCCCCGGCTGAATCCTTTCACACAACTCGAAGAATGCCGCCTCGCGCACGGTCGTGTCGATGTTGTTGCAGTCGTACATGTGCACGCCCATCGGGTAGATGAACGGGCGATCCGAGCGCCGGCGCATCGTGATCGCGCTGACGTGGAAGGTCGGCGCCTTGTACGCCTTGCCCATGTAGCCGGCCCATTCCGGGTGGAAGTGGTAGCGCCCCTGGGTGTCGTGCTCCTCGGCCTCTTTCGTCTCATACCGCTTGTCGCGGGGATGGAGGTAGCCCTCGAGCACGTACTCGCAGTCGGCGACCGCGTACGCGTCGACGGTGCGAGCCTTCACGAGGCGCATCGGGAACCCCTGCACCGCGCCGGCCGCGCCGAGCTCGTCGCCGCCGCGCGGGAGCACGACATAGTCGAAGCCGCCGCCCGCGAGCAGCGTCGCCGCCGCGGGGAGTCCAAAGCAAACCGTGAGCGGGACCGGCTCGTCCTTGTAGTACTTCGTCATGACCTGCCACATGTGCGAGCCGGGCGAGATCTGGAAGGTGCCGATGTTGCCCCAGCGGAAGTTCATGCGGTTGTAGCCGATGTGGCTGCCGCCCCAGAACTTGTCGCCGACGACGACGCTGTTGCCGGAGCCGATCGTGATCTCCGACTCGAGGTGGGTATGCCGGATCGGCAGGATGTACTTGTTCACGTCGAGGTCGTCGGTGATGACCTCCTGCTGACAGGGCGCCTCCTCCTGCGAGACGACCTCGCTCGGGATCGGGTGCGTGAGCGCGTGCGCGAGCTCGCGTGTGCGGGCGGTGCGGTCCTGCCATCCGAAGAGGCGATCGACGATGTCCATGTTCGCGAAGAAGTTCGTGATCGCCCGCACGTTCGGGTAGCCCTTCACATTGTTGAAGAGGATGGGATAGCTCCCATCGAAGTGCTTCTGGATGCCGGTGAGCTCGAGGTCTCCCGATACCGGGGTGTCCGTCTCCATGAGCAGGCCCTCACGGCGCAGCCACTCGATCGTCTTCGGGAGCGAGCGAAGGGCCTCCTGCGGCGCTCGAGGCGCCTCCCTCGGATCGCGGAGCGGGGTCTTTGCCGCCTTCCGCCGGACGTCCGCTTGCGCCGTTGCCATCAGCTGCTCCCTGATCAGTTCTTGTCGAGGTTGCGGTCGATCGAACTCTGAACGAAGGTCGAGTCGAGCATCTTGCTCAAGTCGTAGCTCTTCACGGCAGCGTTCGTCGCGCCGAGCGTGACCTGCGAATCGGTGTACATCTCGAGCTTCGCGAACGGCTGTACCGGCGCGACGCTCAGCGCGTAGAAGTCGTAGGTCACGCCCATCTTCGCATCGTCGGTCGAGTTGAAGTACTTCTTCAGGACCGAGATCCCGAAGGCCTTGTCGGACTTCAGCTTCTTGATCCCGAGGACGATCGAGTCGACGTAGCGCTGGACGACGTCCTTGTTCTGCGCGATGTACGAGCGCCGAACGGCCACCGACGTGTTCGCCGACGGCAGCTTCTGCGAGGCGAGGTCGTAGAGGACATGGAAACCCTTCGCCTCGAGGTCGAGCGAGTCCGGCGGCTGGGAGACGCCACCCTGGATGGATCCGGCGAAGAGCGCCGCGACGCGGTTCGCCGCGGAGCCGACCGCCAGGATGCTCACGTCCTTCTCAGGATCGAGCCCCATCTTCTTGAGCGCCACCCGCGTCGCGATGTCGGAGGACGAGCCCACGGTCGACACCCCGATCTTCTTGCCCTTCAGGTCGGCGACGGTCTTGATGTCGGCCGCGACCTCGAGCACGAAGGGATACACGCCGGCGAGCTGCGCGACGACGACGAGATCGGCGCCTCCCGCGTTCGCTGAGAGGACCTCGGACCCGCCGACCTGGGCGAAGGTGACCTGCCCGGCGATCACCGCCGGCACGCCCTGCGCGCTCGCGATGTTGGAGAGGTTCACGTCAAGACCGTTCTTGTCGAAGAAGCCGCCCTCCTTCGTGGCCCAGAGCGGCAGCTCGTCCCCGATGACGTTGCTGTAGCTGACCTCGAGGTGGACGGCCGGCGGCGGCGCGAGCGTGCCACCCGCGGACGCGCTCGGCGTCGAGACCTGGCCGGTGCCCCCACAGGCGGCGGCCAGCACGACCAGAGCGAGACCGGCACCGAGCGCTCGACGCATGGCCACACCTCCCACGAACCGTTGCTCCGCAAGAATGGTAAGACCATTTGACCACCGACGCGGCGGAGAATGCGGAGACCTCCGCGAGCGGTCGTCTGCGGCGTCGAGCCGCTCGTCTTCGATCGCGATCGGCCCCGACGCCGAGACCAAGCGCGAGACACGCAAGAAGTGGGGTTGGATCCTCGCGCAGGCGGTGATCGACGCGATGCGCGGGGGCCCGCGGTCCGGCGGAGTAGCGTTGCCGGACTCGGTGACGGAAGAGCTGCTCCACGCGTACACCTCCGACGGACTGCTGCTCGAGGGCGTCCGGCATGGGCCGCCGCCGAGCGATCTCGCGATCGTCTACATGCATGGGGTCCGAAGCTCCGTGTTCCGGCAGGGGCACGTGCGGGTCGGGCGCGAACTCGGTGCGGCTGGATACACGGTCATCGCCGGCAACAATCGTGGGTCGGGCCTCGCGACTCCGTTGCCGACCCGCGATGGTGTGCGCCTCGGCGGCGCCTGGTTCGAACGACTCGAGGACGCCGCCGAGGATCTCGACGCCTGGATCGATCTCGCGCTCGCATCCGGCGCGAGGCGCATCGTGCTGCTCGGGCACAGTCTCGGCGCCGTGAAGGCGCTCCTCTACACGAGCGCCCGACCCGACCGCGAGCTCGTCGGGCTGATCCTCGCCTCTCCGCCGCTCCGAGGCTTCGCCGCCCGGCCCGGCGAGGATCTCTTGGCGAGGGCCCGTGAAGCCGTGAACGCCGGTCGGCCACAGGAGCTCGTCGATCTCGGAACCGCGGGACTCACGTTCGGGCGGCTCAGCGCGGCGACAATCCTTTCGCGCTCCCTCGTTGGCGATCCCTCCGGCCTTCTCGTGACGACGAGCTGCCCGGTCCTTGCGATGTATGGCACCGACGAGGCCGCGGTAGGTGGTGAGAGCGACCTCGAGCGTCTCAGGCAGGTCATCCCGGACCGCTTCACCGGCGCGATGATCGCCGGCGCCAACCATCTCTATTCGGGGCACGAACGCGATGTGGCCGACGCCATCACCCGCTGGATCGACAGCGCGGTCTCGTTGCGGCCGGCGGCCGCCCGCTAGGTCTCCTCGCCGACCCTTCCCGTCGCGCCGACGCGGTTCGTCGTCACCTCGCTGGCCTCGTGGCTGGTGAGGATCCGCTCGGCGTCGTGCTCGCGGCCCGTCGCATTCACCGTCACCATGAGCCCGCCCGGCACGAACTTTCCGGACTCGTCGGTGCCGGCGCCGCGCGCGACGAGCGAGATCTGATCGTCGGTGAAGCGCTGGTCGAGGAGGGCATCGATCGCGGCTTCCGCCGCCTCGCGGTCCGCGAAGATCGCGACAACAGCCACGTGCTCGCTCGGGACGTGGACCTCCTGGGTGCGTGTATCCATTTCGTGACCTCCTGCCGGAAAGCGGCCGCAGGGACCATGCCAGCCCTACCGGGGTGTCATCTCTCCCGCGGTGATCATGACCGGAAGGCGGTTCTCTTCCGGAGGGACCGGGCAGTTGTAGTAGGGCGAAAACGCGCATGCCGGGTTGTATGCGCGGTTGAAGTCGACGACGTAGCGGCCATCTCCGGAGTCCTCGAGATCGAGATAGCGGCCGAGGCCGTACGTGGTTTCGCCGCTGGTGCGGTCCCGGAAGAAGAGCTGGAGCGAGTCCTTCGGCACGCCCGGCTCGATGAGGCGCGTGGCCGCGAGCCGGCAGGCGTTGCCCTCCAGGGTGAACGCGAACCAGCCCACCCGCTCGGCCGACCGATCGTGCTCGCGCGTCGATCCGAGCGCGATCCGCAGCGCGTCCGGCTCCAGCGAGAGCGTCAGCCGAAAGCGCGCGTCGTACGGGTACCACCGTGGCGCGAGCGTCGGTCGAGGCGCCTCCGGATCGAGGATCACGACGGCGGGCGCGTTCTGGTGCGAGAGCCGGAGGCGGTAGCGGCCGAGCCGGACGATCCCCGGGCCGCGTTTAAAGCCATCGACCCGGAAGCCATCCTCGCTCGCGGCGATCTCGAGGCGCGCGCCCGCGTCGGGGAGGTCGACGTCGGCGTTCGCGCCGAACCGCAGGGTCTCGCCGATCGGGAGCTCATGACGCGCGACGGCCGCAAGGAACGACTCGGGGCCGGCGAGCCACTCGCGGTAGCTCTCCCGGCTCTCCTCGATCTCGCGCTCGTCCTGATCGACCGGCACGCCGGGGAGTATCACGAGCCGACGCGCGCGGGTCGAGGCCCGCCATGGCGAGGGTCGGCCTGCCTTGACAGAGCGCGAGGAGGCCGTAGCGCGGGCGGGCCGCCGGGACCGTTCGGGTTCAGATCAGCGACTCAATGTCGAGTCCGGCCAGGGCCCCCGCGAGGCGGGCACGTTCGAGCGCGTCGATCCAGATCTTGCGCGTGACGCGCGGCTCACCGATCCCGGCGGCAACGCTCGCGAGCTCGTCCGCGCTGAAGCGTCGGGGCCCGCCGATCGCGTAGCTGAGCCAGAGCCGCCGAGCGCTCTCCTCGAGCTCGAGGGCCAGGGCGACCGCGTCAACGATGCCCGCCGCGGCGATCACCGCGCCGTGCCCACGCAGGACCGCCGCGCGCCCGCTCCCCACGACGGCGGCGACCCTCCGGCCCATCGCGTCGTCGCGTACGAGCCGCGGATCGTCGAAGACGGGGACCTCGCGACCGAACGGGGCGCCCGCGTTGAAGGCGGCGACGAAGGGCTTCCCTGCGACCGCCAGCGCGGTCGCGTAGAGCGCATGGAAGTGGACGACCGCGCCGACGTCGGCGCGCGCCCGGTAGATCTCAAGATGAATGGGCAGCTCGCTCGGTGGGGTCCCGCCGACCGTGGCCCCGTCCCCGATGCGCACACTCGCGACCTCGTCGGGTCGGATCGCGATCCGGCTCGCGCTGTGCGCGTTCACATACGCGATGTCGCCCTCGCGGACGCTCAGGTGGCCGTGCATGTCGAAGAGGCCGGCGACCGCGAGCGCCCGGCTCGCCGCGGCGACCTGGAGGGCGAGGCCGGACGGGCTCCGGACGCTCACTCCGTCTTGGCGACTCCGTTCCACCTTCGGAAGAGCGCGTGCTCGATCCCGAGCTGGTCCAGCGCCTTGCCGACGCTGTGATCGACGAGATCCTCGATCGTCTTGGGCAGGTGGTAGAAGCCGGGAGCGGGCGGAAGGATGACCGCACCGGTGAGCGCGAGCTCGTGCATCAGGCGGAGGTGTCCCGCGTGGAGCGGGGTCTCGCGCACCATGAGCACGAGCGTGCGGCGCTCCTTCAAGTGGACGTCCGCCGCCCGCACGATGAGGTTGTCGTTCAACGAGTTGGCGATCGACGACATCGTCCGGATCGAGCACGGCGCGACGACCATGCCGTGGGTCTGAAAGCTGCCGCTCGCGAGGGTCGCGGAGAGATCGCGCTCGTCGTGGACGATGTCGGCGAGGCCAAGAACATTCTCCATCCGCCACGGCGTCTCATACGCGATCGTCGCCTTCGCGCCGGTCGAGACGATCAGGTGGGTCTCGACGTCCTTCGCCTTCTGCAGGGCCTCGAGCATGCGGATGCCGTAGATCGCGCCGGAGGCACCCGAGATCCCGACGACGATCCGCCGCACGCCTACGTCGGGTATCCCTCGGGAGCTTCCTCGGAGGTCCAGTGGCCCATGCGCAGGTAGCGCCGCCGATATCGAAGGAGCGCGTCGAACTTCCGGTCGTTGGTGACGGCGCCCTGGATCTCGCCGACGAAGAGGATGTGATCGCCGGTCGGGCGCTCCTCGACGACCCTGCACCAGAGCATCGCGAGACTGCCGTCGACGGCCGGAGCCTTGAACTCAGGCTGCGTCGCGACCGGGATCCCCAGTGCCGCGAACTTGTCGGGGCCCTCGGCCGAGCGGCCGGCGGCCATCGCGAGGTCCTGCTGCGCGTCGTGGAGGAGCGAAACGCTGAACTCTCGTGAGGCCTGGATCAGCCGCGTCGTCCGTGAACCAGGATGCTCGGCGATCGCCGCGATCCGCGAGAGAATCTGCTTCGCCGCGGCATACCGATCCTGCTCAATCTCGCGGCTCCGCCGCGCAGACGTGCTCATGGCTGGCAGATTCGCTCCTCGCGGATGAACCGCTCGTCGCTCATTTCATCCCGCCTTCGACGAGACCGCCATGCGCATCACACTGCGTCGTCGTTCGGGACTTCGCGCGGGGCCTCGTCGTCGTACCCGGGCCCGCCCGGACCCTGCTCCGCGGCTCGCCGGTCGACCGGCGTGCCGGGGACCGGGTCGGTGCCGAGATAGGCGTCGGCTCGCGCGGCGCGGGTGTCGGAGAGCTTCACGCGGCGCTTCGCCATCTTCTCTCCGGTCTTGAAGTGCTCCCCCAGGAGGGCGAGTCGAGCCTCCTCCTCGAGCTCGGCGTCCCACTGCCCGAGCGAATAGCCGTACCAGGGCCGCTGCGGGCGGACCTTTGGCAGGCCGAGCTCGTTCCAGATCTCGAGCGCGTTCTCCATGTGCTCTTTGCTCGGAAGCGAGATCGGCGGCCACGGCTCCTTGAGGCAGGCATTGATGAGCATGCCGCTGTCGTCCGCCGGGTCGCCGTGCCCCACGACGTCGCGCCCTTCGGCGGCCTGCTCGATGCCCGTGCCCTTGAACGGCGGCGCGTGGCCCTTCTCGAGATGGCCGGTGATCTCGACGTCCTGCGCGGGGCGCGATCGGTAGCAGACCGCCCACCAGAGCGCGGTCGAGTCCTCCGGATCGATGTCCTCGTCGACCGCCACGCAGATCTTTCCCACTCCCTGGTTGAACGACGATGCGGCGCGCAAGGCGCGCCAGATCTCCGCTTCGCGCGCGCCGTTCGCCATCTGCACGACGATGAGCTTGCGGAGGTTCGTGAGCGGCTCGTGCATGACGACGCGCTTCACGCTGCGGATGTTGCAGGTCTGCCGCAGATGCTGCGTGAAGATCGGCTCGTAGGCGACCTTCTTGATGACGCTCGATTCCGAGGGCGTGACCTGGCTGATGAACGAGACCCAGATCGCGTCCTTCCGGTGCGTGATCGCGGTGACCTCGAAGAAGGGATTGAGCTGGCGCGGGTGCATGTAGCCGTGGCTCTCGCCGAAGGGGCCCTCTTCCTCGAGCTCCTGCGTGTTGATGTACCCCTCGAAGACGATCTCCGCCTCGGCCGGCACCTCGAGCGGGACGGTCTTGCAACGCACGAGCCGGATCGGCTCGCCCGCGAGGCCGCCGGCGATCGAGAGCTCGTCGATCCCGTACGGCACCTTTTGCACTGCCGCATAGCTGACCACGGGCGGGCCGCCGATCACCAGCGCGGCCGGCAGGTGCTCTCCCTTCTTGCGCGCCTTCTGCCAGTGGATGTAAACGTCCTGACCGAGCCCCGAGGGGAAGATGCCGATGCGCGTCGGGCTCTTGATCTGACCCCGGTAGTTGCCCTGGTTGCGCACGCCGGTCTCGGGATCCTTCGTGAACCAGTGCGTGCACGTCGTGTACGGCCCGTTGTCGAAGCCGGGCGTCGAGATCGGGATCGGGAACTCCGCGGTCCCGCCCTTCTCGAGGAGCGCGTCGCCCATGTGCACCTCCTCGTGCACCGGCCCGGTCTCGACGATGGTCGGCGCGATGCGCTCAGCGAGCGCGCGCTCCCACCGGGCGGCGATCTCATCAGGCGCGCAGCCGAGGCCGGTCGCGTAGACGTACCTGGATGCGGCGAGCACGCCGACGCCGACGCGGAAAGGAGACCGCCCGCCCTTCACGGTCCGGACGTCCTCGAAGAGGAACGCGTTCCAGTCCTCCTCCGGCAAGCCGCCGCGGTACTGCCACCGCACGAGCGGATGGATCTCGGTCTCGGCGAGCATCGGACGGCGGACCCTGACGAGCAGGCCGGCCCGGTCGAGCGCCTCGAGATGCTCGCGCAGGTCCGGGTAGCCGCGGCCGGTCCGCTGGCTGGGTCTCGCTGCGACCGCCATCAGCGTTTTCCTCCGGGACGGACGAGTCGATGCACGTTGCCGGTCGGAAGGCGCTCCTCTTCCCGTTCCACGAGCCGCCTGCGCAGACGCTTCTCGAAGTCCTCGAGATGCGCCACCATCAGCTCGCGCGCCCCTTCCGCATCGTGGCGGCGGACCGCCTCGACGAGCTCCTCGTGGATCTTCTGCGTCTTGTTCACCGTGCTCGGGTTGCGCAGATCGCGGAGCGCCGGGACGAGCAGCTCGCGATACGCCGCGACCGTCGCGTAGAGGACCTCGTTGCCGGCCGCGCGCGCGAGTTCGACATGGAAGTCCATGCTCGCCTCCGCGTGGGTGACGCTCTCGCGGATCACCGCGCGGCCCTGCTGCGCGTTCTGCGCGAGGCGCGAGACGGCTCCGGCGTTGGCGCGCTGGGCGGCGAGCGCGGCGGTGGCCGCCTCGACGACCGTCCGCGCCTCCGCGAGCTCGGAGAGGGTCATGCGCTTGAGTCGGATCATCGTCGAGAGCGATTCGGCCACGCGGTCGGTGCTCGCGTCCGCGCCGAACGCCCCGCCGGTCGCGCCGACCTTCACACGGATGAGGCCGCGCGCCTCGAGGACGCGGAGCGCGTCACGCACGGTGATGCGTGAGACGCCGAACTGCTCGGCCAGCTCGCGCTCTGATTGGAGCCGGTCGCCCGCCGAGAGCTCCTCGGCGAAGATCGCCCGCTCGATCTGGGAAACGATCTCACCCGAGGCGCGCGCCTGGTGGATCGGAGTGAACACAGCGCTGCGAATGGTATGACCATTGAGGCCGCCGGGCCAACCCGCGTCCCGGCGGCCTCAGGTCGCGTATGAGAGCTGCTGTTGGTTCGACCTTATGCGCGGGCTTGCTGGTACTGGCGCTCGGTCTCCACCGTCACGCTCGGGTCGGCCTGGAAGAGCGAGATCTTGTTTCCCTCTGTGTCGACACATGCCGCGAACCAGCCCTGGCCCTGGATCGGCTGCTTGTCGTCGGCCTTTCCGCCGAGCTCGCGGATCTTCCTGATGGACGCATCGATGTCGTCCGTGTCGAAGTACACGACCGGACCGGGGTCCTGCTGCATCGGGTTGATCGCCCCGGGAGGCTGCGTCCCGTCCGTCAGGTAGTACTCGATACCGGGCATGGCCGAGTCCTTGAACTTCCAACCGAAGACGGTGCTGTAGAAGCGCTTCGCGCGGCCGGCGTCCTTGGCGTTGATCTCGAAGTGAACGATGTTCCCTGCCATGGGCTTCCTCCCCTGTGTTGTCCGACAAGCCTAGCCTCCCGCGACGAGTGGGCCCGCGCGCGGGAGTGCGGCTGCGCCTCGGGCGACCTAGTTCGGCTTCGGCCGCCAGGCCTGGAAGCGCTGCTCGAGCCGCTGGAGCGTGAAGGTCATGAGCATCCCGGCGCCCGCGATCAGGAAGAGCCCGGCGAAGACCTTCGAGCTCTGGAAGGTCGCGCCGGCGACGGCCATCATCTGCCCGACGCCGAACTGAGCGGCGACAAGCTCCCCGACGACGACACCGGTGAGCGCGTGCCCGATCCCCAGGCGCAGCCCGGTCAGGATGAACGGCACGGATCCGGGGAGCGCGATCGTGCGGAACAGCTGGAAGTCCGACGCTCCGAACGATCGAGCCACCTTCACGAGGTTGGCGTCGAGGTTCCGCACTCCGGCGGTCGTGTTGATGAGGATCGCGAAGATCGCCCCGAGGAAGACCACCGCGATCTTCGATTCGACGCCGATCCCGAACCAGATGATGAAGAGCGGGAGCAGGACGATCCGCGGCGTCGCGTAGAGGAAGGTGATGAACGGATCGAGCGCGTAGCGCAGGCGCGCGTACCACCCGACCAGGAGGCCGAGGATGATCCCGAGGATCGCCGCGGCGACGTACCCGATGGCCAGCTCCTGGCCGCTCACCGCGACGTCTTTCCAGATCCGTCCGTCCTGGACGTACGCCTGGAACGCCTTCGCGATGTCGAGCGGCGCGGGGAGGAAGAGCTGCGACGGCGGCACGAACAGGAACGGCCCGAGGGCCAGGCCGTCCGGGGAGCGGTCGCGAAGGAGGCCGATGCCCTGCCAGACGACGAAGAAGAGAAGGACCGTGACCGTGCCGATGATCACCGGCTCGTGGCCGCGAATGGCACTCGCGCGCGCGGCGCCTCGGGGCGCGAGGGCCACGGCCTCGGCGGGTGTTGGCGACGCAGCCAGGTACGAGCCATCCAGGACGACGCCGGAGTCGATATTTCCGGGCGGCTGCTGCGACATCAGGCGACCTGGGCTCGCGACTCGGTCCGCAGCACCTCTTCGCGGATCGACTCCCAGATGGTGCGCTCGTACTCGATGAATCGTGCCTCGCGCTTGAGGCGCAGGTCCCGCGGGCGCGGCAGGTCGATCCTCACGTCGAGCTTCACGCGCCCCGGCCGAGCCGTGAACACGATGACGCGGTCCGCGAGGTACACAGCCTCGGTGATGTCGTGGGTGATGAAGAGAGCGGTCTTGCGCGTCGCGCCCCAGATGCGGAGGAGCTCCTGCTGCATCGTCTCTCGGGTCTGCGCGTCGAGCGCCGCGAACGGCTCGTCCAGCAGCAGCAGCTCGGGGTCCGTCGCGAGCGCACGGGCCAGGTTCACGCGCTGCTGCATCCCCCCGGAGAGCTCGGAGGGCCACGAGTCCGCGAATCCCTCCAGGCCGACGAGATCGATGAGCCGCGCCGCGGTCTTCCGCGATTCCTCCCCGCCGCGGTGCTGCATCTCGAGGCCGTAGAGGACGTTCCCGGTGACCGTGCGCCACGGCAGGAGGCTCGGCTGCTGGAACACCATCGCGCGATCCGGACCGGGCGCCGCGATCTCGCGTCCATCGAGCACGAGCGCGCCGGATTCGATCGCGATCAGGCCGTCGACAGCGTTGAGGAACGTCGTCTTGCCGCAGCCGGATGGACCGACGATCGACACGAACTCACCGTCATCGATCCGGAGGTCGACGCCATCGACCGCGACGAGATCGAGCCCGGTGCTCTGCCGCCGGTATTTGATCGCCACGCGCCGTGCTTCGAGCTTTACCGCCACGCTCACCTCAGCATCGCACGGTTGGTCCAATGGTATGATCATTCGCCGCAAGACGCCCTCGCGCTGGTGGTGCGACGCGGACCCAGCGACCGTTCGGTCGCACCCCACGCGTACCGTTACGCGGCGATGAATAGCGGCGGGGAGACGGAACGATGACCACCACGATCCCTACAAAGGTGAGCACCCCCACCGACCTCCGCGACTGGCTGACGCGGGTCGATGCGCTCGGCGAGCTTCAGACGGTACGCGGCGCGAACACCGAAGAGGACATCGGCATGGCGACCGAACTGCTCGGCCGCACGCGCCCGTCGAAAGCGACGCTCTTCGACGAGATCAAGGGTTACCGCAAGGGATTCCGCGTCCTGTCGAACGGCCTCGGCTCCTTCCCACGAATCGCGGTGACGCTCGGTCTCGACCCGAACGCCTCGCCGCACGAGCTCGTGCGCAGCTGGCAGGAGCGCGTGCGCAAGGGCATCCCCACCATCCCGGCGGAGGTCGTCAAGGACGGACCCGTGTTCGAGAACGTCCTGCGCGGCAGCGAGGTCAACTGCCTCATGTTCCCCGCCCCGAAGTGGCACGAGTTCGACGGGGGACGCTACCTCGGCACCGGGAGCTTCGACATCACCCGCGACCCCGACGAGGGCTGGGTGAACCTCGGGACGTATCGGGTGATGGTCCACGACAAGACGCGCCTTGGCTTTTACATCTCACCGGGCAAGCACGGCCGGCAGCATCGCGACAAGTGGTTCGCGCGCAAGGAGCGCATGCCGCTCGCCTTCTGCCCCGGCGGCGACCCGCTCCTCTTCCTCGCCGCCTGCACCGAGATCCCCTACGGGACGACCGAGTACGACTGGGCCGGGGGCGTCCGCGGCGCGCCGTATCGCGTCGTGAAGGGGCCGGTCACCGGGCTGCCGATCCCGGCCGATGCCGAGATCGTCATGGAGGGCTGGGTCGACCCCGAGGAGCGCGAGGTCGAGGGTCCCTTCGGCGAGTGGACCGGCTACTACGCCTCGGGCGAGCGTGCGGAGCCGGTGTTCCGCGTCGAAGCGATCTACCACCGCAGCGATCCGATCATCCTCGCCTCGCCGCCGAACGTGCCGCCCGACGAGCAGTCCTTCTACCGTGCGTTCATGCGGAGCGCGCGCCTGCGCGGCGACCTCGAGGCGGCGTCGATCCCGGGCATCGTCGGCGTGTGGTGCCACGAGGTCGGCGGCTCGCGTCTCTTCAACGCGGTCTCGATCAGCCAGCGGTACGCCGGTCACGCGCGGCAGGTCGGGCACGCGGCGGCGAGCGTGCATACCGGCGCGTACCTGGGTCGCTACACCGTCGTCGTCGACGACGACATCGACGTGATGGATCTCGAGCAGGTCCTCTGGGCGATGTGCACCCGCAGCGAGCCGGCCGAATCGATCGACATCATCCCGCGCGCGTGGAGCGGCCCGCTCGATCCGCGCATCCACCCGGACAAGAAGGGCTTCAGCTCGCGCGCGATCATCGACGCGACGCGGCCGTGGGAGTGGCGCGATCGCTTCCCGGTCTCGCAGCTTCCCACACCGGAGACGAAGCGTCTCGCGCTCGAGCGCTGGGGCTGGCTCGTCGGCAAGGGAGAGAAGCCGAAGGACCTGCCGTAGGAGCGACCCCCCGGCTGCCCGCGCGATAAGTCGTAGGCCGTGCGTACGACAAACCCCTGACGAAATCCGCATTGTCGGCGGGCCGGGCCCACCCTACCGTTTCCGCGGATGCGCCCGGTCATCGCGCTCGTACTGCTCGCGACCGCCGTCGCCGCGTGCGCGCCGGCGCAGCGCGACGACGCCCTACAGCCGTCGCCCACGACCGCCGCGGCGCCGGACGCGACCGCGTCGCCGGAGCCGTCGTCCACACTCGCGCCGGCGGCCTCGCCCAAGCCCGACTCCCCGACGGCAAGTGTCGAGACGCCCGCGGTCATCGTCGCGCCGGCCTTCCCGATCAGCCCATCGCTGATCCTTCAGTCGGTGGCCAGCAACGACGACCACGAGGGTCGGATCCGGATCGGCCTCGAGCGGTACCTCGACGCCCTCGACCGCTTCCGCGACTCCGGCGGCAAGGATCCCTCGCAGCTCGGAGCGATCAGCGGCCGGTTCCGTGACGCGGTCGTCGCCGGCATCGGCGCTTCGAACGACGGAGTGAAACGGAAGTTCGCGGTAGGCTCCATCCACGTCGATCGCGTCCTGGTGAAGCCGTGGGGAACGCGCGCCGTCGCCGAGGTCACGGCGACGATCGTGGACAAAGCGGTCGACGGCTCCGCCCCGGACCAGACCGAGACCGGCCGCCTCCGGCTGGTCGGCGACAGCCCGATGGTCGTCGATGCCTGGGACGCGTCGAACGGGCGCTGGTTCAACGGACCGCAGACGGTGGTCGTCGACGGCGTCCGCCGGCAGACCGCAGAGGCGATCGGGGTCCTGCTCCGTGAGGAGAGCTGGGTCCCGGGATCGGCCGTCGAGTCCTTTGGGATGCACGGCGATACGCCCTACGCGACGGGCCACAAGGCATATCTCGCCTCCCTCGACCGCGCGGACACGCCGTCGCGCACGTTCGCGAACGTGACGGCGACCATCGAGCGGTACGACACGTTCCGCGACACGAACGGGGTCTCCCCGGTTCCGGACGGTCTGGCCACGGTCCAGATCCGGGCGACGCTGCTCACCACGAACGCCGGCGGCGCCACCCTGCGCGAGCCGTTCGTTCGGCGCGTCGTCGTGCTCTTCGGGAACTGGATGCCGATGGTGGTCGATGAGCAGATCACGCCGGGGGTCTGGGTTTCCGGAGGTGACCTCGCGCTCACGGTCGAAGATCGGAACTTTGCCTGATGAGCCCGCTGCCGGCGGTCGCCGGCCCGAGGTAACGCGAGCGTAACGGCACGCAATCCGCCAGGCTAAAGACGACGTGGACACGACGATCCATGAGTTCACGAGCGAGGTCGCGGACGAGGACGGACACCTCTACGCCGCGCGCGCGGTCGGGCGTCCCCGCGAGGACGGGACCTGGATCGGATGGTTCGAGTTCCAGCCACGCGGCGGGCGCGGGATCGTGCGCCGCACCGACGCGGAGACGACGCAGCCGAACCTCGAGTCGCTGCGCTACTGGGCGAGTGGGATCGAGCCGGTCTACCTCGAGGGGGCGCTCGAGCGCGCCATCGCGCGCTCTGATCCGGCGGCATCCTCGAGATAGACCACCGCGTCATACCCGCTGGAGGGCCCTCTGAGCGGACCGCCGAATGGTATAACCTTTGGCCGCCGCCGCGGGCGGGCGACGGCGCGGAGGTGGCGGTGATGCGCAGACTCTCACGCGCACTCGTTCCGATCGCACTTGTAGCGATCGTCATCGCGGCGTGTGGCAGCGGGACGACGGCCACGCCAAGCCAGCCGGTCGCATCCGGCGGGAGCGCGGCGCCCGAGCCCATCAAGATCAAGGCTTCCTACGGAAACGTTTCGCCGGCGAACCTCGCGCCCTTCTTCGCGAAGGAGATGGGCATCTTCAGCAAGCACGGACTCGACGTCGATCTCTCGCTCATCGACGGCGGCTCGCCCTCGGCCGCGGCGCTCATCTCGGGTCAGGTGCAATTCGCGAACTTCGGCGGGACGGAGACGATGAGCGGCGTCGCGGCCGGCTCCGACATGGTCGCGGTCGCGCTGTTCGTCCCGGTCACGCCGTGGCAGCTGCTCGCCAAGACCGACTACAAGACGCCCGCTGACCTCAAAGGCAAGGTCGTCGGGCTCGCGTCGAAGGGCGGCTCCAGCGAGGTCGCCGCGGACCTCTCGCTGCAGCGGCTCGGGCTCGATCCCCAGAAGGACGTGACGAAGCAGGCGTTCGGCTCCGTCGCCAACCTCACGAAGGGCATGCTCGGCGGCGCCGCGTACGCCGGTCCGGGCCACCCGCCGGACACGGTCCTGCTGCTCAAGCAGGGCTTCAAGGTCGTGGTGGACCTCGCCGCGGAAAAGATCCCGGCGACGGACAACTGCACGATCGTGCGCCGCTCCTACCTCACCGCGAACCGTCAGACGGTTCAGGCGTTCATCGACGCCGAGATCGAGGCGATCGCCGCCGCGAAGAAAGACAAGCCCGGAACGGTCAAGGTCATGGCGAAGCTCCTGAGCGTGGACGACCAGGACGCCCTGTCGCAGGCCTACGACTTCTACGTCACGCAGATCATGCCGACCTACCCGCACCTCGATCGGGCGGCGTTCGATTACACGAAGCAGACGCTCGTGGCGACGAACCCGACGGTGAAGGATCTCGACGTGACCAGGGCGATCGACGACTCGTTCGTGCAGGACGCAGAGAAGCGCGGGGTCGGGACCAAATAGCGCCGCAGCAGCGCTACGGCTCCGATGTCATCGTCGATCTCCTCCGGGCCTTCGGGATCGACTATGTCGCGCTGAATCCGGGCGCGTCCTATCGCGGCCTCCATGACTCGCTCGTCAACTACGGCGGGAACAAACCGGAGATCATCCTCTGCACGCACGAGGAGATCGCCGTGTCGATCGCGCACGGCTACGCGAAGGTCACCGGCCGGCCGATGGCCGCCGCGGTGCACGACGTCGTCGGGCTCCTCCACGCCACGATGACCATCTACTACGCGCACGTCGACCGCGCCCCGGTCCTCGTCCTCGGAGCGACAGGACCCGTCGACCGGACGAAGCGGCGGCCGCATATCGATTGGATCCACACCGCGCAGGTGAACGCGAACGCGGTCCGCGACTACACGAAGTGGGACGACCAGCCCGCGACGGTGCCCGACTTCCCCGCCTCGTTCGCGCGCGCCTACCGCATGGCGACGACCGAGCCTGCCGGTCCGGTGTACGTGTGTTACGACGCCGGGCTCCAGGAGGAGAAGCTCGATCGCCCGATCGATGTGTCGGCCGTCGCCGCGGGCGCACGGCCCAGCCCCGCGCAGGCCGATCCGGCCGCCATCGCGCGCGCCGCCGAGCTCCTCGCCCATGCCGAACGCCCGGTCATCCTGACCGAGTTCACCGGCCGTCACGCCGAGGCGGTCGGCGAGCTCATCGGGCTCGCCGAGGAGACCGCCGCCGCGGTGATCGATCTCGGCGGCCGCGTGAGCTTCCCGAACCGCCATTCGCAGAACCTCACCGGCGGCGACGCGCTCGCGGACGCCGATCTCGTGCTGGCGCTCGACGTCGGCGACCTTTCGCGGCCGCTGAACGAGCTCGATCGGCTGACGAACGAGAAGCGCTCGCGCGTCCGGTCGGGCACGCCGATCGTGGACATCGGCCTCTCCGAGCTCCGGCAGAGCCAGTGGGCCGAGGACCTTGGCGAGTTCCAGCCGGTCACCCTCTCGATCGTCGCCGACACGCGGCTCGCGCTCCCTGCCCTTCGCGTCGCCGTGCGCGAGCGCGGGACGCGCGATCGGAGCGTCCGCTGCGCCGAGCTCCGGCGCGCGCATGAGGCGATCCGGGCGCGGTGGGAAAAGGAGGCGCGCGAGGATTGGGACGCCTCGCCACTCACGGCGCCACGGCTCGCGTCGGAGATCTGGTCGGTCATCAAGGGCGAGGACTGGATCCTCACCTCGAACACGCTGGAGGACTGGGCCCTCCGCCTCTGGGACGTCGATGGTCCCCATCGGCACGCCGGGCGCTCGTCGGGCACGGCGACGCAGATCGGGACCTCGATCGGGGTCGGGCTCGCGTATCGCGGCACCGAACGGCTCGTCGTCGACATCCAGCCCGACGGCGACCTGCTGTACGACCCGGGCGCGCTCTGGACCGCGGTGCGGCACCGCATCCCGCTCCTCGTGGTCATGTACAACAACCGCGCCTACTACAACGACTGGGAGCATCAGCTGCGCGTCGCGCAGCACCGCGGGACGCCGAAGGAGAACGCGCGGGTCGGGCAGGAGATCGACGACCCCGCGCCAGACTTCGCGATGCTGGCGCGCTCATTCGGCTGGCACGCCGAAGGTCCGATCGTCGAGCCCGCGAAGGTGCGGCCCGCGCTCGAGCGCGCGCTCGCGGTCGTCCGCACGGAAAAGCGGCCTGCCCTCGTCGACACGGTCGTCCGACACAGAGAAGAAAAGCGTTTCCGCTAGGAGGAGATATGCGCCAGCTCATCAGCCTCGTCACGATCGCCTGCGTCGTCCTCGCCGCGTGCGGCGGTGCGACGACGCCACCCACCCCGACGGTCGCGGAATCGGCCGCCGCGTCGGCGACGCCCATGACACCGATCGCCGTGAAGGTCGCGTACACGAACCTCACCGGCGACAGCCTTCCCATCTGGACGGCCATGGACGCCGGGATCTTCACGAAGAACGGACTGACCGTCGACTTGCAGTCGATCAACGGCGGCGCCCAGGGGATGGCCGCGCTCCTCGCGAGCGGGGTCGAGATCATCGGCGTCGGCGGCGCCGAGGCGCTCTCGGCGACAGCAAGTGGCGGAAAGATCACCGTGACCGCCGTGCTGACGCCGGTGTTCCCGTATCACCTCATGGCCGCGCCCGAGATCAAGACGGCGCAGGATCTCAAAGGCAAGAAGATCGGCATCTCGAATCCCGGCGGCTCGTCCGACATCGCGACGCGCAAGGCGTTGAAGGCGCTCGGACTCGACCCGGACAAGGACGTCACGCTCATCCCGCTGAGCTCCCACGCGCAGCGAACTGCCGCGCTGTTCGCGGGCTCGATCCAGGCGGCCGTCGACGATCCGCCGAACACCGCGGAGCTCATCGACAAGGGCTTCCACAGCATCTACGACCTCGCGGGCCAGAAGCTCGCCACGGCGCAGACGGGCATCGTGGTGCAGAGCTCGTTCGTCTCAGCGAAGAAGGAGGTGATGCAGCGGTTCATCGACTCGATCGTCGAGGCGAACGCCTGGATGAGGAAGAACAAGCCGCAGACCGTCACGATCATGCGCAAGTACTTCAACGCGCCGCCGACACAGAAGGGCTTCGAGGAGGCGGTCGACTTCTACCTCGCCGAGGCGCTCGCGGCGCTGCCCTACCCGAAGGCGGAGCTCTTCGCGGCCGCGCAGGAGACGCTCGCCGCGTCGAACGCGGCGGTGAAGTCGGTCGACGTCAAGACGATGATCGACGAGTCATTCGTGAAGAGCGCAGCGGACCGGGGCGTCGACAAGCGGTAACGGCGCCGCGGGCGCGCCTCCCATAGAGTCGCGGCTGCGATGAGCCTCCGCGACGTCCCGACGATCGTCTCCGCGCGTCCGGCCTCTCCGGAGTGGGGGTCGGACGTCGCGGCCGAGATGCTGCGGCGGCTTCGCGTCCCGTACATCGCGCTCATGCCGGGGGCGTCGTTTCGCGGGTTGCACGACAGCATCGTCAACTACCTCTCCAACGACGGCCCGTCGCTCGTCCTCTGCAACCACGAAGAGGTCGCGGTGGCCGTCGCCCACGGCTACGCGAAGCTCACCGGGCGCGCGATGGCCGCGGCGGTCCACAGCACGGTCGGGCTCATGCACGCGACGATGACCATCTTCTGCGCGTGGTGCGACCGGGTCCCGGTCCTCGTTCTCGGTGGGACCGGACCGATGGACGCGACCGCGCGGCGGCCCTGGATCGACTGGATCCACACCGCGCACGCGCAGGGCGAGCTCGTTCGCGACTTCACGAAGTGGGAGGATCAGCCCGCGAGCGTGGCGGCGATGCCCGGCTCCCTTCTGCGGGCATGGCAGCTCGCGCACCTCGAGCCCCGCGGACCCGTCTACGTCTGTCTCGACCAGGGACTGCAGGAGGAGCGCCTCGCGGCGCCCATCGCCATCCCCGATCTGACGAACGTCGTGCCGGCGACCGCGCCGGCGCCGGACCCTGACGCGGTCGATCGCGCGGCGAGGCTCCTCGTCGAGGCCGAGCGCCCGCTGCTGCTGCTCGGGCGCACGAGCGCGAGCGACGCCGCGTGGGCGGACACGGTCGCGCTCGCGGAGCTCGTCGGCGCCGCGGTCACCACCGACCGCTCCGGCCCGACCTCGTTTCCGACGGACCACCCGCTCCACCAGGGCATGTGGCGCTCGCAGTCACACGACGCGGCGGTGGCGGAGATCGGTGACGCCGACGTGATCCTCGCCGTGGACCGTCTCGATGTCGCGGGGGCGCTTCGGTCGCGGGCGGGCCGACCGGTCCACCTGGTGAACGTCTCGCTCGAGTCCTACGCGACGCGCTCCTGGTCGGCCGACTACCAGGAGGTCGTTCTCGCTGAGATCGCGATCACCGCGAGCGCCGATCCGACGATCGCGGCCCTGCGCTCCGCCGTGGAGCGGCTGCTCGCGGATGCGCCGAACGCGCGCCGGAGGGCCGAAGACCGCGCGAAGGTCGTCGGCCGGCGCTCGCGCGAACGCCGCGCGGCCTGGACCGCCGAGAACGACGCGCGGCGCGACAGCTCCCCGGTCCACCTCGCGCGCGCGCTCGGCGAGCTGCGCGCCGCGCTCGGACGGCGGGCGGACGACGCGATCGTGGCGCAGGCGCCGCTCGGTCCCTGGCCGACGACCGCGTGGGAGTTCACTCGCCCGCATGCTCACCTTGGCCACGACGGCGGCGCCGGAGTCGGCTCGTGCCCGGGGATCGCGGTCGGGGCGGCCCTGGCGGCGCGCGGCAGCGGCCGCACCGTGGTCGCGGTCATCGGCGACGGCGAGCTCCTCGCCGCTCCGACCGCCCTCTGGACGGCGGCGCACCACGCGATCCCGATCCTGTTCGTGATCGCGAACAACCAGAGCTATTTCAACGACGAGGAGCACCAGGAGCGGGTCGCTCGCGCGCGCCTCCGGCCGGTGGAGAATCGCTGGGTCGGCCAGCGGATGGACACCCCGGCCGTGGACTTCGCGAGACTCGCGCGCGATCTCGGCGTCACCGGCATCGGTCCGGTGAGCGAGCCGGCGGCGCTCGCCGGCGCGATGCGCCAGGCCGTCGCGGCTGTCGACGAAGGCGGCCCGGCCCTCATCGACGTCCGGATCGTCCCGCGGTAGCCCCTAGGGGCAGCTCCCGGCGAACGAGGTGTCGGCGAACTGCTCGAAGGTGATCGGGCCGCTCACGAGCTTGTAGTCGAGCGCGATCTTCATCTCGGAGTCGAATCCCGACTTGCTCACGCATCCGGTGCCGAACCCGCCCTTGACGTGCTCGATGACCCTCGCGACGAGCGCCGTGTCGTAGCCCTGGAACTGCTGCGCCGCCTGCGTGTTGCCCATGATGAGACCGGCGATCGCGCTCGGGGTGTTCGCGCGGATGAAGTCGAGGCCTTTCTTCTGCACGTTCACCATCCGCTTCACGAGATCGGGCTTCGCCGCGATGACGTCCTCGCGGGTGACCAGGCCGAGCGCGTCGGCCTTCTCGGAGCCGAGCTGCTCCTTCGCGGTCCCGGCTGCGTAGGCGTCGAGGACGTAGTACCCGACGTTGTCGGCGATCACCTTCGTCCCGATCGGCTCGAACGACGCGATCGCGTCGACGCGGCCGGACTGCAGCGCCGTATAGAAGACGGCGTTGTCGCCGCCGAGCGAGACGAGCTCGACGTCCTTGTCGGGATCGAGACCCGCCTTCCTCAGGTAGACGTTCGCGAGCGCCCACGTGCCCGAGCCCGGTGTGGTGAAGCCGATCTTCTTTCCTTTGAGGTCCTTGACGGCCTTTACCTGATCCTTGAGGGCGGTCCGCGCGATGAGGCCGAAGATCTCCTGGTCGTGCACCTGCACGACCATCTTGAACGGCGAACCGGCCAGCCGCGCGATCGGGACGTGCACGAAGGCATAGAGACCGAAGTCGTACTGCTTGGCGATCATCCCCTGCCGCAGCGTGCCGCTCGACCCGATGACGAACTCCGCGAGCTCGATGTTCTCCTCGGCGAAGTAGCCCTTGGCGATGGCCACGAGCGTGGGCAGATTGAGCTCCGTCGAGTTGATGCCGGTGAGCGTCACCTTGTCGGCCGGCGGCTTCGGCGTGGCCGCGGCCTGGGATCCCGAGGCGGACGGCGCCGAGCTTGCCGCCGGCGCCGCCTGTCCGCACGCGGCCAGCACCATCGCGATGCCCAGGAGCGGTCCGGATGCGCGTCGCATGTGGTTCCCCCCTACGTGCCGAGCGTCGCGGAGGGGCGCCAGCGCAGCAGTCTCGCCTCCACCCGCTTGGCGATCTCCACCAGCGTGACCGCGAAGACCATGAGGATGAGGAGTATGAGATAGACGCGCTTGGTATCGAGAAGGCCCGCCGCGATGTTGAGCCGGTAGCCGAGGCCGGCCGAGGCCCCGACGAACTCGCCGACCACCGCACCGGTGAGCGCGAAGCTCACGCTCGTCCGAAGGGCCGCGAAGATCCAGCTGAACACCGACGGGAGCACGACGAAGCGGGCGAGGTGCGCGCGGCTCCCGCCCATCACCTGCACCGCCTTGACCAGCTCCGGATCGACCGAGCGGATGCCGAGATACGTGTTGAAGAAGACGACGAAGAACACCGTGAAGAAGCTGAGCGCGATCTTCGACGCGATCCCGAGCCCGAAGAGCGGCAGGAGGATCGGCGCGACCGCGATCCTCGGCAGCGAGTTGAGCGAAACGAGCACGGGCTCGACGACCTCCGAGGTGCCGCGGAGGTACGCGAGACCCAGGCCGAGCGCCGCGCCGCCGATGATGCCGAGCACGAGCCCGACCATCGCTTCGGTGAGGGTCGTCGAGAGGTCCCGCCAGAGCAGGCCCGACTGCGCGTAGGGGCCCAGCTCGCCGAGTGCGCTCGATGGGCGTGCGAGGATCGCCGGGCTCACGAGGACGATCCCCAGGCCGAACCCCCCGGTCACCGCCTCCCACAGCACGAAGATCGCGACGATGAGCGCCGTGCGGCGAAGGGCGAGCGACCAGGTGCGGCTCACGCGTTCGTTTCGGTCGCGAGCCGGAACTCGTCGCGAAGCGCCTGCCAGATGGTGGTCTCGAGCCGGGCGAACTCCGCCGAGCCGCGGAGCGCGAAGGCGTCGCGCGGGTAGGGCAGGTCGATCGCGTGGACCGCTTTCACCCGCCCGGGCCGCCGCGACATGACGATGACGCGCTGCGCGAGCACGATCGCCTCGGCGAGGTCGTGCGTGACGAAGAGGATCGTGCGCGGCGTCTCCTGCCAGATCTTGAGGAGCTCCGCCTGGAGCACCATGCGGTTCTGCGCGTCGAGCGCGCCGAACGGCTCGTCCATGAGGATCGTCTGCGGTTCGTAGGCGAGCGTCCGGACGAGCGATGCACGCTGCCGCATCCCGCCTGAGACCTGGTGCGGGTAGTAGTGCTCGAACCCGGCGAGCCCGGCCATCGCGATGAGCTCACGTGCGCGCGCGAGGCGGCGCTCCTTCCCGATGCCCCGGATCGCCAGGCCGAGCTGGGTGTTCTCGAGGAGCGTCTGCCACGGCAGCAGGGCGTCCCGCTGGAACACGTAGCCGAGGTTCGCGTCGCGGCGCGTCCGCTCCCGACGACCGGCGCCGTCGATCTCGATCCGGCCGGTCACCTCGCAGATCGCCGGATCGAGGAGATCGGCGATCGCGTTGAGCAGCGTCGATTTCCCGCATCCGCTCGGCCCGACGATCGCGACGAACTCGCCGCGAGCGACGTCGAGCGAGACGTCGCTCACCGCTTCCACGCTCGCTCGGAAGCGGATGGTCACGCGATCGCACGAGACGCTCATGCCGGGGTCAATCCTCGGCCGAGCCGGCGACCTCGCGCACTTCGTCGGGTCGGGTGAGCTCCGCCCAGATCTTCTCGGCCGTGATCGGCAAGCTCCACACGCGGACGCCGACGGCGTCTTGGACCGCGTTCGCGACCGCCGCGCCGACGGCCGGATTCGCGAGCTCGCCGACGGACTTCGCCCCGAAGGGCCCCGGCCCGGGGTCGCCCGTGATGAGCTCGACCTGAAGCGGCGGGACATCGGCGATCGTGGGGATCTTGTAATCCGCGAAGCTCGGGTTCGTGACGCGGCCGTCCTCGAGGCGCAGCTCCTCCATGAGCGCCTGCCCGAGGCCGAACACGAAGCCACCCTCGAGCTGCCCGCGCAGGGCAACCGGGTTGATGACCGTCCCCACGTCCGCGACGAGGGTCGCGTGCTCGACCTTCGTGGAGCCGGTCTCCACGTCCACGAGGACGCGCAGCGCGTAGGCGTACATCGAGGCGTCGTGGGTCTCCTGCGACGCCTCGCCGATCACCTCGAGATCGCCCGCGTCGGCCAGAGCGCGGCCGAGCTCGGCGAGCCTGACCCGGAGCTTGCGGGCCGCGTCCAGGGCGGCGCCGCCCTGCACCGGCGTCACCCGACTTCCTCCCACGCCCGGATCGTTCGGCACCGCGTCCGTCGCGCCGCGCGTCACGGTGACGCGACCGAGCGGGATCCCGAGCTCGGTCGCGACGATGCGCTGGAAGAGCGTGTAGGCGCCGCCCCCCTGGTCGGCCACGCCGGTGCGAAGCTCCACGCGGCCTCGACTGAGGCGCAGCACCATCGACGCGCGTCCCCGTCCGACGTGCCGAACGCCGAGCGCGACGCCGGAGCCGATGGCGGGCGCGCCGAGGCTGTGCGGGGTCGTTCGCGCCTCGGCGTAGTGAGCGGCGGTCCGGAGTCGCGCGAGCACCTCCGCGCCGTCGGTGCCATGCCAGGGCGCGCCGGTGATATCGATGTCGCCCGGCCGTACCACGTTGCGCTCGCGCATGACCAGCGGATCGATGCCGAGCGACCGCGCGACGAGATCGATGTGCGACTCCGCGGCGAACGCGTTCTGCGGCTGGCCCGGCGCGCGCGAGTGGCCCGCCGGCACCTGGTTCGTATACACGCTCATCGCCTCGACCGAGGCCGCCGGGACCCGGTACCCGGCGAGCGTGAGCATCGCGTCGCCCGGCAGGAGCGTCGCGACCGGCTTTCCCGCCGCGTACGCGCCGCCGTCGAACACGACTCGCGAGGTGTGGGCGAGGATCCGACCGTCGGCGTCGACCGCAGTGGTCAGCGCGATCGTGGCGGCGTGACGCGTGTTCGTGGCCTGCATGTCGTCGGCGTAGCGGGTGACCGAACGAACCGGGCGGCCGCTCGCGCGCGCGAGGTAGGCGAGGGCGAACTCGTCGAGCGAGAGCCCCTTCCCGCCGAAATCGCCGCCGATGTGTCCGGCGTCCACCACGATGTTCGCTTCGGCGATCCCAAGCGAGGCGGCCATCTGCTGGCGCAGCGCGAACGGCGCCTTGTTGGTGGTGACGACGTGCAGCACTTCGCCGTCGAGCCAAACGAGGGCGGCGCGGGGCTCGATGTACGCCTGATGCGTCCGCGGCACCGTGAACGTGTGGGAGTAGACGCGATGCGCCGCCCGAAAGCCGGCATCGACGTCGCCGTGGCGGTGGACCGCGTATGCCTGCAAATTCGGATGCGGGATCGAGGGACGGTCGCCGCCGAAATACCGGTACGAGGACGCGTCGGGATGGAGCACCGGCGCCTGGGGACCGCGCGCGGCGTCCGCATCGAGGACGGCGGGAAGCTCCTCGTACTCCACACGCACGCGGCGCGCCGCGTCCTCGGCGATCGCCGCGCTGTCCGCCGCGATCGCGGCGACGCGGTCGCCGATGAAGAGGACGCGGTCCCAGCAGAGGACCGGCCAGTCCTGCAGCCGCCGACCGAGCCGTGCCGGCTTCGTGTCCTCGCCCGTGATCACCGCCCGCACCCCGGGAAGCGCGCGCGCGTCGGACACGTCGATCGCGACGATGCGCGCGTGCGCGTACGGACTCGCGACGAAGGCGACATGGAGCATGCCAGGCATCGCGACGTCCGCCGCGTACCGGGCGGCGCCGGTGACCTTGTCCCGCCCCTCGACCCGGTACTCCGGATCGCCGAGGACGGAAGCGGTCCGGTCGGCGACGTTCGTCACCGGGCGGAAGCCTGGCGCGCCAGGCACTCGGCGAAGTCGCGCATGAGCTGGTCGGCCTTCCGCTTGATGACCGGCTGCCCGAACTCGCCCAGGCGACCCATCACGGCGAGGTCGCTGTCGATGCGGAGCTCAGTCTCGCCACCTTTTTCGGCGAGCGCGAGGTTCATCGTCGCGTGGATGGCGCCACCGACGCGCGAATCCTTTGCCTCGGCGCGAAGCGACGCCGTGCCCGCCGTCTCATCGCGCGCGGTGATCGCGAGGTCGCCGTCGAGGACGAGGCGGACCGGCCCAACCTGGACCGCGAGCGTCCCCTGGTACTTGCCGTTGCCCGACGCACGAACCGACGCGACGCCCGGAACGCACCGCGCGGCCGCGGGGACGTCCATCACCTGGGCCCACACCTTCGCGCGCGGCGCGGCGACGGTGGCGGTGTGCGTGAACTTCATCGGAGGAGTCGCGCCAGCGCGCGTCCGGTCCAGACCCGAGCCATCTCCCGTTTGTACGACACCGAGCCGCGGGCGTCGTCGATCGGGTCGACCTCTTCCCGGACCAGCGCCGCGGCTTCCGCGACCGCTCGAGCGGTTCGCCCACGCAGCGCCTCCTCGACGCGACGGGCTCGGATGGGTGTCGGCCCGACCGCGCCCAGCACGATCCGCGTCTCGGCGATCGTCCCGTCGTCTGCCAGCCGCAGGGTCGCGGCGACGGACACCGTCGCGTAGTCGTCGGCGGTCTTCGGGAGGAACTTCAGGTACGTGCCGCGCGAGCCCGCTTCGAGCGGGGGCAGCACGATCTCCGTGATGACCTCGTCGTGCGCGAGCGACGTGGTGAAGTGATCGACCGCGAGCTCGCTGACCGGCAGCGCGCGGCCGCCGCGCGGCGACCGGACGTTCACGGTCGCGCCAAAGGCCGCGAGCATCGGCGGCGGATCCTGAGCCGGATCCGCGTGCGCGAGATTCCCGGCGACCGTCGCCTGATTGCGGATGCGCACGGTCGCGACGCTCGCGAAAGCCTCGATGAGCGCGGAGCTGTACGCGCGCGCCTCGGCGGAGCGCTCGACTTCCCGGTGTGTCACGGTCGCGCCGATCCGCAGGCCGCCGCTCCCGGTGCGCGAGATACCGCGAAGCTCGTCGATCGCGCGAAGGCCGACGACGTGACCGGGACGGAGGAGCCCCTGCCGCATGAGGAGCACCGTCGCGGTGCCGCCCGCCATGACATGCGCGTCCTCGCCATAACGCTCGAGGAGCGCGAGAGCCTCGCCGACCGATCGCGGCGCGTGGTAGTCGAAGCTCACGTCATCCCCGCCGCGCGGCCGATCGCGCGCTCGATGCCGTAGTAGCCGGTGCACCGGCAGAGATTCCCCATCATCCACGTCCGGATCTCGTCGGGACTCGGCCGGGGGTGCTCGACGAGCAGCGCGGTCGCCGCGACGAGCTGGCCCGGCGTGCAGATGCCGCACTGGAAACCACCATCGCGGATGAAGGCATCCTGCGTCGCGGTGAGCTCGCCATCGGCGGCGAGCCCTTCGACGGTCGTGACGGCATGCCCGTCGACGAAGATGGCCGGCAGGAGGCATGCGGAGAGGAGCTCGCCGTCGACGAGCACGCTGCAGGCGCCGCACACGCCGATGCCGCATCCGAGCTTCGTACCCGTCGCGCCGAGTTCGTCGCGAAGCGCGTCGATGAGGAGGCGGTCCGCGGGAACGTCGATCGCGCGCGCTGCGCCGTTCAGCGTGAACGCGACGCGGTGCGTGGTCATCGCGCCCGCAGCTTGAAGCGCTGGATCTTCCCGGTGGACGTCTTCGGCAGCTCCGGTACGAACTCGATCCACCGAGGGTACTTGTACGGCGCCAGGCGGTCTTTCACGAACGCACGGAGCTCCCCGGCGAGACCCTGGCTCGGCGCGCCGCCCTCGCGGAGGACCACGTAGGCGCTCGGTTTGACGAGACCGTCCGAGTCCTCACGCGCGACCACCGCGCACTCGAGCACCGCGTCGTGCTCGAGCAGGGCCGTCTCGACCTCGAGCGGCGATACCCAGATCCCGCCGACCTTCAGGAGGTCGTCGCTGCGCCCCTGGTACATGTGGTAGCCCTCGGCGTCCACGGAATAGCGATCGCCGGTGAACACCCATTCGCCGCGGAAGGTCCGCTTCGTCGCGGCGCGGTTGTTCCAGTAGCCGAGCGCGGTCGACGGCCCCCGGACGAGCAGGTCGCCGATCTCGCCGGGAGGCAGCCGCTGACCCTCGCCGTCGACGACCTTCGCCTCGTACCCGGGGATGACCTCGCCCGACGTGCCGGGCCGGGCCCGGCCCGCGAAATTCGAGATCGCGATGTATCCGATCTCGGTCGAGCCGATGCCGTCGAGGATCTCCTGGCCGAAACGCGCCTTCCATCGCTGGAACAGCGGCTTCGGCAGCGCCTCACCGGCCGAGACGTAGACGCGGATCGAGCTCGTGTCCGGCTCGCCGCCGTGCGCGAGCATCGCGCCGTAGCTCGTCGGCACGCCGTAGAACACGGTCGGGCGCTCCCGGGCGATGGTCTCGAACACGGTCGCGGGCTCCGGACGAGCGGACTCGAGGATCGTCAGCGCGCCGTGCCGGAAGGGGATGACCAGAGAGTTGTTCAGGCCGTACGAGAAGAAGAGCTTCGCGACGCTGAACACGCGATCGTCCGGCCGCATCGCGACGACGTGCCGGCCATGGAGCTCCGCGGGAGCAAGCGCGCTCTGCTGCAGATGCACGACCGCCTTCGGTCTGCCGGTCGTGCCGCTCGAGTACTGCCAGAAGCACATGTCGTCCGGCCGCGTTGGCTCGGGCTCGAGCTCGTCCGACGCGCCCGCGACGGCGGCGGCGAACGACGAGCGCGCACCGCCCGCCACGAGCACGTGCCGCAGCTGGCGGAGCTGGGCGCGCTGTGCCTCGAGCGCCGGGGCGAGCGTCTCGTGGACGACGAGGACGCGCGCTCGACTGTCGTCGATCAGGACTGCCTGGTCAAAAGGCGTGAGGAGCGTCGAGAGCGTCACGGGCACGGCCCCGACCTTGATCGCGCCGAGGAACGCAGCGACGAAGTCCGGCGAGTCAGGGAGGATGAGGGCGACGCGCTGTTCGGGCTCGACGCCGAGCGCCCGGAGCGCGTTCCCGGCCCGGTTCACCCGGCCCGCGACCGCGGCGTATGAAAGAGTCTCACCCGAGGAGCGGATCGCCGGCCGATCGCCGCGACCCGCCTCGAGGTGCGCGTCCACGAGCGCGACCGCGAGGTTAAAGGTCTCGCGGACCGTGGCTAGAGGTACTTCCGGCCCTGGAGCTTGTCCGGGATGACGAGACCCAGGGCCTCGATCTGTGGGTCGACCTCGGCGATGTACTGGCGGCGCGCTTCCTCGTTCGTACGACGCTTCAGACCCCACTCGATGTAGCGCTCGGTCCGGGACGAGCCCGATGTCCCGAACATGTCGAGACCGACGATGTACCACTTGTCGATCGCGGCCTGGGCGGCCGCGCGCCCTTCATCGCCCGATTTCACCAGTTTCTCGAGCTGCTGCTGCCCGTAGCTGATGTGGCCTTTCTCCTCGCGGAGGATCTGCGGCAGGTAGTCCTCGACCGGACGGTACGACGAGCTCGTCATCTCCTCGAGCTGGTACTCACCCACCTTGTCGATCAGCATGCCGAACGCGGCGAAGTCGGCCCAGTGCGGCATGTCCTCTTTGAACGCGTCGACCTCGCGCTTGCTGCGCGGGCGCGTGAGGATGTCCGATCGATCGATCTCGAGGAGCCCGAGCATGCGGAGGAACTTGCGGCAGTGGTCGATCTCCTCCATGGCGATCTTCGCGACGCGCCACTGATCGTCGACCGTCGGCGCGCGAAGCGTCCAGTGGTCGACGTAGATGTGCGGCCCGCCGATCTCGCAGTCGGCCTGGATCGTGAGCAGCCGCGTGAGGAGACTCTGGTACTCCTTGGGCATCTTCGCGAAGTCCTTGGGCTCGATCCGGTCGTTGAACTGCGTCACCTTGACCCTCCGGTCGGACTAGTTGGGAGTCGACTCCATGACCCAGCGGACCGACTTCGCGCAGGGGCACGCGCCCCCGACGCGCGCGAGGCGGGGCATCGAGCTGATCGCCTCCTTGAGCGGCATCTCGCCGCGCGCGACCTTACGCTGCAGATCGGCCCAGTGCTTGACGTCGATGGAGGCGCGGTACGCCTCCGGCAGGTACGCGAGCACGTGCGCGACGTACCGCTCGACGTCGGTGAAGCTCTCGCCGTGCGCGCCGACCATCTGGTAGGCCGGCTCCCCGCGCCGCCGGAAGAAGCGCCGGTCGGGCAGCCGCAGCAGCTCGTCCGGCCCCACGCCCTCGACGGTCTCGCCCGCTCTGACCCGCGCGAAGCGCGCCTCCGCTTCGTCGCGAGGCAGGTTCGGGAAGCGCGCGCGCACGTAGCGCTCGTTCAGGTCGTCGAGCATCCGCTGGAGCTCGTCTACGTACATGTCCTGCGCCTCACGGTTGGCCATGTCCTTGAGGCCGAACTTCACGTTCGTCTGCCCGCCGCGTTCGTCTCCGAACATCTCGAGACCCCGGCCGAACCACTTCGCGATCGCGCGCTGGATGTCGCCCATCGAGATGTAGCCGTCGCCGCGCGCGGCGGCCTCGACCCAGCGCCGGAGCGGGATCACCCCGGCCGCGAGGTGGA
This sequence comes from Chloroflexota bacterium, assembly GCA_005889275.1. Lineage (GTDB taxonomy): Bacteria > Chloroflexota > Limnocylindria > P2-11E > P2-11E > 3-1-20CM-2-70-9. The sequence continues at coordinate 16,569 of VBFI01000043.1, read as the reverse complement.
ACGCCTCCTCCCGGAGCATCGGCGGCATGCTCGAGGCGTACGGCCGGTACGCGGAGATCTTCTGCATCGTGAGCTGGTACTTGCCGACCCGATCGATGAAGGCCGCGAAGACGACGTTGTCGAGGAAGCTGTCGTACTCGAGGTTGAACGCCGCGAGCACGTGCGAGCCGGTCTGCATCGAGAGGATCTCCTCGACCATGTCCGCGGCCTTCGTGTCGGTCACCGGCGACCAGTCCGCGCTCGTGAGCAGGTGGACCATCTGGTAGCCGTGGCGAAGCTCCTCGGCCATAACGCGGAGCGCCCACGCGTGATCCTGCGGCTCCTGCGCGCGCGCGAGCGTGCCCTGATGCTGCTGGATCGATCCGAATTCGGTGGAAGCCTGCGCCTTGATCTGCATCAGCAGGTGCTGGGCCGCCTCCGGCGGGAGCTCTTTCGGGACGAGCGCCTTCCTCTCGCCGCGATGATCCCCCACCTCGATGTCGTCGGGGGTGTCGGTCGCGATCTTCGCGCAGAGGCAGAACGGCTCGTCCTTGGGGAAGAAGCGATCCCACTCTTCCGCGAGCTTCGGATAGTCGGGGAAGTTGTGGCGCTGCCAGTGCTCGATCGCCTCGTGATAGGCCTTCGGAAGCGCCCGGATCTCGTCGTTCACGCGTCTAGCCTAACGAAATGGTCATACCGTTCGCCCAAGCGCACGTCGTGCGAAGCGAACCGCGTGCCAAAGCGGCACGCGTGGTGCATGGGCGCCCCGGCGTGCAGGTCGGGTTCTGGATCTCCAGCGAGGAGCACGGACCGACCGAGATGGTGCGTGCCGCCCAGCACGCCGAGGCGGCGGGTTTCCCGTACGTCCAGCTCTCCGATCACTTCCACCCGTGGATCGACCGGCAGGGCCAGAGCCCGTTCGTCTGGTCAGTCATCGGTGGGATCGCCGCGACGACGAAGCTCACCGTGGGCACCGGCGTCACGTGCCCGATCATCCGCATACACCCGGCGATCGTCGCCCAGGCCGCGGCGACCTCGTCGGTCATGCTCGAGGGCCGCTTCTTCCTGGGGCTCGGCACCGGTGAGAACCTGAACGAGCACGTCATCGGCCGCGGCTGGCCGCCGATCGAGGCGCGGCGCGACATGCTCGAGGAGGCGATCGACGTGCTGCGAACGCTGTTCCGCGGCGGCGAGCGGAGCTTCCGCGGGCGCTACTTCACCGTCGAGGACGCGCGTCTCTACACCGCTAGCGAGTCGCCGCCGCCGATCTACGTCGCCGCGAAAGGCCCGAAGGCGGCCGAGCTCGCGGCGCGGGCCGGCGATGGCCTCATCGCGAGCGCGCCCGACAACGAGCTGGTCGCGAGGTACGAGAAGGCCGGCGGCGCGGGGAAACCGAAATACGTCGAGGTGCAGGTCTGCTGGGGTCGCGAGGCGAGCGCCGCGCGCCGCCTCGTGCACCAGCTCTGGCCGACGGGCGCGCTCGGCGGCCAGCTCTCGCAGGAGCTGCGCCGCCCGGCGGATTTCGCCGCGGCGACCGAGCACGTGACGCTCGAGGAGGCCACGAAGGACGTCCCAGTAGGGCCGGACCCCGAGCCGTACCTGAAGGCGATCCAACGGTGCGTCGACGCGGGCTTCGATCACGTCGGTCTGCACCAGGTCGGCCCCGACCAGGACGGCTTCCTCGCGTTCTGGGAAAAGGTGCTGCGTCCGGCGCTCGATCGCGCGAAGGTCGTCGCTGGCTAGAGGCGCTTCTCCAGCGCGCTGAGCGGCGCCGGGCTGAAGCCCATCGCCGAGATGAACCCGGCGATCTCCTTGTCCTGTGCGGCGACCATGGTGCGCGCGACGTGCGCGCCGCGAGCGCGGAAGTGCGCGAGCAGCGCTTCGATGAGCCGCCGCCCGATCCCTTTCTCGCGCGCACCGGGGTCGACGCCGAAGAACTCGACCCAGCCGGTCGGCTCCTCGAGCCCGAACTCACCACCCCGTACCTCGCCGAGCATGAAGCCGACGACGCGTCCGCCCTGCTCGGCGATTTGCGACGAGTCCGGGTCGCGCCGGATGTAATACGCGACGCGCTGCTCCCAGACCTCGGGGCGGTAGCGACCGGTGATCTTCTCGTCGATGCGGCAGATGCCCTCGATGTCGAGCTCGTTCATCGGTCGCACGCGGAGGTCGGACATCGCCGCGAAGTCTAGGGGCGAGCGCCGTGCGAGGGCGCCGGCTACGTGGGTTGAGGTGACCTCTCTGCGCCGAACCCGAGCCGCAGCCCGGACGCGGACGGGACGACGGCGAGGATGTAGCACGCCGCCGCGAGGAAACCAACGCCGGTGAAGCCGATCGTGAGCGCGGCGACCACCGCGAGGATGGAGCCGATGACCGACGCCGCACCGTTGACCGCCCAGGCCCACGCGACGAGCCCATCGTCGTGCGCACCGGCCGACGCGATGACACTCGGGAAGACGGATCCGAGTGGAAGCCCGATCGCGATGGACACGAGAGAGGCTGTCGCGCCGCGGGCGAGGAGCGGCCACGCGAGCGTGGCGGCCGCGATGCGGTCGAAGACGAGCAGTGCGACGGCCACCACGATGGCGCTCGCCAGGGCCGCGCGGGCGACGGGAACCCTGCCGCGGGTGGACGCGGCCGATCCGCCGGCCGCTCCCACGAGGAGCGCGGCAAGTCCGACGGCGAGGGCGAGTGCGGGCTGGCCCAGGTAGAGCGTGAGTCGCTGGAGCAGGACGATCTCCGCGGCGATGAAGCCGAAGCCGACCGCGAGCGCCTGCACCGTGGTGCGCCGGCCGACCGCGCTGGCGAGCGCCGCACCCATCACCTTCCGCAGCGGAAGAAGAAGCAGCCCCCACGACAGCACGACCGCCGGGATCAGCGCGCCGAAAAGGATCAGATAAGCGATCGGCACGTTGGTGCCCGGATTCGCGAAGAAGAACGGCCGGTCGTCGGTGGCCGGCACCGGCGTGCCGGCGAGGCCTTCGGCGAACGGACCGGTCCGGTCGAGCGGGTCGAACGCCACGGTGAAGTGGTGGTCCGCGGCGAACCGGCGGATGGCGGTCGCCGACGACGCATCGAACCCGTCGTCCCGAACGATGAGCAGGCCGAAGTCGAGATATCGGAGCACCGCGAGGTGCGCCAGCGGGTCGGCGACGCCGCGCTCCCGCAATGCCGCGACCCCGAGTGCCGCCGTGTTCAACATCTCGATCGGCGGGTCGCGATAGAAGCGCCCGACCGCGAGGACGCCGTGGTCCGCGATGTGACCGAGGTAATCGTCGAAGGCCTCGGCGGTGTACAGGTAACTCTCCGAGAGCGCGTACGCCCCGCTCGCGAGGGCGGCGTAGCTGTCGACGACCGTCATCAGGATGAGGTCGTACCGATCCGCCGAACGCCTGATGTAGCTCCGCGCCTCGTCCTCGACGACGTTCACGTGCGCCGCGGAGTACACGTGCCCGCTGTAGTCGGACAGAGGGCCACGCATCAGGCTCGAGACCCCGCGATTCACCTCGACCGCGTCGACCTGGGAGGCGCCGTGAATGAGCGCGTTCTGGATGTCGATGCCGCCCCCCGGACCGATGATCAGAACGTGCGGCCGCGACAACAGCTCGTACGGCGCCGCGATGATGCTCGCGCGAAGGACGCTGAGGTCGCCGGAGCCGTCGAGAATCTGAGTCGCGGCGGTTTGGTCCAGGAGCATGAAGTCCGCGTCCGGCCGTGGAGCCGCGTACGCGGGGTCGATGAAGTTGAGATACAACGCCCCGGCCGGAAGTCCCTCGTAATGAATGACGTCGACTCGGGCGTGTGGGTCCCAGCGCGTCTCCAGATGGGTGATGTTTGTGCCGTACACCGGTCGCTTCGCGGGACCGCTCTGCGGGGGCGCGATCGCGTCACCGTTCAGGGTCAGGGCCACGGTCAGCGCGAACGCGGAGACGACGCCCGCTATGGGGCGTAGGCGCGGGCCCGCGATCACGATGGCGGCGAGCGCTGACAGGCAGGCCGAAGCGCCATACAGCCCGGGAGCTCCGAGCGACGGCAGACCGGCGAACGCGAAAAGGCTCCCGGCTGCGGCGCCGGCGAGGTCCACGGAGTAGAGACGACCCGCGCGCCTCGGCGCTTCGCGAAGGCTCCGAACGACGATCCAGCTTGCGAACACGAAGGGCAGCGCGCCGGCGACGAACGCGACGAGGATCGCGGCGGCGAGCGCGACGCCCGGGTCGATGTGCGTCTCGAGAAAGAGCGCCGCCAGAGCGCTCGCGGCCGCGCCGAGCGCGAGCGAACTGAGCGAGGGCCGTCGTAAGCGCCGATCGAAAAGCCCGCTCAGGGTGGCGCCGCTCCCCACCCCGAGAAGCGAGACGCTGATCACCAGGTAGGTGAGGTGATAGCCGTATGAAGCGCTGAAGAGCCGTGTCTGCGCGACCTGGAAGAGGAGCGCCGCCGCGGAGACCAACCCGATGCACACGTAACGGGAGACGGACACCGCCGGAGGCTAGGCCTGAGTCAGCTCACCGAGTTGTCAAACCCGACGCAGGGGGTCGCACGAGACATCGGGGCGTGTGTCTGCTCGTCTACTTGCGCGTGAAGAGGAACGTGGTGAGGTCGTCGAGCTCCTGCGGCGCGAGACTGCCGGCGAAGGCGGGCATCCCACCGCCGCCACCCGCGATCCGCGCGACCAGCCGCTCTCGCGTCAGGCGCGCGGCCACGTGCGAAAGGTCCGGGCCCTTGCGCCCGCCGCTGCCGTCGATCTGGTGGCACGCCCAGCAGCTCTTCGCCGTGAAGAGCTGTGCGCCGCGCGCCGCCTGCGGCTCGAGGCCGGCGGTCACCGAGGTCGGCAGGTTCGCGCCCTCGAGCAGCGGCACCCACGGCGACTGAAGGCCGGCGACGGTCAGAGAGGCGTACGCGATGAAAGGCAACGCGACCGCGGCGATCGCGACCGGACGCCGTGACCAGTGCCGCTCGCCGTCGGGCCAGAAGATCGGCACGAGAAAGAGGAAGACGAACGCGAGGAGGGGCAGGCCGATGATGACGATCGCCTCGGTCGCCGGCGGGATCAGCGCGAGCAGCGCGAAGTAGCCGAGGAAGTACCAGTCGGGCCGCGGGTCCGCGATGACGACCGTCGGATCCGGAGCCCGGCCAAGGGCCGGCGCGCCGATGAGCGCCGCGAGCACGACCACGATCACGACGACGACCGCCGAGATGGCCGCGTCGCGCCACGCCGCGTCCGGCCAGAAGGGGATGCCGCGGCCCAGGATCTCCTCGTAGCGCCGGCGGTACGTGCGCCTGTCGACGCCGACTCCGGCGACCGGCGGCTCCGAGATCCCTCGTTTCACGACGAGGTACAGGTGGATCCCGATCAGTCCGAAGGTCGCGGCCGGGATGAGGAAGACATGGGTCGCGTAGAAGCGCGTGAGCGTCGCGCCGCCGACGTTCGCGCCCGCGACCACCAGGTGGGCGAGCCAGTCGCCGATGAGCGGCGCCTGCGCCGCCTGCTCCGCCGCGACGACGATCGACCAGAACGCGTCCTGGTCCCATCGGAGCAGCTGGCCGGTGAAGGCCATCGCCAGCACCGCGAGAAGGAGCAGCGAGCCCGAGAGCCAGTTCGCCTCGCGCGGGAACTTGAACGCGCCAAAGAGGTAGACCTGCGTCATGTGGATGAGGACGAGCACGACCATGGCGCCCGCGCCGAAGTAATGGATCCCGCGTACGACCGCACCGAGCGTCGCGTCGTGGCTGATGAACTGCAGCGAGTCGTACGCGCTGTTCGGCGCCGGGACATAGGTCATCGCGAGGCCGACGCCGGTCGCGACCTGCACGACGAAGACCGCGAGGGTCGCGCTGCCGAACACGTACCACCAGCCCACGGGGCGCTCGAGCTCTCGCGGGACGGGGTGCCGAAGGACGGCGAGCACGCTGTCCTCGAGCTCGAACCGCTCCCCGAGCCAGCTCGCGATCTGGCCTGGGATTTTCCCGATACCGCGAAGCACGCTCATCCCTGCTTCACGGTGGGAAGAGGCTGCTGCCGCACCAGCAGTCGATCGCCGCTCACCTGCCACTCGCGTTCGAAGAGCGGCCGCGGCGGCGGGCCGCCGGCGACCGTGCCGTCGGCGTAGTACACGCCGCCGTGGCACGGGCAGAGAAAGATCTTCGCCGACGCCTGCCAGTTCACCGGACATCCGAGGTGCGTGCAGTTCACGTTGAAGACCTGGAACATCTGCGGTCCCGCGTCCTCACGCCGCCGGACCCAGAGCGCGGTGTCGGCCGTCTGACCCGCCCAGGCGAGCGGGCTCTGGTCGCGGATGGAGACGAGCTTCGTGACGCCGAGCGCGAAGTCGGCCACCTTGGCGACCTCGACGAAGCCGTCGGGCGGCGCTCGGAAGAGCGGCGCGAGCAGGTTGCCGAGGATCGGGACGCCGACCAGTCCGGCGATGAACACGCTGAGCGCGACGGTGATCCGGGAGAGAAAGGTCCGGCGATCGAGCGGGCTCATCCGGTCTGCTCGAGCGACTCGGCGATCCATCCGACGATCCCGAGCGCCAGGATCGCCACTCCGGCGAGGAGCACGACCCAGTTCGTGAGCAAACCAACCGCGGCAAGCCCGGCGCCGACCGCGAGGGTCACCGGCCAGATCGATGGCGAGGGCACCGCATGGCCGCTCACACGAAGGTCCCCACGTAGACGACGGTGAAGACGACGACCCAGACGGCGTCGACGAAGTGCCAGTAGATGCTCACGGCCTCCCACGCGACGGGGCGGACCGCGCCGCGACGGCTCCGCGCCGCGAGCGCCAGCGCCGCCAGCGCGATGAGGCCGACGAGGACGTGCAGTCCATGCAGCCCGGTCAGCGTGAAGAAGGTCGTGCCGAACAGCGCGCTCTGCGGGCCGACGCCCGTCTGGAGCAATCGCAGATATTCGCTCCCCTGGCCGCCCAGGAAGATCGCGCCGAGCGCGAACGTCGCGGCGATCCATCGCCCGTCTCGCCGCGCCGCCGCGACCGCGACCGTGCCGCTGCTCGCGAAGAGGGCGACGGAGAAGATCGCGGTGCGCAAGAGGTCGAGATTCGCGCGCGCGTCGGCGAGGCCGGCGTCGCGGTTCGCGAGATAGGCGACGACGACGGCGAAGAAGAAGATCGACTCCGACGAGATGAAGAGGACCATGCCGAGGAGGGTCCGGTTCGTGACGAGCGCGGGCGCGCGGCTGGCGTCGGCGATCATGCCGCGTCCCGCCGGTCCGGATGCTTCGCGTCCCAGAGCGGGCGCCGGCCGGTCACGGCCGGGAGCGAGCGGAAGTTCTCGGGTGGTGGCGGTGAGGTGGTCGCCCATTCGAGCGTGAAGCCGTCCCAGGGATCGTCGCCGGCGATCGCACCGGCGCGGATGCTCCGCACGAGATTCGCCGCGAAGACGAGCATCGAGACCGCGAGGAGCGCCGCACCGAGGCTCTCGACGAAGTTCCAGGGTCCCCAGCCGGTGTCGGCCGCGTACGTCCACATCCGCCGCGCCATCCCTTGGATGCCGACCCAGTGCATCGGAAGAAACGTGACGTTCAACCCGACGAAGGTCGTCCAGAAGTGCCAGCGGCCGAGCCGCTCGGAAAGCAGTCGGCCGGTCATCTTCGGGAACCAGTAGTAGACGCCCGCGAAGAAGCCCAACATCGTCCCGCCGAAGAGGACGTAATGGAGATGCGCGACGACGAAGTACGTGTCGGTCGTCTCGAGGTCGAGCGGCACGACCGCGAGCGAGACGCCGGTGAGCCCTCCGATGATGAACATCGCGATGAATCCGATCGCGAAGAGCATCGGGGTCGCGAGGCGGATCCGTCCGCCGACCATCGTGGCGATCCAGTTGAAGATCTTCACGCCGGTGGGGACCGCGATGAGCATGCTCGACGCGGCGAAGAAGAAGGTCTCGAACGCGGAGAGGCCCACCGCGAACATGTGGTGCGCCCACACCCCGAACGACAGGAACGCGATCGCGACGCTCGACGCCGCCACGAAGCGGTATCCGAAGATCGGCTTCGCGCTGAAGACCGGGATGATCTCCGAGACCATCCCCATCACCGGCAGGATCATGATGTAGACCTCCGGGTGGCCGAAGAACCAGAAGAGGTGTTGCCACAGGAGGGGCTGGCCGCTCGCGGTCGGGTCGAAGAAGTGTCCGCCGAGCTGCCGGTCCACGAAGAGCATCACGAGCGCCGCCGAGAGCGCGGGATACGCGCCGAGGATGAGGATGCTCGTCACCAGGACCATCCAGACGAACAGCGGCAGCCGCGAGACGCGGAGACCCGGCGCGCGCATGAGCAGGATGGTCGCCGTGAGGTTGATCGCGCCGATGATCGTCCCGGCGCCGTTCACCGCCAGCCCGAGGATGTAGTAGTCGACGCCCGGCGACGGCGCGAAGGACCGCCCCGCGAGCGGTGGGTACGAGAACCAGCCCGCGTCCGGCGCGCCGCCGGCGATCCAGCTGAAATAGAGGACGATCCCGCCGACGAGCGAGAGCCAGAACGAGAGCGCGTTGAGGCGCGGGTAGGCGACGTCCGGCGCGCCGATCATGAGCGGGACGAGGTAATTGGCGAACCCGACGAGGAGCGGGACGACCGCGAGCAGGATCATGGTGACCCCGTGGACGGTGAACAGCTGGTCGTACAGCTCGGGATCCACGAGGTGCGCCTCCGGCGTCGCGAGCTGCGCACGGATGACGAGCGACTCGAGCCCGCCGAGGATGAAGAAGGCGGCACCCATGCCGATGTACAGGACCCCGATCTCCTTGTGATCGACGGTGCGCAGCCATCCCGCGGCCCGGCTGCCGCCTGGCCGCAGGACCCAGAGGGGGACCGCCGTCATCGGAGCGCCGCCAGGTACGCCGCGACGGCGTCGAGGTCCGCGCCGGAGAGCGGCACGCGCGGCATGAGCGAACCCGGCTTGTAGCGCTGCGGATCGGCGAGCCATTCGCGCAGATCCGCGACGCCCTGCGGGAGCACCCCCGCGCCGATGGTGGCGCGCGCGCCCACGTGCGTGAGGTCGGGCCCCGCCCGGCCGGTCGCCGGCGTCCCACGGATGGCGTGGCAGCTCACGCAGGTGTTGGCCATGAACACGCGCTCGCCATCGGTCGCCGCGGCGGCGGCCGGCGCGGCCTGCGCGGCGAGCCAGCGAGCGAACTCGTCCGCGGGCTCGGCGACGACGCGAATGCGCATCCACGCGTGCTCTACCCCGCAGAACTCGGCGCACTGGCCCTCGTACACGCCCGCGCGCCGCGCGAGCAGGCGGACGTGATTGGTCTGGCCCGGGATCATGTCGATCTTTCCGCCGAGCTCCGGCACCCAGAAGCTGTGGTTCACGTCGGCGGAGAGAAGGTCGACCTCGACGGCGGTGCCGACAGGGATGTGCATCTCGTTCGCGGTCACGACGTCGCCGTACGTGAACTCCCACCACCACTGGTGGCCGACGGCCCGCACGCGCATCCCGGGTTCGAGCGCGGCGCCGATCTCGCCGAGCGTGCCGAGCATCAGGGCGAAGACGACGACGAGCGTGAGCGCGGGGATCGCGGTCCACGCGATCTCGAGCCGCGTATGACCTTCGAAGAGCGCGGGCGTCGTGGTCCGCGACGCGCGGTACCGCCAGACCACGTAGACGAGCGCGCCCTCAACGGCGACGAAGATGAGGAGCGCGATCGCCCCCACGATCACTGCGAGGTTGCCGATGGATTCGGCGGGCGGCCTCACGCCCGGAGCCTAGGCCGCGTCTCGGCCCACGCAAACACGAACCGGCCCGCCGTGGAGGGCGGGCCGGCTCGCGAGGGAATGCGCTGAGGGAACTAAGCGGTCGGTGGGCTTATCGCGGGACGACGGGCGCGTGCCGCCAAGAAGATCCCGGCGAGCGCGATGAGCGGAATCCAGCCGAAGACGATGAGCCAGATGGCGACGTCACCGAACACCTGCAGCATCGCGGCGAGCGCGCCGAGCGCGCGGACCACGGTCTTCGCGGGGTCCCACGCCCGCGCCGGCTCCGACACCGGCAGGATCGTGATCGGCGAGACCGACATCGAGATGGTCGAGAAGTCGGTCCGGCTCTTGATCGAGTTGATCTGTCCGGTGAGCTGCTCGACCTGCGTGCGGACGTTCGAGAGCGCGCTGTCGATCTTCAGGATCTCGTCGATCGTGTTCGCGCGCACGAGGAGCGCGTTGTAGCGGGCCTCCTCGGCCTGCTTCGCCGTGAGACGGGCCTGAAGGTCGACGAACTGATCGGTGACGTCCTGCCCGCTGACGTTCGAGGTCACGACCTCGCCGTCGAGCGCGCGGATCTGCCGAAGGGCCTCCTGGAAGCTGCGCGAGGGGACGCGGATGGTGAGCGACGCGGTGCGGTTGTCGGACGTGCCTGACTCGTTCACGTTCAGCACGTCACCGCCGAGGGATCCGGCGAGCTGCTGGACCGTCTGGCTGGTCGCCCAGGGGTCCTTCGTACGCATGTCGATCTTCGCCGTGAGGATGAGGTTGCGATCGGCGTTCACGACGACCGCCGGGATGCCCTCCTGCGGCGCGACGGTCAGGGGCGCTCCCCCCTTGGACGAGGCGTCGGTGGAGAAACCGGATCCGACCTCCGTCCGGCCGACCGTGGCGGGCGCGCCCGCCGTCGTGGCGGCCTGCGAGCAGGCGCCGAGCACCAGTGCGAACGCGGCGAGACCAAGGACGAGCTTGCCCACGAGCTTCACCTGCTTTCGAGACGTTCTGCCCGTCAAGACGCCGGCCGGGCAGGCGAGGTTCCCCAGCGCTCCCCGAAGAGGGTCCGGGCGTTCAGGGCGATCCGGCCGGCCAGGATGCCCAGGTCCTCGCCGAGGGCCTGGGCGAGGGCGGCGTGGGTCGCCGCCACGTAGAGGGGCTCGTTCCGCCGGCCGCGGACGTTCTGCGGCGCGAGGTACGGCGCATCGGTCTCGGCGAGGATCCAATCCTGCGGCGCGGCCGCGGCCGCCTGGCGAAGCCGGTCGCTCCCGGGATACGTGAGCGTGCCCGCGAACGAGACGAAGCAGCCGAGGTCGATCCAGGCGGGGAGCTCCTCGGGTCCTTCGCTGTAGCAGTGGACCATCCCGCGGATCGGACCCGCCTCCCCAAGCACCGAGCGAACGCGCGGCCCGGCGTCCCGCACGTGCAGCACGACCGGGAGGCCGAGCCGCTGCGCGAGCGCGAGCTGGCCGCGAAGGGCGCGCTCCTGCGCCTCGAGCGGCGCGCTCCGCCCCGAGTGGTCGAGCCCGATCTCGCCGATCGCGACGACGTTGCCGTCGCGCGCGAGCTCCGCGAGCGCGCGCGCGACGTCGTCGTTCCACGATTCGGCCCGGTGCGGATGCACGCCGACCGCGACGCGCACGTCATCGTGTCGGCGCGCGAGCGCAAGCGCGGCCTCGCTCGACGCGAGGTCTTCGCCGGCGGTGAGCACGCGCTCGATGCCGACGTGCCGAGCGCGCTCGAGGACCAGGTCGACGTCGTCGGCGAAACGTCGATCGGTGAGATGAGCGTGTGCGTCGATCACGGGCAGAGGCTAGTTTGGGCACATGCCCGAGCGCATCTTCGTCGCCGTCGCCTGGCCGTATACGAACGGCCCGCGACATCTCGGCCACGTCGCCGGTTTCGGCGTCCCGTCGGACGTCTTCGCGCGCTATCACCGCCTGAAGGGGAACGACGTCCTGATGGTGAGCGGCACCGACGAGCACGGAACGCCGAACCTCATCCAGGCCGACGCCGAGGGCCTCACGCCGAAGGAGGCCGTCGACAAGTACAACCGGATCATCAGCGAGGACCTCCGCGCGCTCGGACTCTCCTACGACTGCTTCACGCGCACCACGACGCGCAACCACACCACCGTGGTGCAGGACGTCTTCAAGACGCTCTTCGACAAGGGCTACCTCATCAAGAAGACCGCCCTCGGCGCCTTCCAGGAATCGACCGGACGGACGTTGCCTGACCGGTACATCGAGGGCACGTGTCCGATCTGCGGCTTCCCGAGCGCCCGCGGTGACCAGTGCGACAACTGCGGAAACCAGCTCGACCCCGAGCAGCTCATCAACCCGCGCTCACGGATCGACGGCACCCGTCCGATCTTCAAGGAGAGCGAGCACTTCTATCTCGATCTCCCGGCGTTCGCCGAGCCGCTCACCAGATGGATCTCACGTCAGTCGCACTGGCGGCCGAACGTGCGCAACTTCTCGCTCAACTACATCGCGAACCTCAAGCCGCGCGCGATCACCCGCGACATCGACTGGGGCGTGCCCATCCCGCTTCCGGGATGGGAAGACCGCCCTGACAAACGCATGTACGTGTGGTTCGACGCGGTGATCGGCTACTTCTCCGCGGCGGTCGAGTGGGCGAAGATGATCGACCGGCCCGAGGCGTGGCGCGACTTCTGGCAGGACCCCGCGTGCCGCCACTTCTACTTCATGGGGAAGGACAACATCGTCTTCCACACCACCATCTGGCCCGCGATCCTGCTCGGCTACGGCAACGGCGGGAAGATCGCGGGCGGGCGCGGCGAGCCGCTGCAGCTCCCGTACAACGTCGTGTCGAGCGAGTTCCTCACCATGGAGGGCAGAAAGTTCTCGACGAGCCGCGGGGTCGCGGTCTACGTCAATGACTTCCTCTCGCGGTACGACGCCGACGCGCTGCGGTTCTACCTCATGCTCGCGGGTCCCGAGACGCAGGACACCGACTTCACCTGGGCGGACTTCGTGCGACGCAACAACGACGAGCTCGTCGCGACCTGGGGCAACCTCGCGCACCGGACCCTTGTGAACGCCTTTCGCCGCTTCGGCGAGGTGCCCCGGCCCGGGCCGCTCACGGCGGAGGACACCATCCTCGTCGAGACGGTCGACCACGGCTTCACGAGCGTCGGAGAGCACCTCGAGGCGGCACGCTTTCGTGCCGCGCTCCAGGAGGCCCTGCATCTCGCCGCGCTCGTGAACCAGTACCTCACGACGAACGAGCCCTGGAAGCTGATCGCGACGGACCGTGAGCGCGCGGGGACGGTCCTGTACGTCGCGCTTCGTTGCGTCGACGACCTCAAGCTGATGTTCACCCCGTTCGTTCCGTTCTCCAGCCAGAAGCTCCATGAGTACCTCGGGCACGACGGGGTCATCGCCGCGGCGCCCGAGCGCCGCACCGTCCGCGAGGAGGACGCGTCGACGCACGAGGTCCTCACCGGCGACTACCGCCGTCTCGCAGGGACGTGGGCGCCGCCGAAGCTCGAGCCCGGGCAGAAGCTTCGCGAGCCGCAGCCGCTCTTCAAGAAGCTGGACCCCAGCATCGTCCTGGAGGAGCTCCGCCGGATGGAAGAGCACGGGGGCAAGTGATCCGGGCGTTCGTCGTCGGAGCGGTGCTCCTCGCGGCGTGCGGTCCCATCGCGCAGCCGGCTGACTCGCCGACACCCCGGCCGTCGCCCGCGGCTGCGAGCCAGACCGCGGGGGAGTTCGATGGGACGAGAGCAAAGGCGCACGTCGATTGGCTCGCCGACGTGGCGCGGGGTGGCCGCTACACCGGCTCGCCGGGATATCGGGACGCCGCCGGGTACGTCGCGGACCGGTTCAGCGAGATCGGTCTCGAGCCGTGGGGAGACGGCGGCACCTTCTTCCAGCACTTCACGACGCCGATCGTTGACAACACCGCGATGCCGGCGCTGAGCCGCACCGGGGCGGCCGCGAAGCAATACAAGGCGCGGGTCGACTTCACCGAGAGCGTCGGCGGGCGATCCGGGAGCGGGTCGGCGGAGGCGGAGATCGCCGTCGTCGGCGGAGCCGCGCGCGCAAATGGCCAGAACGACTTCGCGGGCGCGAACGTCAAAGGGAAGATCGCGCTTGTGACCGGACCGGTGATGCCCGGGGGCGGCAGCGCGGTCGAGAACGCGTACGCCGAGGGCGCGGCCGGAGTCCTCGTCATCGGCGGCGCGACGATCCGCTACTCGCCGATCCCGCGGTTGCAGTCCGCCACGATCCCAACGCTGGTCATCACGGAGGATGTCGCGAACGACCTCTTGGCCGCGAGCGGCAAGAAGGTGAGCGACGAGCAGGCCGCGGTGAACGCCCGGCGTGCCGACCCGAACGCGCCCGACTCCGGCTTCGACGTCCCGACGGTCGTGCGCATGAGCGTGTCGCTCACGCCCGTGCACGACGTCGACGCGTTCAACGTCGTGGGCCTGCTCCGGGCACCCGATCCCGACGCCGCGAAGCGCGCGGTCATGGTCGGGGGCCATCTCGACGGCGTGGGGACCGATCCGGACGGCTCGGTGTTCCAGGCTGCCAACGACAACGCCTCAGGACCCGCGGTCGTCATCGAGATGGCGCGCGCGCTCTCCGCGGCGAAGGCCTCGCTGCGCCATTCGGTCCTGTTCGTCGCGTTCGCCGGCGAGGAAGAGGGCCTGCTCGGATCCGAGGCGTACGCGGCGCAGACGGCGGTGACGCCCGGACGCGTGGAGAGCCTCATCGCGATGATCGACCTCGACGTGATCGGCTGCTGCGGCAGCTCGCTCATCGTCTCGAGCGAGGCGCCCGAGCTGCAGAAGCGCGTTCGTGACGCCGCGACGAAGCTCGGCATCTCGAGCCAGCCGATCGGTGGCGGCGGCAGCGACCAGACGACCTTCGTGCGGCGTCGCGTGCCCGCGGTCTTCGTCGGCTGGTCGGACTACATCCTCCATACGTACAAGGACGTGCCGGCGGTCGTCGACGTGGCGCATCTCAAGAAGGCGGGCGACGTCCTGACGGCGGTCGCCAAGGATCTCGCGACCGCCGACTGAACCGGTCTAGTGCGGGACGACGTTCACCAGCGCCTCGATCTCGCCGGCCCGGTCCCAGAGCGTGGCCGCCACGGCGCGCCGCTCGGCCTCGCCGACGCCGCCCGCGGCGAGCATCTCGACCGGCGCGAGCTCGCGGTAAAGGATCCGGACGAGGCGCTGCGCTTCGGTCGGGGCGTCACCGATCGCGACCAGCGTCTTGTCCACCTGGACCGTGTGCTGCACGAGGTGCGCCGCGAAGCGGTGCAGCCGGAAGCGGATCGGCCTTTCGCCGTCCCAGAAGAACGCGGGCCACTCGAGCTCGTCGTCGGTAAGGCCGGCGAGCTCGCGAAGGACCCGCCGGTGGACCTCGAAGAGCGCCGTCCGCACCTCGGCGATCCCTCCGGGGAGCTCCGCCGGGCCGCGGTAGCCGTGGCGCTCGCGAAATCCTGAGAGCCCGGCCTCGGCCCGCGCGGCGTCGGCCGGCCGCTCGGGCGACCGCGCGTACTGCACGACGCCGAGGAAGCCGTATTCCGCGCCGAGCATGTGCCGCAGGACCTCGCGGACCGGCCACTCCTCGGCCGCCGGCGCGCGGTCGAGATCCTCGTCCTGTGTGCCCGCGAGCGCGCCGGTGAGGTCACGGTACGCGGCGTGGTACTGCGTGAGGATGAGCTCCGCTTGCGTCGCGGGAGCCCGGCGCAACGCGGACATCCGGACCGCGAGGTCGCGCAGCTCGTGCTGCGCGAGGAGCAGCGCGAAGCGGAGGCCTTCCTCGTCGTAGGCGTCCCAGGTCCAGGGCCGGTCCATCTCCTCGTCGGGGAGATCCGCGGTCGCGCGCACCAGCGCCTCGACGGCCTCGGTGACGCTCGGCACTACGCGACCACCTCGGCGACCCCGGCCACGGTCTCGGCCGCGACCTGGTCGACGACCGCGTGCAGGTGCCCGGTTTCCTTCCAGATCCGGAGCTGGCGGTCGGCGCTCGTCCCGTCGCGCACGATCGTCTCGAGGTACGAAACCTCGCGGCGCGAACCGAGCGCGTCGACGACGTCGTCGACGAACTCGAGGAGCTCGACCGCGAGCTCCTTCATCGGGACCTCGGTCTGCTTGCCGAAGTCGATGAGCTTGGCATCCATGCCGCCGCGCATCGCGCGCCACTTGTTCTCCTGGATGAGGCTCGGGGCGTACCGGCGGAAGCCGAGGTTCTTTTCACGGAGCACGAGGAGCTTCGCGCAGATCGCCTGAATGAGCGCGGCGATGCAGAGCGTCTCCTCGAGCCTCGTCGCCGCGTCGCAGACGCGGAATTCGATCGTCGGGTAGAAGGCGTGCGGGCGGAGGTCCCACCAGATCTTCCGTCCGTTGTCGATGGAGGCCGTCTTCACCAGAAGCTCGACGAAGTTCTCGAACTCGTCGTAGCTCGCGAACTCGGGGGGAATGCCCGTACGGGGGAAGCGTCCCCAGATGACCTGACGGTACGACTTGAGGCCGGTGTTGCGCGCGAGCCAGAACGGGCTCGACGTCGAGATGGCGAGCAGGTGCGGAAGGAAATACCGGGCCTCGTTCATCACCTCGACCCGCCGTTCGCGGTCGGCGATCCCGACGTGGACGTGCAGGCCGAAGATCAGCAGCTCGCGGATCACGTCCTGCAGCTCGTCCTCGAGGACCTTGTAGCGCTCGGCCTCGGTGACCTGCTGGTCCTGCCAATGCGAGAACGGGTGCGTGCCCGCGGACGCGATGCGCAGCCCGGCGGGGCGGAGGAGCATCGCGAGCGTTCCGCGCAGGGTCGCGATCTCGTTCCGGGCTTCGCTGATATCGGCGCAGATCTTCGTTCCGGCCTCGATGACGGACTGCATCATCTC
>VBFI01000042.1 GCA_005889275.1 Chloroflexota bacterium | reverse complement strand
ATTCGGTAGACAGTCTCCGCATCCGGAAGTCCCCGGAACGCCGGCGCGGGCGATCCGCCATAGAACCCGCCCCAACCCTCGTAGAGGTTGCGTTGGGCGAAGAAGATCGTCCGACCGCTGAGCCAGGACCGCTCGAGCTCGAGGTACGGCAGGGTCCTCAGATCGAGCTCGACCCTGCGCCCGCGAGTCTCGATCACGATCCTCTTGTCCGTGAGCGTGTATTTCGTCGCGCTCGCGTCGCGCCAGATGCTGAACGCTCGAGGAGCGAAGAAGAACCCACCGAAAAAGATGAATGGGAACAGGCCGGCGACGACGACCGAGGACCAGCCGACACCGCCACGCCCGGCGGATCCGATCGCGCCGATGAAGAGGATCGCCGCGAACGCGGCGAAGATCGCGAGAAAGAGGTCCATCGGGCGCAGGAACCCGCGGAGTCCTCTCGGTACGCCTTCCCAGATGACCGTTTCGCTCTCGTCCGCCGCCGCCTTCACGGGGCGCGTTCCACGACGTACGTCGGCACGACGCTCCCCGCGCCGGCCGTCACGTTGAGGAGGGCGCTCGACGAGACCCGCGCGAGTGTCCCCGAGACGCGCCCCCAGAAGAGGTACGGATCGTGGTCGATCGAGAGGTCGAGGAAGTGCATCCGGTCGAGGACGACCGGGAACGGATAGCGCGGGATCGCGACCCGCTCCTGTACGACGTACGAGCTCGCGAGCGCCGCCAGGAACGACTGCTCCCACTC
>VBFI01000176.1 GCA_005889275.1 Chloroflexota bacterium | reverse complement strand
GGTGAGCTCGCCGAGAGTCGCGCGGTAGCGGTCGGCCGAGATCCCGTAGATCTCCTTCAGCACCTGGAGCGAGTCCGCGGCGGGGATGTCCCACTGCAGCTGCGACCGGTTGCCGATGAGGAGGGTCATTCGCCGCAGGTAGGCGTTCTCCCGGTGCCAGGGGACGTATCCGAGCACGCGTGCTTCCCCGGCGGTCGGGTTCAGAAGACCGGAGAGCATCTTGAGGGCCGTGGTCTTCCCCGCCCCGTTCGGTCCCAGGAAGCCGACGACCTCACCGGGCTCGATGCGGAAGGTGATCCCCGCGACGGCGTTCACGTCACGGAAGCGCCGCCGGAAGACGCCGCGGATCGTCGCGCCGAGGCCCGCCTCACGCTCATGCACCTTGAACGTCTTGCGGAGATCGCGAACGTCGACGACGGCCTCGGTCACCGCGGCATGATGCCCGCGTCAAAGCCGCGAAGCGAGTGCATCATTTGACGAACCCAACCCGAGGAGGCCGGCCATGACCGAGCAGCGCGTCATCCCGATGCTCGCGTACGAGGACGCGGGTCGCGCGGCCGACTGGATCACGAAGATCTTCGGCTTCAAGGAGATCGAGCGGTTCCACAACGGCGCCGGGACGGTGACCGACGTGGTGCTCGATCTGGACGGCGCGACGGTCCTCGTCGGACATCCGAGCGACGCGTATCAGGGGCCGCGCCGTCACGCCCAGGCCTGCGCGCTCGCGCGCCAGTGGCTGGAGACCCCGTTCATCGTCGACGGCGTCGTCGTCTATATCGACGACGTCGACACGCACTTCGGGCGAGCGAAGCGCGGCGGCGCGAAGATCCTGAGCGAGCCGGAGAGCAACGAGCGCCAGCGCCAGTACCGGGTCGAGGACCTCGAGGGACACCGCTGGATGTTCGCGACGCGTCTTCGGGATTAGCCCCCGGTCGCGCGGCGGATGTCCGCGACGCTCACCACGACGAGGAGCCCGAGGAGCAGCACGAACCCGATCGCGTGGATGGCCGCCTCGACCTGCGGCGAGAGCCGCCGACGGAGGAGCGCGCCGGCGAGCACGAAGAAGAGCCGCCCGCCGTCGAGGCCGGGGAACGGGATGATGTTGAGCACGCCAAGGTTCACGGAGATGACCCCAACGAGCTTCAGGAACGTCGCGAAGCCGAGCTGGGAAACCGCCGCGGTCACGACGAAGATCTGGATCGGCCCACCCACGGGCGGAGGCTGCGCACCCGGCGGCCGCGCGATGAGCTCGCCCGGCAGCGCGGCGATCTGCTCGACCACGTCGCCGGTGAGGCCGAGCGCCTGTCCGAACGCCTGCGGCAGGGGCATCGAGACCTGCGCCGTGACCTCTCCCAGCTTGATGCCGAGCGGCCCTTCCCCGGTCGGCGGCTCGGCGCGGGGCGCCGTCGTTATCGGCGGGAGCTCGCGGCCGTTGCGCTCGAGGACAAGGGTGACCTCCTTGTCCGCGCGTGCCGCGGACGTCACGTAGGCGACGAGGTCGGTGGTCTTGGTGACCGGCCGGCCGTCGACGCTGCGCACGATGTCGCCGGGCTGGATACCGGCCGCGGCGGCGGGGGAGTTCGGCGCGACCTCGTCCACGCGGATCTGGCCGGTCGGGGCCGAAGTGCCCATCGCGAACGCGGCCGTGAGCACCACGACCGCGAGCACGAAATTCATGAACACGCCGGACGCGAGGACGATCGCCTGGGCCCACCACGGCTTGGAGGTGAACGAGCCCTGCTCCCCGGCGCCGCGCTGCGCGATCGCGAAGTCGTCCTGCCCGAGGATGCGCACGAAGCCGCCGAAGGGGATCGCGTTGATGCTGTAGTCGATGCCCGCGTGACGGATGGCCGCGAGGCGCGGCGGGAAGCCGAAGGCGAACTCCAGGACGCGCATCCCGAGCAGCCGCGCCGTGAGGTAGTGCCCGAACTCGTGCACGGCGATGATCGCGGTGAACATGAGCAGGAAGAGCGGGATCGCGAGCGGGTGATCGACGAAGTACTGGATGAGCGCGCCCATCAGGCGGTCACCGCCGCGCGATCGAGGCTCGCCCGGACGGACGCGTCGATCGCGAGGATCTCGTCGAGGTCCGGCTCCGGCCCGGCTCGCCTCGCGGCGCCGAGCTCGGCGCCCCGCCGGAGGAGCGGCGCGATGTCGGTAAACGGGATGTCGCCACGGAGGAACCGTTCGACCGCGATCTCGTCCGCCGCGGAGAGGCCGATCATCGCGCCGAGATCGGCCGAGTGCGCCGTCTCCAAGACGACCGAGAAGCACGGATAGCGGGCGAGGTCGATCGGGCCGAAACGGAGCGACCGGTCCGCGGTCCAGTCGAAGCGCGGGGCGGGCGAGGGCACCCGATCCCAGAGCAGCGCGTACTGGATCGGCAGGCGCATGTCCGGCTCCGCCAGCTGAGCCTTCACGCTTCCGTCGACGTATTCGACGAGCGCGTGGACGAGGCTCTCGGGATGGAACACCACGTCGATCCGATCGTAGGGAAGCCCGTAGAGCCAATGCGTCTCGACGACCTCGTAGCCCTTGTTCACGAGCGTCGCCGAGTCGATCGTGACCTTCGGGCCCATGCGCCACGTCGGGTGCCTGAGCGCGTGCTCAGGCGTCACCCCGGGGAGCGCCTCGAGCGGGACGTCGCGGAACGCGCCCCCGGATGCGGTCAGCGCGACGCGGCGCACCGACGCGAGCTTCTCCCCCGCCATGCACTGCCAGAGCGCGTTGTGCTCGCTGTCGACGGGACGGAGCCGCTCCCCCGCTCCGCCGGAGAGCCGGCGGATGAGGTGGCCGGCGGCGACCAGCACCTCCTTGTTCGCGAGGGCAACTCGCTTGCCGTCCTGGAGGGCGGCGATCGTCGCCCGCAAGGCGGCGACGCCGGGCGTCGCGACGAGCACGAGATCGGCGTCGGGATCGGTCGCGAGCGCGGCGAGCGCGGCGGTTCCCAGAGCGGTGCGCGCGGTCGGGAACTCCATCGCGAGCTCGGCGAGCACGTCGGAGTTGCGATTCGCGCCGAGCGCGACGACCTGCAGGCGATCGGGGTGCGCGCGCACCACGTCGAGGGCCTGCCGTCCGATGGAGCCCGTCGCGCCGAGGATCGCGAGCCGGATGCGCTCGGTCATAGAGCCATCATCCCAGAGCGGCCATGCAGCAACCGGGCGCGTAGAGCGCGAAGCCGAGGATTGAGACCGCCAGGAGCGAATCGATCCGGTCGAGCATCCCGCCGTGCCCGGGAAGCAGCGTTCCGGAGTCCTTCACGCCCGCCCGGCGCTTCACCCAGCTTTCGAGAAGATCGCCACCGAGCGCGACCGGTCCGACGAGGATCGCGAAGGCGACGCCGCTTGGCAGGACGTCGACGCTCGCGATGAGGATCGCGGTCAGCCCCGCGGCGATGAATCCCGCGATCGTTCCTTCCCACGTCTTTCCCGGACTGAGCCTGGGCGCGAGCTTGCGCTTGCCGATCGCCGAGCCGACCAGATATGCCGCGACGTCCGCTGCCCACGTCGGGAGGATGACGGCGAGCACCAGCGGGACGGAGAAGCCTGGGGGCTTGCCGATGACGTCGGTGAGGACGCGCAGCCACCAGAGGGCGGCGAGCCCGAGAACCAGGACGACGAGCTGACCGAGCGCAGCGAGCCCGGCGCGGCGGAGCCCGAAGAGCTCCCAGCCGGCGATCGCACCGGCGACGACGAGGATGGGTCCGAAGACCTGCCACGGCGTGAAGCTCGCGAGCAGGACGACGGCACCGAACCCGAGACCGGTGACCGTCCGGAGCGGCAGGTCCCTCATCGTCCGAAGCGGCGTTCGCGCTTCGCGTACGAGTTCAGCGCCTGATCGAGATCGCTCACC
>VBFI01000106.1 GCA_005889275.1 Chloroflexota bacterium | reverse complement strand
TCGTGGTGGTAGTACAGGCAGGTGAGGTCGCGCCAGCACCTGTCGCCGCGCATCTTGATGAGTCCCGCGCCGAACTCCACCCGGAAGACGAGCCACCGCATCAGCACGATCACCGCGAACGAGGGCGCCGTGCCCGCCGCACCGAGGAAAATCGCGAGGAACCCTGTCTCGCAGAGCAGCGACTCCCAGCCGAACGCGTAGAAGGTCTGCCCGACGTTCACGATCGAGAGGTAGAGCGCCCACAGGAGCGCCCACCAGAGCATTGCGATGGGCAGCGGGACGAGGTCCGGCGCGCCGAGGAGCGCGCCGAACGCGAGCGCGCCGCCGAGCGTGGCGACGCCGACGAGCACGCGGTCCGAATAGCGCACGTAGAAGAGGCTCGGCGAGCGGCGGAAGGGCACCTGGCGGATGAAATCGGGCGCCGGCAGGAGACCGCGCTCGCCGAGCAGCGGACGGAACTGATCGAGTGCCACGAGAAATCCGATGAGGTAGATCGCGGCGAGGAGACGCTGGAAGATCAGGCGCGCGAGCCAGTAGTCCGGCGCGGCGAGCCAGTCCATGGCGCGGCTAGGCTACGCGCGGCATGGACCCGGCCGTGCTCGGCGCTCTGCGACAAGCGGAGGAGCTCGAGCTCATCACCACCGGGCGGCTGACCGGCCGGCCGCACTCGGTGCGGCTCGCCTTCGCCTACGCCGACGGAGGAGTCTGGCTGCGCACCGACGAGCGCCCGCCCCCGGCCGACGCATCAGGAATCCACCGACGGCGTGGTCGCGAGCGCGACCCGGATTGGCTGCGCAATCTTGCGGACCATCCGCGCTGCGAGATCCTCGTGGGGCAGGCGCGGATCTCCGCCGTCTACGAGAGGTCGACCGATCCGGAGGCCGACCTGCGGCGGACCGTCGAGCTCATGCGCGAGAAATACGGCGGCGATTGGGTCGCCGATTGGTACGTCGATCGCGGCAGAGTCCCCGTGAGGCTCCGGCTCGAGTAGGTCCTTCCGCGAGGGTCGAGAATGGAAGCATGGGCGGCTTTCGCATCGTCCTCCGGGCGGCGTCGGCGCTGCTCATTGCGCTCGGGGCGATGGGCCTGGCCGCAGGCGCGCTCGCCGCTGACGGGCCGCCACCGATCCTCGTCGGCCACATCACCGACGAGATCAATCCGATCACCGCCCGGTACGTCGACCGGGTCGTCACGGAAGGTGAGGCCGACGGTGCCGCGGCGGTCGTCTTCGTGATCGACACGCCCGGAGGCCTCATCGACTCGACCTACCAGATCACCGCGCGGTTCCTCTCGGCCAAGGTCCCGATCGTGACCTTCGTCGCGCCCCAGGGCGCTCGCGCGGCCTCCGCCGGGACGTTCATCACCATGGCCGGGAACATCGCGGCGATGGCCCCCGCGACGAACATCGGCGCCGCGCATCCCGTCGACTCGAACGGGGCCGACATCCAGGGCGACCTCCGCCTCAAGGCGGAGAACGACGCGGTCGCGCACATCACGAACATCGCGAAGATCCGCGGCCGGAACGAGCAATGGGCCGAGGACGCGGTGCGCAAGAGCGTGAGCGTCCGCGTCGACGAGGCGCTGACGCTGAAGGTCGTCGACCTCCAGGCGACCGATCTCGCGGATCTCGCCGCGAAGATCGACGGGCGCACCGTGACGACCGCGGCCGGCGAAGTCCGCCTGCAGACGAAGAACGCGCCACTCGATGAGGACGGGCTCAATCCCATCGAGGGCTTCCTCCACCTCATCGTCAACCCGCAGATCGCCGTACTGCTCTTCACGCTCGGGACGTATGGGCTCATCTTCGAGCTCTCGAACCCCGGACTCATCTTCCCGGGGATCGTCGGCGTCATCGCCATCCTCCTCGCGCTCTTCGCGTTCGGCACGCTCGACGCGAACGGCGCCGGCGTCGCGTTGATGGCGTTTGCGATCATCCTGTTCGTCCTCGAGATCAAGGTGCCGGCGCACGGTCTGCTCACCGTCGGCGGGATCGTGTCGCTGCTCATCGGGCTCCTCGTCCTGTTCCCGCCGCTGCGGCCGACGTTCCCGGGATTCCGCGCGACGGTGGACCCGGTGATCATCGCGGTCATCGTCGGGCTCACTGCGGGCTTCTTCATCTTCCTGATCCGGATGGCCGCACAGTTCCTCCGGATGCCGGTCTACCGGCCCTCGATCCTCGGGGCCGTCGGCGTGGCGAAGAGCGACCTCGCGCCGGAAGGCATCGCGCTCGTGGCATCCGAGGATTGGAGCGCGGTGAGCGAAGGCGTCGCGATCCCACGAGGCTCGAAAGTCCGCGTCAAGCGTGTCGACGGCGTCCGTCTTATCGTCGAGCCGGCGCAGCCCGGCGAGGTCAGGGGAGGCACTGCATGAACGTTACTTTGGTCGTGCTCGCGGTCCTCATCGTCATCGCGCTCATCATCCTGCGGGCGATCATCCACATCGTCCCGCAGTACCAGCGGATCGTCGTCTTCAGATTCGGGTCCTTCGACCGGGTGGCAGGACCAGGTCTGATCCTGCTCTATCCACCTCCGATCCAAACCATCGCGCAGACCATCGACCTCCGCGAGTTCGTGGTCGAGATCCCGCAGCAGACCTGCATCACCCGTGACAACGCGCCGATCTCGATCGACTTCCTCATCTACCAGCGCGTGATGGAGGAGCAGGCGAAGGACTCGTTCCTCAACATCCAGAACTTCCGTCAGGCCATCCAGGGCATCGCGCAGACCACCCTTCGTGCGGTGATCGGCAACATCCCGCTGGACGACGTCCTCGCCAAGCGCGACGAGATCAACGAGTCGCTCAGGGTGAAGCTCGACGAGATCACCCACCGGTGGGGCGTGAAGGTCACCAACGTCGAGATCAAGGAGCTCACGCCGCCGCGCGACGTGCAGGAGGCCATGAACCGGCAGCTCACCGCAGAGCGGACCCGCCGCGCGTCGGTGACCGAGGCCGAGGGCAAGAAGGCTTCAGCCATTCTCGTCGCCGACGGCGCGAAGCAGGCCGCGATCCTCGAGGCCGAGGGCGCGCGGCAGGCCGCCATCCTCCGTGCAGAGGGCTTCGCGCTCGCGCTCTCGACCATCAATCAGCAAGCGATGGGCGCTGACGCGAAGACCATGACGCTGCAGTACCTGAACACGCTGAACCAGCTCGGCGCCTCGCCCGCGACGAAGTTCATCATCCCGACCGAGTTCACGAATCTCGCCGGGCCGCTCGCCGCGCTCGCGGCGGCGCGCGGCGACGGCGACACCGGGCCGAAGAAGGCGGGCGGCTAGCGATCGGGCCGGGCGCGGAAGAGGCGCAGCCACGCGCGGCCAGTTCGCGCGGCGGCGACCTCCTCCGCGACGGCCGGTACGGCCATGGGCCGCACCCTCGCTCGAGCGCGAAAGGGTGAGTACGCCCGAGGCGGCACCCGCCATGACGCGGATGCCGCCTCGGCGCGGCGTGGTGAGGATGGGGAGGGGGACTCCCCTTTGGGAAATGTCAAAAGAAGCGCTGACGCGGCTGCCATTGATGCACCCCTTCTTCGGAACCGCTAGAACGGACGTTCGGGGATAATAGAACGAACGTTCTGGCTGTCAAGGGGTCCACTCGGACCTACGAAACGACCGGACCCGCCGGCGCGGACGCCGGATACTGAGGAGTCGGACGGGTGACGACGCTTCTCGGCGCGGAGATCGCGCCACAACGCCCCAGGTTCGTCCGCGAGCGTGCGGAGCCGAAGGGCCACATCCTCGAGCCCGAGTGGGCAGGTACCCGGGTCCTCGTCCGGATCGGCCAGGGTGAGCCTCGCTTCCGCGGCTACGCGGGGGCGGTCGATGGCCCGCGCGAGCTCTACGACGCGATCGTCGCGGACGCGCAGTGCGCGACCGCGGTCGTGGACGGCGTTCTCGTGAGCGATTGGCGGGACGAGAGCGATCTCGAGGTCGACGACGAGGGCAACGCGTACACACGGCAGTACGGCGGGCGGCGGATCTTCGCCGCGTTCGATCTCCTCGAGGTCGACGGAGAGTCGCTGCTGGCCGTGCCCCTCCTGGAGCGGCGCCGACATCTCGAGGGCGTGCTGAGGCCGAGCCCGAACGTGCGCCTCACCCCGTTCGTCACGCGGGGTCTTCGCTCGTGGCACGACACGCTCCTCGCGCAGGGCTTCAGGCGCGCGGTGCTGAAGAATTGGAACAGCACCTACGCACCCGGCAGGACCACCGATGATTGGCTGGTGGTTGAGAAGCTAAAAACCGCGATGCCATGACGGCACGGAGGAACTCGTGAAAACAACGGCGGCGGTCATTGACCACACGCAGCGTGATCCGTGGGAGGTCGCGCTCGAGCAGTTCAGCATCGCGGCCGACAAGCTGCACCTCGACCCGAACATGCGGCGCATCCTCAGCACGACCCAGCGCGAGCTCACCGTGCATTTCCCCGTGCGCATGGCGGACGGGGTCGTCCAGGTGTTCACCGGGTACCGCGTGCAGCACAACACCACCCGCGGCCCGGGGAAGGGCGGCATCCGGTACCACCCGTCGGTCACCCTCAACGAGGTGAAGGCGCTCGCGATGTGGATGACCTGGAAGTGCGCGGTCGTCGGCATCCCGTACGGGGGCGCGAAGGGCGGCGTCGTCTGCGACCCGAAGACGATGAGCGCCCAGCAGCTCGAAACGCTCACGCGTCGCTACACGACGGAGATCGAGCTTCTCATCGGCCCGGACCGGGACATACCCGCACCGGACGTGAACACGAACGCGCAGACGATGGCGTGGATCATGGACACGTACTCGATGCATCACGGGTACACCGCTCTCGCGGTCGTCACCGGCAAGCCGCTGTCGATCGGTGGCAGCGAAGGACGAAACGAGGCGACCGCACGCGGCGCGGTCTACACGATCATCGAGGCAGCGAAGCACCTGGGCATGGACCTCGAGGGCGCCCGCGTCGTCGTCCAGGGCTTCGGCAACGCCGGTAGCTTCTCGGCAAAGCTAATGGCCGAGCTCGGTGCCGTGATCGTCGGTCTCTCGGACACCAGCGGCGCGATCGCCAATCCGAAAGGCATCGACCCCAACCGCGTCGACGCGTACAAGCGCGAGACCGGCTCGGTCACCGGGTTCCCCGGGACGGAGCGGATCTCAAACTCCGAGCTCCTCGAGCTTCCGTGCGACATCCTCATCCCCGCCGCGATCGAGAATCAGATCGGCGAGCACAACGCGCCTCGGATCAAGGCGAAGGTCATCGCCGAGGCCGCCAACGGGCCGACGTCGCCCGAGGCCGACCGCATCCTCCACGACCGCGACGTGTTCCTCATTCCCGACATCCTCTGCAACGCCGGCGGCGTGACGGTCTCTTACTTCGAGTGGGTGCAGGACCTCCAGAACCTCTTCTGGCGCGAGGCGACGATCAACGCACGGCTCAAGGAGGTCATGGTGAAGTCGTTCAACGACGTTCTGGACATGGCGAAGAAGCACAAGGTCGACATGCGCACCGCGGCGTACATGGTCGCGGTCGGCCGCGTCGCCGAGGCCACGCAGACCCGCGGTATCTACCCGTGAAGCGACAGCGAGCGCGCTAGCCGCGGAATGAGATGGCGGCGAGCACGCGCTCGCCGGCCATGGGGACCGCCGCGGCCCGTCCCGAGGCGAGGTCCACCGCGACCGCGCTCCGTCCGGAGTCGAAGCTCAGCACCGCGATCGCGCCGTCTGTGCTCACGAGAAGATCGGCCGCGGCGGGCAGACCGCTCGCGACGAGACGGTGGTCGCCGCCCTGCGAAGGCCAGACCTCCAGGCGGTCCGCGATCGAGACGACGATGCCCGTTCCTCCCGGCTTCCACCGCGCGAAGGCGATGCGCTCATCCGGGCGTGCGCCGAGCTCCCTGTGGTCGCCGTACGAGCCGATCGTCCAGACGCGGACCACCGTGCCGTTCACGATGGCGAGCACCGCTGAGCCGTTCGACTGGACGCTCGATGCGGCGATCCCCGGCTCCATCGGGGTGCGCGCGCTCTGCGCGTCCTCGCCGACGACGTCGTACGCGACGGCCGTCCCGTCCGGCGCGGCGATGCACGCCCCCACGAGCTGCGCGCCCCGGTCCCAACCGACCGGGACGAAACGATCGCCGTCACTGAGGCGCGCGATCTCGCGGATGGACCGCGTCGGAGTGTCGACGACGCGAAGGGCCGAGAACTGTGTTTCCGCCCCGCCCCCGGCGCTTGCCTCGACCGAGACGGCCACGCCGCCGCGATCGCTCGACCACACCGCGGCCGTGCCGCGCTCGCCGGGCAGCAGCGTCGTGAGCGGCGTGTCCTGATCCGGAGCGGTGACGTCGAAAACCCGGAGCTCCTGGGCGCCGGCCGGCGTCGTCACCCAGTACGCGACGCGCCGCCCGGTCCCCGACACGGATCCGGCGAAGCCGTGGCCACGAAGGCTGGCGAGCTGGTCGCTCGCCGTTTCGCGGCGGATGGTCGCGGGCGTGTCGGGTCCGGCGAGGCTGATGAACCCGCGCCAGTCCGCGAGAAGCGGTCCAGGGGCCGGCTCCGGCGCCGCCGCCGCCGTGGGTGCCTGCGTTGGTGGCCGGCGCGCTGACGTGTCCCCAGGGAGGAGCGCGGACCCGCGCGCCAGCCCGGCCAGGAGGAGCGTGAGGACGGCGACGCCCGCCCAGAAGAAGATCGGCCGCGGGTTCTCGGGTCGCACTACCCGCCGCTCGCACGCACGGCCGGTGCCACGAAGTACCCTTGCCGCGCGCGCCGCGGCGTGGCGCGACGACCGCCCGCCAGCTTGGCGGCTAGATCGGCGAGCGCTGGACCGGGACCTCGTCGCCGTCGACATCGAAACGACCGGATACGAAGCCGAGAGCGAGCGGATCGTCGAGATCGGAGCGATCCGCGTCCGCCTCGACGAGGAAGGCCGCGTCGTCCTCGGCGAGCGGTTCGTGACCTTCGTCGATCCGGGCCGCGCGCTCACGCCGCCGATCGTGCGCCTCACCGGGATCCGCGACGACGACCTCGTGGGCGCGCCGACTGCCCAGGTCGCGGTGGCGGCGTTCGGCGCGTTCGCCTTCCGCGACCGACCGCCGTGCCTGGTCGGTCACAACGTCGGCTTCGACGCCGCGTTCCTCGAGCGTGCCGGGTTGACCCCGGGCGCCGACCGCCTCGACACCGCCGAGCTCGCGTCGATCCTGTTGCCGTCCGCCCCGAGCTACGCGCTCCAGCGGCTCGCCGCCGACGCGGCGATCCTGCCGGACGCCCCGCATCGAGCGCTCGACGACGCGATCACCGCCGCGCTCGTGCTCGGTCATCTCGCGGGCATCGCTCGCGCCCTGCCGCCGCTCGTCCTCGCCGAGATCGCCGCGTTCGCCGAGCTGATAGGCGCCGCCACGGCCGAGTTCTTCCGCGACGCGGCGACCGCGACGGCGAAAGGGGCATGGGTCGACGACACGCGCGGGACAGCTCTCGGCGCCGCGCGACGAGCCACGCGAGGCCCCCAGGCATACCGACCAGCGGCCGGGGGCCTGACCGTGGACGAGGTGTTCGCGAAGGAGGGTCCGCTCGTCGCGGCTCTCGAGGGCTACGAGGACCGCCCGCAGCAGCGCCAGCTCGCGGCGGCGATCGAGCGCACGTTCGCGGAAGGCGGTGCGCTCGTCGCGGAGGCCGGGACCGGCGTCGGCAAGTCCATCGCGTACCTCGTTCCGGCGATCGCTTCCGCGGTCTCCGGCGAGCGGGTGATCGTATCGACCCACACGCTCCCGCTCCAGGACCAGCTCGTGCGGAAGGACATGCCCGCGGTGCAGGCGGCGCTCGGGACGGACGTCCCGGTCGCGGTGCTGAAGGGGCGGTCGAACTATCTCTGTCCCCGGCGGTGGCAGATCTTCCGTGGCGCGGTCGCGACGCGTGAGGAGGCGCGCGCGCTCTGCAAGACGCTTGTCTGGCGGACGGCGACGGAGAGTGGCGACCGCGCGGAGCTCAACCTCATGAGCGGCGAGGGGGAGCTGTGGTCGCGGATCTCGGCGAACGACGAGTCGTGCGATCAGCGCCGGTGCAAGCGCACGCCGGGCGGGTGCTACCTGCAGCGTGCCCGCGACGCCGCGGCCGCCGCGGGCATCGTTGTGGTCAACCACGCCCTCCTGCTGCAGGACGCGCGGATGCGCGGCGCGCTTCTGCCCGGGGCCGAGTGCGTCGTCGTCGATGAGGCCCACCGGCTCGAGGACGTCGCGACCCGCACCTTTGGGCTCGAGCTCTCGGAGCCGCGACTCCGCCGCGATCTCACCCGCGTCGCGCACGCGCTCGCGGTGACGAGCGCTCTCCGCGATCCGCTGCGCGCCGAACCCGCGGAGCGGATCCGCGCGGAGGTCGAGAGCGCGCTCGCGCGGACCGACGAGGTGTTCGGAGCGCTCGCCGCGCTGCTCACGCCGGTCGGCGCGCCCCCCGAGGAGCGGATCCGTGTGACCGCGGGAGTCCGCGCGAGCGATGAGCGGTGGCTCCCTGTCGAGCTCGCCGGCGAGCGCCTCGCCGACGCGCTCGCGGGCATCGCCTTCGGCGCGGACCGCCTCGCCGGCCAGGGTGGGGACGAGGACGAGCTCGCGGAGCTGGTGACCGCGATGGGTGACATCGCGGCCGCGCGAGCGGCGATCACACGCGGCCTGCACGAGCCTCGCGCGAGCGACATCGTGTGGCTCGACCGCGATGGCGACGGCGCGCTCGCCCTCCACGTGGCGCAGACGCATCTGGGGGGCGTGATCAGGCGGACGCTCGTCGACACGCATCGGGCGACGGTCTTCACCTCCGCGACGCTCGCCGTCGCCGGATCGTTCGACTTCGCGGTCGATCGCTTCGGCGTCGCGGACCTCGCCGACACGCTCGCGGTCGGATCTCCCTTCGATCACCGCCGGCAAGCGCTGCTGCTCCTCCCGACCGACGTCGCCCTTCCCGGCGACGAGCGTTTCTCCGACGACGCGGCGGTCGCGATCGAGCAGGTCGCGCGCGCTCTCGCCGGGCGAACGCTCGTGCTGTTCACCTCGCACGCGAACCTACGGGACGTCGCGGCGCGCCTCGGTGCGCTCGAGAACGACGGGCTCGCGGTGCTCGTGCAGGGCGTCGACGGGTCGCGGCGGGCGCTGCTCGAACGGTTCGCGCTCGGACGCGCGGTCCTTCTCGGGACCCAGTCGTTTTGGGAGGGAGTCGATCTGCCGGGTGACGTGCTTCGCTGCGTGGTGATCGTGCGCCTCCCGTTCAGCGTGCCTGACGATCCGCTCGTCCAGGGACGAGCCGAGCGCTACGACGACCCGTTCCGCGACTTCCAGCTCCCGCAGGCCGCGCTTCGCCTCCGTCAGGGCTTCGGCCGGCTCATCCGCACGAAGACCGACTACGGCGCGGTCGTCGTGCTCGATCGCCGGATCTCGACCAAGGACTATGGCGAGGTGCTCCTCGCCTCGCTGCCCGACGCGCGCACCGAACACCTCGGGCTGGACGGGATCGGCGAGCGCGTGAGAGCGTGGTGCGATCGTGACCCCTGAACGCGTTCCCGACGTGCGCTCGCGTGCCGCGCTCGACGCGTGGCTCGGAAGCCTGTCGCGCGAAACGCGCCGCGAGCTCTTCGTCCTGCTGGACGAGCTCGTCTCCGGGCTCGACGTTTCGCGGCACAACCGGTTCGGGTTTCTGCGTCTCCGTGCCGAGTTCGAGACGAGCGGCGAGATCTTCGGCGTCTCGTTGCAGGAGCTTCGCGATGCCGTGGCCGCGACACTTGGCGCGGATGCCGTCAAACCGGCCCGGCCGCGGAGTCCCCTCGAAGCGCTCCGCGAGCGTGTCCGCAAGCGCGGGCACCCCGATTTCCGCTAGGTATCAGCGACCGGGGTAGTACCGCCGGGGGACTTGTTCGGGCATCCCCCGCGCCTAGACTTTTCGCCGGTAGGCCGTCTGCCTACCCGACGAACATGGAAGAAAGGAGGTCTGAAAATCGATGCTCACATTCTTCCGTGACGACGAAGGCCAGGGCCTTGTGGAGTACGCACTCATCATTGCCGTCATTGCCATCGCGGTCATCGTCGCCATGATCTTCCTGCGCGGCCAGCTCCAGAACATCTTCAGCAACATCGGCAACAACCTCACCTAGCGGCATCAGCGAGCAGTCTTGGCGGTCGGCCCGGCGAAAGCCGGGCCGACGCCGTTTTCCTCGCTCCCGACCCTGAAGTACCACCCCGCCCGCCGTGCACGTGGGCCGCGATGGCCGTTTTTCCTTGTGACCCCTGGGCGATCCAGAGGAGGGAGGAACAGATGCTCGCGCGAACGGTGCTTTTCTTCGCGAGCCTCACGCTCGCACTCTCGGTGATGGGAGGTGATGCCGCGCTCGCTGCCCGACCCGACAAGTCCTCATCGTCATCCATCAGTCTCGTGCTGCTGAACGCGGCCTCGGCCTCCGCGCTGAGTGAGCCGAGCTATGGCGACGCCGTCACGTTCGACATCGCGACCGACGCCACGGCGTCCCCGTACGTGAATCTCAAGTGCTACCAGAGCGGAAATCTTGTCGCGGAAGGATGGGCGGGCTTCTTCGATGGAGCGCTGGGCGACCGGACCTTCGGCCTCTACTCACCGCAGTGGACGGGCGGAGCGGCCGACTGCACGGCCTGGCTGGACATGTACTCGCACGGCAAGTGGAAGGAGCTCGCTTCGACGAGCTTCCACGTCAACCCGTAGCCGATCACGCCGCGTGCTGGACGTACCACAGAGAAGAGGCCCCGGCTCTGCGCCGGGGCCTCTCTTTCGCTCAGATCCGCGTGCGCTTCTTCACGAGCCGGTGTCGTTGTTGAGCGTGTTGACCGACATCGTCTCGCAGTGGCTGGGCGAGCCGGAGCCGACGTCGTTCGTGCTCGTAAAGGTGGCCCGCCACGAGATCGTCTTCGTCGTCGCGTAGTACGTCGTGTTGCTCGTGGTCGCCTGCCCGTTCGCGTCGACCGCGATCGGACCGAACGTCTGCACCGCGGTACCGGAGCAGTCGGCGGTCTCGTACAGCGAGAAGGTCACAGTGCCGGCCACGGTGGCTCCGCCCGATGCGGTGACCGTGGCGGTGTCCTGCGGAAGCCACTTCTGCGCTGTCGCGATGCTCGCGACCGACGTCACCGTGAAGCACTCAGCCGCGGGATTGCTGGTCTCCGCGGTCTGTCCGGGATAGTTGGGGTCGTTGCTCGCAGCATCGAAGTGTGCTCGGAAGCAGTACTTCCCGAGCACCGTGAGGAGGCTCTGGGCATCCGCCGACGTCGCGGTAGCGGTCCCGGGGACCTTCTCGGACGTCGTGACCGGCGAACCGATCTGGGTGCCGCTGGAGCCCGCGCAGATCCCGTTCGTGAGCTGCGAGGGGGAGCAGAGGTAGAACGTTACTGTCCCCGTCGGTGTCGGTGCGGTCCCGCCGCCGCCGCTCGTGCTTCCGACGATGTCCGCCGTGTCGGTGATCGGGGTCGTCGAGCCGAGGGTGCGGTTCGCCGTCGAGGACGGCGTGGTTGTCAGCGACACGCTGCACTCGCCGAGCCTGCCGCGGGCGAAGTCGAAGAGCGTCGCGGTCAGGGACTGCGACGAGCGGGTGTCAGCGATGAACACGTTGAAGCACCTGCCGCCGAGGTTCTTCGCCGTGAGGTCGACGCCTCCCTCGAAGAACTCTGAGGTCCGAAGCGTGTTACCCGGACCGTCCTGTTTGTTCGACGTGGGCCATGGCGTCGTGATCGAGGTGTTGATGGGCAACGGTCCGGAGTTCGTCGTGGCACAGACGGCGTCGAGCCCGGCCGTCGACTTGCAGTCGACGCCGTGTGCGGCGGGCGTCGTATTGAGCGCGCCGCCCGCGCCGCCGTCCCAGCGGTACACGTCGATCGTGCTCACGCCGCCGCCGTTCGTGAACGCGGAGACCACCAGCAGGTCGCCATCCACGTGGTTCCCGGTGAACGCGACGCTGGGGCCCGCCGAAACGCAGCCGGCGTTGTCCTGGAGGAACCAGAAAGCGACGTTCCCGTCGCCGGTGTTGGCGTTGCGCTCCAGGCCGAAGTAGAGGATCTGATGGTTGTTCGCGGGGTTGGTGTACGCCAACGCGTAGGCGTTCATGATGTCGATCTTGCTGTTGACGTTGTTGTCGAAGTTGCACTGCCATCCAGGCGTGATGTTCAGGGTGTCCTTGCTGCCCGTCGAGAACGTCGTCTGGTCGGCGGTGTTGAACGAGCCGTCCCCGTTCGTCGCGAAGTCCTTATCGAAGCCGGAGTTCGTGAAGCCCCCGGTCAGCGACCCCGCGACCGGATTGCCGGACGAGTCGAAGAAGCTGTCCCAGTCGAGGGTCTGCGTCGTCCCGCCGACCGACGTCGTGGTGCTCGCCCTGACGTCGCCGTCGAGCTGGAACTGAAGGTCGTGAACGGCGTACGCGATGGCCGGGGCAAGCAGCGCGAACAGCATGGCCGCGACAATCGGTACCGCCAGTCGGAGTCGGCGCCGGCTTGGGGTCGGGCCGCCCTGATGTGTCATAGAAGCTCTCCCTTTTTCTCGATGCGTCGCCCTTCGTGGCTCTTGCCAGGGCGCAGGAGAGACGCGCGGCAGCGCCGGAGCCCACCTCCCCGGGGCGCTTTCTCGCTGCCATAGGTTGTCCCACCCGTGTCTACCGGCCAGCGAATGAAGCCACCGGCCGGAAAGCGCGTAAATGGCGAATACCAGGACACCGCGCCGGCTGCGCCGTACCGAAGTTCATGTACCGCGCGTCGGCAAAAGCCGAGGGAATCCTCCCAATCCCGGACGAGTTGCCGGTTGCGTGTTGGGTCGCTAGATTTCCAGCCGCACGGCGCGGGTGGGGGCGACAGGTGGTCTTGACGCGAGCGCGCTCGATCCTTGTCTATGACAGGACGGGCGATGTCTTCGATCGGCTCCGGCGCACGGGGATCGGCTCCCCGCTGTGGCGAGTCAGCGCCCTGCCTGCGGATCGCGATCTCGACCGGGTGGACCTCGCCGTCGTCGCTCTCTACGAGCGCTCCGACTGGACGGCCGTCGGCTCGCTCGTTCGTCGTATACCCACGGTGGTCGTCGCGGGTGTTCCCGATCCCGGTGGCGCGGCTCGCGCGCTCGCCTCGGGGGCGTTCGGGTATCTCGAGGTCGGGTTCTCATCGCGGGCGCTCAGGCGCGCCATCGTTGGGGCGATCCGGGGTGAGCCGGCGTATTCGCGTGCCATTCTCGGCGACCGGATCCGCGCGGAAATCGGCACGACGGGAGCCCGGGCGGCGCGCGCCTTCGCCCTGACGCCGCGTCAGCGGGAGGTGGTCGCTCTGATCGCGGCGGGTGCGTCGGACAAGGAGATCGGCACGGCGCTCGGGATCGCGACGGGGACCGCGCAGAAGCACGTCACGCGTGTCCTGAAGCGTCTGGACGTGCCGAATCGGGCGGCGGCGGTGGCGGCGACCCTGGTGTAGCTAGACGGCGGGTCGAAGGCGCGCCGGGGACCGCCGTCCGAGGACGGCGTCGCAGGCGCGACGCAGCTCCTCCCAGAGCGTGGCGGACACGGCTTTGCGGGCCACGATGTGCTGACCGGGCTCCACGACCTCCTCGCCCTCCGCGACGAAATCAGCGCGGGCCGGGTCGTGGAGATCCAGGTACCAGGCGCGCCGTCCCAGGCGCGTGCCCTCTGGGACCAGGGGCATCGCCGCGAGGTCGTCGTCGGAAAAGCTAGCGAGCACGCGGTGCTCCGACCGGACCTCCAGCGCCGTGCGGAGATCCCGTCCGGGGTGCGGCAGGGTGTCGTCGTCCGAGATGAGCACCTCCCAGCGTCGGGAGGTCCCCGGCGGTACCGGCGCCTCGTCGTATTTGGCCATCGCGATGAATACCCCGCACCGAGCGTGCCAGTGTCGGACGCCGGTTCGCTGGCGATACAATGGTGAGCGAATCGAGCCTTCGGCTCGGTATTTCGCACGCTTCCTCATCCGGTGCCAGCCGAGCCCTCGCCGCACCAGCGGCGCACGGCGGCGCGACGAGGAGGCGGAGGAAAACAAGGGAGAACGCTTTGGCAGTCGTCACCATGAAGCAGCTTCTGGAGTCCGGAGTCCATTTCGGACACCAGGCGCGCCGTTGGAACCCGAAGATGAAGCGCTTCATCTTCATGGAGCGGAACGGCATCCACATCATCGACCTCCAGCAGACTCTGAGCCGGGTCGAGGAGGCGTACTCGTTCATGCGCGACCTCGCCGCGGATCGAGCGCAAGGAGCGCGGTGACTTCGCGACGATGCCGAAGAAGGACGCCCAGCGCCTCGACGACGAGCTGACACACCTCGACCGGTACTTCTCGGGCGTTCGCGAGCTGAAGAGGCCGCCGGCCGCGCTCTTCGTGGTCGATCCGCACCGCGAGCACATCGCCGTCGAGGAGGCACGCCGCCTGGAGATCCCGATCGTCGCGATGGTCGACACGAACTGTGACCCCGATCTCATCGACGTGATCATCCCCGCGAACGATGACGCGATCCGGGCGGTGAAGCTGATCTGCCAGAAGATGGCCGACGCGATCCTCGAAGGCCGCCAGCAGTTCGACGCTTCACGGAAGGAAGCGACGCCCGAGGACATGGGCTACGCGCCTTCCACGACGCCCGAGCAGTACGAGGGCGGCCTCGGCATCCCGCGCGCGAAGCGCACGCCGCGTGTGTACGAGCCGGAGGAGGACGAGGAGTTCCCGATCGGCAAACAGCGCTACGAGGACACCGCCGAGGAGGCCGAGCCAGCGACGGAGAAGAAAGAGGCCGAGTAATGGCGAACGCGAAGGAAGACGTGAAGCGTTTGCGCGAGGAGACCGGCGCCGGAGTGATGGACTGCAAGCGCGCACTCGACGAGGCCGCGGGCGACTTCGCGAGGGCGAAGACGCTTCTCAAGGAGCGCGGCCAAGCCAGGGCGCAGAAGACATCCGGTCGCGAGGCCAAGGAGGGCATCATCGAGGCGTACGTCCACGGAGGAGGTCGCATCGGCGCGCTCGTCGAGCTCTCGAGCGAGACGGACTTCGTCGCCCGCAACCAAGAGTTCAGGGACCTCGCGCGCGAGATCGCGATGCAGGTCGCGGCGATGGACCCTCAGGACGTCGACGAGCTCCTCGCGCAGGCGTACATCCGCGACGCGTCCAAGACCGTGGGAGAGCTCGTGACCGGGCTCGCCGCAACGACCGGGGAGAACGTGCGGGTGCGCCGATTCAAGCGCTTCCAGCTCGGCCAGTCGAACGGCGAGGCCGCTTAGACTGCCGCGGATGGCCGTCGGCGCGAAGGCCAAGTACCACCGGGTCCTCCTGAAGCTCTCCGGCGAGGCGCTCCTCGGCGAGCGTGCGTTCGGCATCTCCCCGAAGTACACGCGTTACCTCGCCGAGGAGATCAAGAAGGTCCATGACCTCGGCACGGAGGTCGCCGTCGTCGTCGGTGGCGGCAACATCATGCGCGGCGCCGCGGTTGCCGAACACGGCATCGAAGAGGCGACCGCGCATTACATGGGCATGCTCGCCATGGTCATCAACGCCCTGGCGCTGCAGAGCCAGCTCGAGTCCGTCGGAGCCCAGGTTCGCGTTCAGTCCGCGATCACGATCGCCGAGGTCGCCGAGCCCTATATCCGCAGGCGGGCGATCCACCACCTCGAGAAGGGCTACATCGTGATCTTCGCCGCGGGGACGGGGAACCCGTTCTTCACGAGCGACACCGCCGCTGCCCTGCGCGCGGCCGAGATCGACGCGGACGTCATCCTCATGGGAAAGAACGCGGTCGACGGCGTCTACGACGCCGACCCGCGCGAGGTCGCGACCGCGAAGAAGTTCGAGACACTTCGCCACCACGACCTTCTCGACAAGAACCTGCGGGTCATGGACGCGACCGCCGCGGCGCTCGCCGAGGAGCGGAAGATGCCGATCATCGTCTTCGACATCTCGCAGCCGGACGCGATGGTCCGGGCGGCAAAGGGCGAGGCCATCGGGACGCTCGTCTCGAGCCGCTAGTGGCGCTCGAGGAGATCCTCGCGCAGGCCGAGGCGAGGATGAAGAAGGCGATCGAGGCCCTGAAGCACGACCTGGGGACCGTCCGGACGGGCCGCGCCGCGCCGAGCCTCGTCGAGCAGCTCGAGGTCGACGCCTACGGCGCCGGCACGCCGCTCGTCTCGCTCGCCGCGATCAGCGCGCCGGAGCCACGCCTCATCGTCATCCAGCCCTGGGACCGAAGCCTCATCAAGGCGATCGAGAAGGCAATCCTGGGCTCGGACCTCGGCCTCACCCCCGGCAACGACGGCGCCGTCATCCGTCTCAACATCCCCGCACTCAACGAGGAGCGCAGGCGCGACCTCGTGAAGCTCCTGCACAAGAAGCTGGAGGACGGCCGCGTGGAGATCCGCACGCTGCGGCGCCACGCGCACGACGAGCTTCGCGCCAAGGAGAAGAGCGCCGGCGTGACGACCGACGAGGTGAAACGTCTCGAGGCGCAGCTGCAGAAGCTCACCGACCGCTACATCCTCCTCGCGGACGAGCTCGGACAGGCGAAGGAGAAGGAGATCCTCTCCGTTTGACCGTCGCGGTCCCGCGACATCTCGCGATCGTCATGGACGGCAATCGGCGGTGGGCGAGCAAGCGCCACCTCCCGGCGATCGCGGGACACCGCGCCGGCGTCGAGACGATCCGTCGCACCGTACGTGCTCGTCGAAGACGGCGTCCGGCTCAAGGTCATCGGCCGCCTCCACGAGCTCTCGGAGCGGCTGCAGAAGGCGATCGCCGGCGCTGTCCAGGCCACCTCCGGCGGCACGCGCGGCACGATGACCCTCGCGTTCAACTACGGGGGCCGCGCCGAGATCGTGGACGCGGTGCGCCGTCTGGTGCGCGACCGCGTCCCCGCGGACGACGTCGACGAGAGCGCGATCCAAAAGCGCCTCTACGCGCCGGATCACCCCGATCCGGACCTGCTCATCCGCACCGGCGGCGAGCTCCGCGTGTCGAACTTCCTCCTCTGGGAGGTCGCGTACGCGGAGATCTGGGCGACCGAGGCGCTCTGGCCCGACTTCTCGGTGAGCGATCTCGATCAGGCGCTGAACTCGTACGCGAAGCGCGAACGCCGCTTCGGACGATGAGGGACCTGCCGCGACGGACGGCCACCGGTCTCGGGTTCGGTGCCGTCGTCCTGCTCGCGAGCTTCACG
>VBFI01000105.1 GCA_005889275.1 Chloroflexota bacterium | reverse complement strand
CACCAAACGATCGAGCAAGGTGCGTGCCTTGAACCGTCCGCCCGCTTGCCCGCCGTGAACTTTCTACTTCTGTAAACGAACGAAGTGTCACCGCCGTTCCGATGGCGACGCGACTGATTTGACACGCGCGTAACTACTACGTCTGTCGTTTAGGCGACGTTGACGTTGCCTGAGT
The DNA here is from genome assembly GCA_005889275.1 of Chloroflexota bacterium. Taxonomy (GTDB): domain Bacteria; phylum Chloroflexota; class Limnocylindria; order P2-11E; family P2-11E; genus 3-1-20CM-2-70-9. The sequence goes on along the minus strand of VBFI01000105.1, from coordinate 29 downwards.
GACACATTCAAAGAAACACGACCGCGCTC
>VBFI01000104.1 GCA_005889275.1 Chloroflexota bacterium | reverse complement strand
ACCCCAGGGGAGCAGGGAGTGCCGGGCCGTTAGGCGGAACTGGCCGACGGGCGGGTCGGCCAGAGGCCTGACAGAGGGAGTCAGCTACACCCGGTCGTGTCTCCGCAGTTTTCGCACTTGTGGCAGGTGCCGCTGCGGACGGTGAGCCAGCCGCACCGTGGGCACGGCGGCGCGTCGGGTGTGGAGTTGAGTCGCCGGTAGCCTGGAGCCGCGGCGATCGGAGCGGACGCGTGACCGTTGCCCCCGCCGTTCGTCGGCGGTGCTTCCGGCGTCGCGAGCTGGACGACACGGTTCAGCAGCTCGAGCTGCGGCGTGGCGTCGGCGACCTCCGTCGTCCGGATGAGGCCGAGGGCCGCGCGATCCTCCTGTGAGAGGAAACGGTTGCCGAGCCAGCGGAAGACGTAGTCCACGATCGATTTCGCGAATCCGATCTCGGGGTTTCCGGTCCAGCCGGAGGGCTCGAAGCGCATGTGACCGAACTTCTCGACGAGATGGGAAAGCGGGACACCGTATTGGAAGAGCAGCGACACGCTGGTCGCGAAGGCGTCCATCATCCCCGACAGCGTCGAGCCTTCCTTCGCCATGGTCACGAAGAGCTCGCCGGGCGTTCCGTCGTCGAAGAGTCCGACGGTGATGTAGCCCTCGTGCCCTTCGATCGAAAACTTGTGCGTGAGCGACGCGCGGGTGTCGGCGAGGCGCCGGCGCGAGGGACGGGTGACCTCGACGACCCGCTCCACCACCCGCTCGACGACGGTTTCGGCGGTCGGCTTCGTGTTCGATTCTTTGTTCGTGACGTTGACCGGCTGGACCTTCTTGCTGCCGTCGCGGTAGATCGCGATCGCCTTAAGCCCGTGCTTCCACGCCTCGGTGTACGCCTCGGCGACGTCGTCGACGCTCGCGGTTTCGGGCAGGTTCACGGTCTTGCTGATCGCGCCAGAGATGAACGGCTGGACCGCGCCCATCATCTTGATGTGGCCCATGTGGTGGATCGAGCGGTGGCCGTTCTGAGGAACGAACGCGCAATCGAAGACCGCTAGATCCGTCTCGCGAATCCCGGGCGCCCCCTCGATGGTGCCGTACTGCTCGATGTACGTCGTGATGGTGCCGGCTTCGGTCTCGCTGTAGCCCAGCCGCCGCAAGGCTGACGGGACGGTCCCGTTCACGAGCTTCAGCATCCCGCCACCGACGAGCTTCTTGTACTTCACGAGCGCGATGTCCGGCTCAACGCCGGTCGTGTCGCAGTCCATCATGAAGCTGATCGTCCCGGTCGGAGCGAGCACCGAGGACTGCGCGTTCCGGTAGCCGTTCTCCTTCCCGCCACTCACGACGTCATCCCAGGCCTGACGCGCGGCCGAGAGGAGACTCGCCGGGAGGAGCTCGTCGCGGATGCGGTAGGCGTGCATCCGGTGCATCTGCATCACGCGGTCGTGCGCATCCTTGTTCTTCGGATACGCCTCGTATGGCCCGACCGCCCCGGCGATGCGCGCGGACTGCGCGAACGCGGCGCCCGTCATCAACGCGGTGATCGCGGCCGCGTAGGCGCGACCTTCGTCGGAGTCGTACGGCAGCCCGCGCTGCATGAGCAGCGCACCGAGGTTGGCGTATCCAAGACCGAGCTGACGGTGCGAGCGCGCGTTCGCCGCGATCGCGGCCGTCGGATAGTCGGAGTACCCGACGAGGATCTCCTGGGCGGTGAACACGATGTCGACCGCCGCTCGGAATCGGTCGACGTCGAACTCGCCGTCGCTGTGGACGAAACGCAAGAGATTGAGCGACGCGAGATTGCAGGCCGAGTCGTCGATGCTCATGTACTCGGAGCACGGATTGGAGCCGTTGATGCGGCCCGACACCGGCGAGGTGTGCCAGTCGTTGATCGTCGTATCGAACTGCATCCCCGGATCGCCGCATTCCCACGCCGCCTCCGCGATCTCGCGAAGGAGCGCACGCGCTTTCACCGTCTCGATGACCGCGCCGTCGACCCGCGCGGTGAGCTCCCAATCGGCGTCCGCGGCGGCGTGCTTCATGAATTCATCGGAGACGCGGACGGAGTTGTTGGCGTTCTGGAATTGGATGGACTGCCAGGCGTTGCCGTTCAGGCTCATGTCGTAGCCCATCTCGCCGAGCGCCCACGCCTTCTTCTCTTCGCGCGCTTTGCACCAGATGAACTCGCGGATGTCCGGGTGGTCAGCGTCGAGGATCACCATCTTCGCCGCACGACGCGTCGTCCCGCCCGACTTGATCGATCCCGCGACCGAGTCCGCACCGCGCATGAACGAGACGGGCCCCGACGCGAATCCCCCACCCGAAAGGTTCTCTTTCTGTGAGCGGATTCTCGACACGTTCACGCCCGAGCCGGACCCGCCCTTGAAGATGATCCCTTCGTTCCGGAACCAGTCGAGGATCGAATGCATGTCGTCCTCGACCGACAGGATGAAGCACGCTGAGGCCTGCTGGGGAATGCCCTCGACGCCGATGTTGAACCAGACCGGAGAGTTGAACGAGGCGAGCTGGTGGACCATGAGGTACTTGAGCTCGTTCGCGAAGACGTCCCGGTCGGCGTCGCTCGCGAAGTAGCCGGCTTCGGACCCCGCCCGCGCGATCGTGTCGACCACCCGGTCGACCATCTGCTTGACGCTCCACTCGCGTACCGCGCTTCCGAGCTTGCCTCGGAAGTACTTGGAGGCGACCACGTTCGTCGCCGTCTGCGACCAGAACTTGGGGACCTCGACGCCTTTTTGCTCGAAGACGTTCCCGGCGTCGCCTGGGATGACCGAATCGCGATGCTCCCATTCGATGTCGTCGTAGGGGTGAACGCCCTCGCGAGTGAAACGACGCTCGAAACGAAGGCCCTTCGCCTCTGCCGCGTGCTGGACAGACTCCTGCGCTATCTCGGCGATCGCCATGTGCGCGCCCCCCTAAAAAGCCGTGATGTTCGCTGCGCTGCAGAGCGCCCTGAGAAGAAGGAGAAGGAGCCTCTCGCACTCCTGGGAAGCGGACGGCCGACGGGTCATCTGTTAGACCCTCCTTCTTGCTTCTTCCTCAGCTACCACTACATCTTGGTCACGGTCCGCACACCGGCCCAACATCTAGCGGCCGCGCAGGAGGGGAATGTTGCTCGTCGGACGAACGATGTCAAGGGCTAGGGGTCATCAGCTTCTTGGCCCCATATCTGGTATCGCACGGAATTTGAACACCGTCAGCACCGCGCCCCAATCTGGGCGCGTCCGGTCAGGCGGGGGCGCCGACGAGGATCGCGCGCGCGGCTTCGACGAACGTCCGCATGCCCGCGCGAAGGTCGTCCTCTTTGATGTTGAGCGCGGGGATGAACCGCACGACCTGATCGTGGAAGCCGCAGGTGATGAGCAGCACGTCTCGCTCGAGCGCCGCGCCGACCGCAGCTTTGGACACAGCCTTGTCGTCAAACTCGGCGGCGACCATCGCCCCGAAACGGCGGATCTCGCGAAGGCGCGGATGCGATCGCAGCGGCGCGAGCTCCTCCACCATGATCTCGCCGAGCCGCTCCGCGCGAGCAACCAGACCTTCGTCGCGAATGACCTGCAGCGTCGCGAGGCCGGCCGCGCAGGAGACCGGGTTCCCGCCGAACGTCGAGCCGTGGGTGCCGGTGCGCCAACGCTCCATCCGCTCGCGACTCGAGACAACCGCGCCCAGGGGCATTCCCCCGCCCAGCGCCTTCGCGAGGGTCATGACGTCCGGCGTGACGCCGACCTTCTGGGCGGCGAACCACGCGCCGGTCCGTCCCATACCCGTCTGCACCTCGTCGAATACAAGGAGTGCACCGATCTTCGTCGCGAGCTCGCGAAGCCGGCGCAGGAATGACGCCGGCGCCGCCACGTAGCCGCCCTCACCGAGAACCGGCTCGATGAGGATCGCCGCGACGTGCTCCGGAGGAACCTCGTGCTCGAGCATCGCCTCGAGCTCGGCGAAGCAATGCGCCTCGCACGCCTCCAGGTCATGGGCGTCGGGCAGCGCGCACGCCAGCGGATACGGGAACGGTGCCACGTAGACCTCGGGAAGGAGCGCGCCGTAGCCGCGTTTGTACTGCGCCTTCGAGGTGGTGAGCGACGCTGCGCCGACCGTGCGGCCATGGAAGCCACCTCGGAAGGTGATGATCGCCTCGCGAGCGGTCGTCTGACGCGTGAGCTTGATCGCGCCCTCGATCGCCTCGGCGCCGCTGTTGCCGAAGAAGGCCGTGTCGAGGCCTCTCGGCGTGATCGTGGCGAGCGCCTCGGCGAACGCGATGCTCGACTCGTACTTCGCGACGCCCACCGAGATGTGCATGAGGCGCTGCGCCTGTTCCGTCACCGCCTTCACCACGCGGGGATGTGCGTGACCGACCGCGGTCACCGCGATGCCGCACGTGAGATCGAGCACGCGCCGGCCATCGGTCGTCTGCAGCCAGCTGCCCTCGCCGCGGTCGATCGAGAGCCAGGTGTAGTGACCGAGGACCGGCGGAAGGACCTTCCGCGCACGCGTCTCGAAGTCGGCCATCGTCCCCACTCTATCCGGGACGACGCTCGTCGGTTTCCGACGCGACGAGGATCTGGAGCGTCGCGCGGTCTTCGCCGATGACCCGCACGCGATATCCCGGGATCCCGGTGCGGAGCGCGGCCGCGAGACGATCGGTGCCTTGATAGCTCACGCGCACCTTGAGCACGCCGTGTCGGTAGTACTCGGTGCGCAGCTGTCCGACTCCTTTGACCTTTCGCACCGCGAGCTCGAAGCGATGCCAGTCGTCGGGGGTCGGAAGTGGCGTCACGACGAGGTCGATCTCCCCTGGCCCAGGGGCGGCCCGCTGCGATGGGATCGCGGGCTCCGGTTTCTCGTTCTCATCGGTGAGCGCTTTCTTGATGAGATCACGTTGTTCGCGGTCCTCGCGCGCCGGAATGAGCCGCGGCTTGGGGGCGGCCGGGATCGGCGCGTCGAACCGCGCGGCAGGCGGCTCCGGAGGCGCGTCCTTTTTCTTCTCCGGCTCGGCGGGACGCGGCTGTCGCGCGCCGATGCGCGCGGCGAGATCGACGACGTCGTCGCCCTTCTTCTTCTTGGCGTCCTTCGGCTCGTCCTTCGGCATTCCTAACCTCGCGCGATCACCGAGACGATGAGCGTCGCGATGATGGCAAGCGCAAGCAACAGGAGCACAAGCAAGGCCACCCGCGGCGGCACCCCGCGGCGACTGCGGACGAGCGCGCGCTCGATGCCCCGGCGAAGGTCGTCGGCGGTCGCATCCTTGCGCAGCCAGCCACGCCCGGCGGGAAGCCGAGAGGCGAGCCGGGCCCCATCCATCGCGTTCCCCGACAGCACGATCGTCGGCATCGCGAGCGCCTCCGTCCGGCCGACCTCGACGAGCACACCGTCGACGAGCGCGACGTCGGCGGTCCAGCCATCGACTCCGGCCCTGACCTGTTCGAGCGACTGCACGCGCCGGGTGTCGTACCGCTCCTCGATGCGGAGCAACGCCTCGAGCCCCGCGCCGATGCCTGGATGCCCGACGACGAGCAGCACTCTCGGCCGCGTGATGCGCCGAATTCTGCCTTTCCTTGCGGCCTTCGTATACGCTCTTCCGCACACGCGGGGGGTGGCCGAGGAAGAGAGCGAGCGGGGGTGACCGCGTGTCCGACGATTCGCAGCAATTAGGCGCGTCCGGCGACATCATCGGCGCCCTCTCCGACCGTGTCAGCGAGCTCACCAAGCGCGTCGCGACCCTCGAGTCGGACCTGGACTCGGCGCGCAAACGGGTCTCGGTCTACGAAGAGTTCGATGCGACGGTCCGCGAGGCGCTCGCCGGCGCGCTCCGCGCCGCGCACCAGATCCGCGCCCGCGCCGAGAGCGCCGCCCAGCAGATCCTCGAGCAAGCGCGCGAAGAGCGGAAGATGCTGCTCAAGGAGATCGAGCGCCTCCGAGAAGAGCGTGACGGCCTCGTCGACGAGATCGCCTCCACGCGACGGAGTGGCCTATCGGCGCTGCGCGGCCCACGTCGCGAGGCGGCGCCCGTAGCCGGAGAGAAGACCGCCGAGGAGCACGCGACCGAGGCACGCACGATGGCCGCGGAGGCGCTCCGCGGCGTCTTCGGTGAGCTTCTCGAGGACATCCGCAAGCAGGCCGGCGCCGCGGCGGACGCTGCCCGCGACGCGAGCGCCGCGGCCGAGCAGGCGCGAACGGCGCAGGAGGGAGCGCGCGCCGCGCAGGAGCGCGCGCGCATCGCCGAAGAGGAGACCAGGCGCACCGCTGAGATCCAGCGGGCCGCCGACGCCGAGCGCGCGGCGGAAGCCAGGCGCGCGACCGAGCAGGCGCAACGTGAAGCCGACGCGGGCCGGTCGCTCGAGGCGGACCGCGCGGCGGAGTCCGCGCGTGTCGCGCAGGAAGCGATGCGCGCCGCGCAGGAAGCGGTGCGCGCCTCCGAGGCGCAGCGCGCCGCTGACTCCGAGCGCACCGCCGCCGAGGTCGAGCGCGCGGGCGCCGCGGCTCGCGACGCTGAGGAAGCGCGCCGTCTCGAAGAGGAGCGTCGCGCGCAGCAATGGCGAGAGGAAGACGAGCGCCGTGCGGCCGAGCGTCGAGCGGATGATGCGCGCCGGGTCGAAGAGGCTCGCCGCGCGGACGATGCAAGACGGGCGGCGGCCCTCGAAGTGGAGCGGATCGCCGAAGCCGCGCGCACGGCGGAGGCCTCCGCCCGCGCGGCGCAGGAGGCGGCGCGCGCCGCCGAGGCCGCAAGGGCCGCGCAGGCGCGTCCGGCCGTCGAGGAAGAGGAGATCTTCGGCACCGCTCAGCAGGCGCCGCAGGCGCCTCCCGAAAGGCCGGATTTGGTCGTCGTGGAGCGTTCCGAGCCTGCACAGGTGGCGGAACCGGAGCAAGTCACTCTTGAGAGGGAAGAGCCGGCGGCGCCGACAAGCAACATTGTCCTGATGCTTTCGCCCGTGCCGTCCTTTGCGCGGCTCGTCGAGATCGAACGGCGTATCCAGGCGCTCGCGCAGGTCCGTACGCTTTACGTGCGTGACTTCCGCGGTGGGATCGCGACGCTCGCGCTCGGGCTGCGCGTGCCCATGTCCGTCGATGAGCTCTGGGCCGCGATGGCGGCCCTCGAACAGCCCCGTTTCGCGATGCAGCGGAGCGGCGGCAATACCTTGGAGCTACGGATCGAGGGCGAGGCCGGCGCCGGCGTCGCGTAAGGATCCCGCGTGAGCCTCCGCCTTGACGCCGACTTCTGGTCTGCGCGCATGGCGTACCTCGCGAAGCTCGCCCGCGCTGACGCGATCGCGATCGTCCTCCAGATGAAGGGCAATGGCTACGTGACCTATGTCGCCCACAACCTTCCCGGAGAGGTCGCGTGGGGCAATGGTGCCGCCGCGGCGCTCCTCGGAAAAGCGTTCGCGCAGCGGGTTCCCGACCAGACCACGGATGGCGTCGCGATCCCGCTCGCCGACGGCCGCACCGCCGACGCCTTGGCGGTCTCGCCGGTCGTCTGGAAGGACCAGCTCGTCGGAGGTCTCGCCGCGCTCCAGGTCGGACGCGCGTTTGGCGCCGACGATGTCGCCGGACTCGGACGCGTCGCGGAGCTCGTCGGTCTCGAGCTCGCCGAAGCGAACGCGCTGTGGCGCGCCCAGCGTCAGCAGCAAGACGCGGAGACGAAGCTGCGCGCAACGCGCGACCTTCAGGCGATCATCCGCCGCGAGCGCGATCCCAATCAGCTCCTCGAGCGGGCGACGTCGCAGCTCGCGGAGGTCTTCGGCGCCGATGGCGTCTCGATCATGCTTGCCGACGCCCAGGGCGAGCTCTCTGTGCGTAGCTCCCATGGCCTCTCCGACGCCGCACGGCACGATCGGAAAAAGGTCGGCGAGGGAATCTCCGGGCGGGTCGCGCAGACCGGAAAGGCGATCCTGCTCTCGGGCCAGGTGCAAGGCGGCTCGGACCCGACCGCGAGCGAGTCGATGATCGCGCCCCTCCGGGTCGGCGGGCGAACCCTTGGTGTCGTGAACGTGAAGCACCGCTCACAGCAGGAGCGTTACGGGCAGGCGCACGTCGATTCGCTCGCGCAGGTCGCGTCCGATATCGCCGCGGCCTTGCTGACCGCCGAGGAGTTTCAGCGCGCCGAGGAGGATCGCCGTCAGGCGCTTGTCCTCTACGAGCTCTCGCGTTTCGCCACGCTCGGAACCGACCCGCAGAGTGACCTCGAGAGCGCGGTCGCGATGCTCGCGGACAACCTGCGACACGACGCGGTCGGCGTCTGGGCCGCCGAGGAACATCACCTGCACCTGCGGGCCTCGACCGGGTACGGCGACGTGCTGCCGGCCGACATCTCGACCACCTCGGGATCGGACACCGTCCTGGCCCAGGTGCTGCGCGAGCGCCGCACGGCGACGGCGACGTACGGTATGTCCGAGGACCGCCCGGATTGGGCCGCGCTCTCGTCGACCCGTTTCCTGCTCACGCCGATCGGCAGCGCGCTCACCGGCACCGTGCTCGGCGTCCTCGTGCTCGGGCGCGCGACCACGCCGTATCTCACGAGCGATGCTGACTTCTCCGCAACGCTCGGGGAGTACCTCGCGGGAATGCTGCAGAAGACCGCGTCATCGGACGTCCTCCAGCGGACGGCCACGAACGAGCGCCGGAAGATCGCCCAGGAGCTGCACGATGGACTCGCCCAGGAGCTCACCGGGGTAGTGCTCGCGCTCGAGGGCTGCCAGCGCGCGCTCGAGCGTGACCCATCGGTCCTCGCTCCACAGCTCGCGAAGGCCGCGCGCGACGCGCGCGCGACGCTCTCCGACGTCCGCCAGTACATGGCCGCGCTCCGACAGACCGAGGAGTCGGGTGGGCTCAACCTCCCCGTCGCGGTGTCCCGCCTCATCGACGACCTGCGCCGGCAGAGCGGACTCACCGTCGACCTCGAGGAGACCGGTACCGAGCGCGACCTCGAGCCGTTCGTGGAGCGCGCCCTCATCCGGATCGTCGGCGAAGGCCTCCGCAACGTCGCGCAGCATGCGGGGGCGACGAACGCGAAGGTCGTGCTCCGCTACGACAGCGACCAGGTCGTCGCGACGATCGAGGACGACGGCAAGGGATTCGAGTCAACTGAGCTCGAGACCGCGGAGGAGCGGGGACACTACGGCATCGTCGGCATGCGCGAGCGCGCCGAGGGTGTGGGCGGTCAGCTCGTCGTCCGGAGCGAGGCGGGCCGCGGGACGATCGTCCGCGCGTCGATCCCCTATCGCGCGGTCACCGAGGAGGGGACGCCCGCGTGGGCCGACACGGTCGAGGACACCGACCAGCACGGCGCGATCGAGGATGTTGAGCGCAGCGAGAAGGCGAGCTTCCTCGGGAGGCTCTTCGGACGATGACCGCCGCCGTCCCGCCGGGCCAAGTCCACAAGATCCGTGTGCTGCTCGCGGACGACCACGCGCTCGTCCGGAGCGGTCTTCGCTCGATCCTCGAGCACGAGCCTGAGATCGACGTCGTCGGCGAGGCCGGCGACGGTCACGAGGCGCTCGCGCTGGCGCAGGAGCTCCTGCCCGACGTCATCCTCATGGACATCAAGATGGGCGACTGGGACGGCGTGACGGCGACCCGCCGCGTTCGCAATTCCGTCCCGTCGTCGCGGGTCATCGTCCTCACGAACTACGACGAGGATGACCTCGTGTTCAGCTCGATCCGCGCCGGCGCGTCGGGGTACCTGCTGAAGGAAGTCACCGGAAGCCAGCTCGCGAACGCGATCCGCACGGTCGCCGATGGGTTCTCGCTGATCTATCCCTCGGTCGCGAAGCGCGTGCTGGACGAGTTCGGACGGCTGCGCGGCGGCGAACGGCCCGCCGGCGAAGACGAGGGCTACAGCGATCTCACTGCTCGCGAGCGCGAGGTGCTGAAGCTGGTCGCGAGCGGCCGCGCGAACAAAGAGATCGCGGCCTCGCTCGGGATCAGCGAGCGCACGGTGAAGACGCACATCTCGAACATCTTCAGCAAGCTCGAGCTCACCGACCGCACCCAGGCCGCGCTGTACGTGCACAACCGCGGTCTCCTCCAAAAGGACCCGATCCGCTAGTTCGCGCGCGGTCTATATCGGTCTGGTCGCTGCAACCGCGCGGTCCCCATCCCTACCATCCCCGGGTGGCCGAAACGATCGTTGCGATCCTCCCCCTTTTCAACGAGCGCCACGCGATCGCGGGACTTGTGCGGCGGATGCCGCCCGAGATCGCCGAGGCGATCGTTGTAGACGACGGGTCGGACGACGGCGGGCCCGACCTCGCTCGTGAGGCCGGCGCCCGGGTGATCGCGCACGGCCGCCGCCGCGGCGTCGGGGCCGCGATCCGCACCGGGATCGAAGCAGCCCGGCAGGACGGCCGGTGGGCGGTCGTGATCATGGCGGCGAACGGCAAGGACGACCCCGCCGAGGCTCCCAGGCTCATCGCCGAGCTGCGTGCCGGATATGACTACGTGCAGGGGTCGCGGTACCTCCCGGGCGGCGGCGCGAGCGTGAACCTCCCATTCGGACGGAGCCTCCTTATCCGCGGCTACACCCTGTTCTTCAGGCTCCTGACCGGTTTCCGCATCTCCGACGTGACGAACGGCTACCGCGCGTATCGGCTCTCGCTTCTGGACGATCCGCGCATCCGGATCGAGCAGTCCTGGCTCGACCGATACGAGCTCGAGTACTACATCCACTGGAAGGCGGTCACGCTCGATTACCGCGTCGTCGAGATCGGCGTGTCGAAGACGTACCCGAGGGGCGGCGGGAACTACTCCAAGATCCGCCGGTTCCGTGACTGGTGGAGCATCGTCAAGCCCACACTCCTGCTTTGGCTTCGCGTTCGGGATTGAGCGCGGCGGGAAGTTCCTCTACCACCAGAACCTTTCCGCATCTCTCTCGAAGCGCAGGGTCCCAGAACGGAGCCCCTCAGGCCACCGGATTGCGCATCTGATCGCGAAGGCTCGCGAAGCACCAGCGCGGCAGCGATCCGCCCTCGCAGCCACCCAGGTACGCGGCGACATCGGCGGGCAGCTCCGTGAACAGCCCCTCGCGGACCGCGCGCCAGAACGCGCGCGGAGCGTTGCCGGTCCGCTCGCCACTTCCCCGGTGTGCGAGGTAGGAGCCGTAGCGGAGCGCGGTCCAGACAAGGGTCGCCCCGGCCGCGGCGCGGCCGCGCGCCGCGCGCAACATCCATAGGCGATTGCGCTCGACCAGGCGCAGCTTGTCGACATGGCGCTTGCCGGTCGCGACGCTCCAGGCGTGCGTGGCGAACGCATCGGGACGGAAGCGGACTTCCGCGCCGAGGAGCCGCAGGCGGATGCCGAGCATCACGTCCTCCATGTAGAGAAAGAAGCTGCGCGGAAAGAGCGGGCCGCCACCGATGCGCTCCCACTCCTCGCGGTTCAGCGCGAACAGCGCCCCGCTCGGCCCGAGATAGCGCGCCGCCCCGCGCGGCGCGGTGCTCGCGAAGTCGTCCCACGAACGGCCCCGATCCACGTTGATGCCGAGCCAGTCCTCGGTCAGACGGAGCCCGTAGGCGTTCACCCGCCGGTCGCCTCCGATGAGGGCGCAGCCGACCGCGACCGTACGCGGATGTTCGTCCATCTCGGCGGCCAGACGTTCGACGCAGTGCGGATCGAGCACGACGTCATCCGTCGCCACGACGCATGTCGTGGCCTGCGAGCGCGAGAGGAGCTGGTTGATGCCTTCGCCGTAGCCCACGCCCTCTCCGCTCCAGTGTTGCTCGACGCCTTCGATCGGACGCGGCGGGAAGGTCGGGCCGTTGTGCCAGACGCGAACGCCTCCTGGCTGCAGCGTCTGCGCGCGGAGCGAGGCCAGCGCGTCGGTGGGGCCAGCATCCTGGCCGTACGAGACGATGAGGACCTCGGGTGGTATGGCGGCAGCGTAGCCGACAATCCGCTCTGCATAGTGACCGACCTGTGGAACAAGTGGCCCCGGCGGCTACGCGATGCCGTCGCCGATCGCCGCTCCCCTCGGAACATCGGCCTCGCGCTTCTGGTCGCCCTCCCTATGGGCGTCCACGCCATCGGGCTCCTCCCCGAGATCACCGTCGCGACGCCAAACGTCAACGACGACGCGGAGCACGAGCTCTTCGTCCAGAACGCTAGCGAAGCGCTGGCGCGCGGCGAGAACGTCCTCGAGTTCTGGGTGCCGGAGATGGACGAAGGCTTCCCCGAGTTCCTCTACTACCAGGACCTTCCCCATCTCTCGGTCGTCGCGCTGCACCGCATCCTGCTGGGCCTACCCGACATCGTGACGCTGTTCAACGTCGTCCGCTACCTGTTGCTCATCGGCTTCCCGCTCACGGTCTTCTGGTCGATGCGACGGATGGATTTCTCTCCCGTCGCCGCGGCGGTCGGAGCCGCGTCGTCGACCCTCCTGGCGACGAACTTCCTCTACGGCTTCGACTACGAGAGCTATCTCTGGCGCGGCCTTGGCCTCTACACGCAGATCTGGGCCATGCACCTTTCGTTCATCGCGCTCGCGAGCCTGTGGCGGCTGGTGCGTTACGGAAGCGGCTTCCGTTGGACGGTGGTCGCGCTCGCCGTCCTCGTCCTCTCGCACCTGCTCTACGCCTACATGATGGTGGTGAGCGCGGCGGTGCTCTTCCTCTGGGGTCTGAACAGGACGAATGTGATCGCGCGCGCGGTCCGGCTCGGCGCGGCGGGTGCCATCGCGTTGGCGATCACGTCGTGGATGTGGCTGCCGTACATCCTCGAGCGCGGGTTCCTGAACGCGAGTCCGTACCTCCAGCCGGAGAAATACGCCTCGTACGGAGCGCCGACCGTTCTCGGCTGGCTCGTCACCGGCGAGCTCACCGATCACGGCCGTCTCCCGGTGCTCGCGCTGCTCCTTGCGCTCGGCATCGGCTACGCGGCTCTCACGCGTGCGACGAACGCGCTCTTCGGGCTGGCGCTCTTCGCCGTCTGGCTCGTCCTTTATTTCGGACGCGCGACGCTCGGCCCGCTTGCGGCGCTGCTTCCCTTACAGGAGACACTGCTCTTCCACCGGTTCATCGGCGGCGTGCACATCGCGGCGATCCCGCTCATTGGGTACGGCGGGGCCGCCGCGCTTGCGCTGGTGCGCTCATCGGTCTCGCCGTCGCGCGCCGCCCTGGCCGTCGGCATTCTCGGGCTCGCCCTGGTGCCCGCGCTCAAAGAGCGCTGGGACTTCGAGGCGTTGAACGCGACCTGGATGCGCCAGACCGAGGCCGCGATCGCAGGGGACGCCGAAATGGCGTCGCTCGTGGCGCGGCTGCGACAGCTGCCCGCGGGACGCGTGTATGCGGGGCTGCGCTCGAATTGGGGCGAGCGGCTCGACTTCGGCATCCCCTTCCGATCGGTGCACGCGTACCAGTACCTGGTGACCGAGCGCTTCCGCATGCTCGCGCCGCCGTTCGGGGGCGCCTCGCTCAACTCCGACCTGCAGTTCGATTTCGACGACCAGAGCGCGGCGCAGTACGACCTCTACAACGTGCGCTACGTGATCGCACCGCGCGATCAGGCGCTCCCGAGCTTCCTCACGCCTATCGCGACGACACCCCGCTACGTCCTCTACGGCGCGCCCTCGGCCGGGCACGCGGAGTTCGTCGCCCTGAGCGCGCGCGAGTCGGTGCGGTCAGCGGCGGATCTCTTCGCCCGCAACCGCGCGTTCGTCAACGGACCCGGGCCTGCCTCGCGCACGTACATCCGCTGGGATTACCCAGCGCCCGCCAACCGCGTCCTCGCGGGCCCGGTATCGGGCTGCGCTGATGGCGGGGCGCTCCGCTACGAGAGGCTGCAGTCGAGCAGATTCGACTTCATCACGAGCTGCACGAGCGCGGCGACCCTCGTCGTCAAGGAGACCTACCACCCCAACTGGCGCGCGACAGTCGACGGGCAGCCGGTCGCGACCATCATGCTGTCGCCGAGCTACATCGGCCTGAACGTGCCGCCCGGCGACCACTTCGTGACGCTGGAATACCGCTCGACGCCGCTCAAGACGCCGCTCTTCGCGCTCGGCGCGCTGGTGCTCCTCGCACTCGTCCTGGCGCGCCGCGACCTGCCGGACATCACGCGCAGGCGATGGGCACGGGCGCGCGCGCGGGTCCTCGGTGTTCAGTCGAACTTGCGGAAGAAGAGGTCGAAGACCTCGAGCACGTAGTCGCGCCGGGCCTGATCGATCCCCGGATCTTGTGATCCTCGAGCCACGCGGTGAGCTGACCGCGCGTAAAGGGCGCGGATTCGCGCACCGTGAGTACGAGGCCGAAGGGCGACGGTTCGCTCCGCGAGGATTCGGCCGGCAGGACGAGGAACTCCTCATAACGCTTCACGTGGTCGCGCATGGCGCGCCAGTTCTCGCGTCGCGCCATGACGAAGCTCGGCAGCTTCTTGAGCTGCTCGCGTCCGATCGCCGCCTGGAGGTCGAGCGCCTTGAGGTTGTAGCCGACATGGGTGTACGTGTACTTGTGGTCGAACCCGAGCGGCAGGGTGCCGAGCTGATAGCCGAACCGCTTGCGGCAGGCATCGTCCTCGCCTGGTTCGCACCAGCAGTCGCGGCCCCAGTCGCGGAAGGAGCGGGCGATCCAGTTCATCTTTCCGCTCGAGGTGAGCACCGCGCCACCCTCGCCCGTCGTCATCTGGTGAGCCGGATAGAAGGAGAGGGTCGCAAGATCGCCGAACGTTCCCACGGGCTTTCCATCGATCCGCGCACCGAGCGCGTCGCAGCAGTCCTCCACCAGGAACATCCCCCGCTCGCGGCACAGCGAGGCGATCGCCGGCGCGTCGTAGGGGAAGCCCATCGCGTGGGCGAGGACCACGGCACGCGTGCGCTCCGAGATCGCGTCACGGACGGCCTCGACGCTCGGGTTGTAGGTGCCGAGCTCGACGTCCACGAAAACCGGGACCCAGCCGTTCTGCACGATGGGGTTCACCGTCGTCGGGAACGACGCGGCCGTCGTGATGACCTCGTCGCCCGGACGCAGCGGGGCTTTCAGCTTGTGCGAGCCGAGCGCGCTCACAGCGCAGAGGTTCGCCGAGGACCCCGAGTTCACGAGCAACGAGTACTTCGTGCCGGCCGCGGCCGCCAGGTCGCGTTCGAATGCGGCCGTTTCGGGTCCGGCTGTGAGCCAGAAGTCGAGCCCGCTCCGGACGAGCGCGCGCAGTTCCGCGTCGTCGAACACACGCCCCGCGTAGTTGACGGTCGTCGTGCCGGGTTCGAACGGCCGGCGCGCCGCGCGCTCGCGCCAGAGCTCGCCGACGAGGCGGTCGATCTCCGCGCGGATCCGCTCCTCACTCATGGCGGTCGATGATGGCACGCAGGTCCGCAAGCGCCGCGCCGACCGAGTGCATCGTGATACCGAATCGTTCGCGCAGCTTGTCGATGACGAGGCCGCTCTCGAGCGGTCGGCGGGCGAGCTGACCGAGCGCCGAGGTCGGCACGCCCTGGATCAGCATCTCGCTCAAACCGAACGCGCGCGCGGCATGACGCGCGAGCTCGAGGCGCGAGATGCGATCGGGCCCGGCGACGTGCCAGATCCCCGTCGCACGCGCGTCGGCGATCATCCCGGACGCGCGCGCGACGTCGTCCGAGTACGTCGGCGTGCCCACCTGGTCGGTCGGGACGCGCACGGTCTCGTTGCGCGCGAGGCTCTGTACCAGACGCAGCACGAAGTTGCGCGGCTCGCCGCGCTCGGACCCGAACACGACCGTGGTCCGAACGACCGCCGCGCCGGCCGCGAGCGTCTCCTCTTCGAGGCGGACTTTGATGCGCCCGTAGACCGAGATCGGCGAGACCGGGTCCGTCTCGACATACGGGCCGTGCGCGCCGTCGAAGACGTAGTCGCTCGAGTAGGCAACGAGGAACGCGTCGCGCTCGATGGCGGCGGCGAGCGCGACCCGGAGCGGACCGAGGTTCCCGGACTCGGCCTCCGCCGGATGCGCCTCGCACCAGTCGACGTTGGGCTGCGCGGCAGGAAAGAACACGATGGCGGCGCCGGTGTCATCGAGCGTCCGTCGGAAGGCCTCGGCGTCCGAGGCGTCGAGCTGGCGTAAGCCTGAGCCGGGCCGGCTCCGATACGTGCCGACGGTGTCCGGGAGCACCCGACACAGCGCACCGCCGATCTGTCCGGACGCGCCGACGACGAGCGCTCGGGTCAGTCCTCGAGCCAGCCGGGCCGGCCCGACCGCCACTCCTCGTTCAGCTGCTGCGCCTCGCGGTAGGTGTCCATCGCCGCCCAGTAGCCCGAATGCTGATACACAGCGAGCTGGCCGGCGGCCGCGAGGCGCTCGAGAGGCTCCCGTTCGAGCGTCGCGGTGTCCGCGAGGTACTCGAAGATGCCGGGCTCGAAGACAAAGAAGCCGCCGTTCACCCAGCCCTCCTCGAGCTGCGGCTTCTCGCGGAAGCCGAGCGCCATCCCGTTCTTCACGTGGAGCTCGCCGAAGCGCGTGAACGGCCGTACCCCGGTGACCGTCGCGAGCTTGCCGTGCTCCCTGTGGAAGCGCAAGAGGGCCGTAAGGTCAACGTTGGAGAGCCCGTCGCCGTACGTGCACATGAAGGCTTCCTTCTCGACGTAGCGGCGCGCGCGCAACAGCCTGCCGCCGGTCGGGGTGAGCTCGCCGGTCTCCGCGAGGGTCACCGTCCAGCGCGACTCGTCGCGCAGCGGCTCGAGCGATTCGACCTTCTGCGAGCCGATGTGCACGCGGACGTCCGCGTTCATGCTCGGGAAGTCGATGATCCAGCGGCGGATGACATCGCCTTTGTAGCCGAGGCAGAGCACGAAATCGTTCACCTCGTGCCGCGCGTAGTGCCGCATGATGTGCCAGAGGATCGGCCGGCCGCCGATCTCCACCATCGGCTTCGGGCGGAACTCGGTCTCCTCACGAAGGCGGGTGCCCTGACCGCCGCAGAGGATGACCACCCTCATCCGCCCTTCACCTCGCCGAAGCGTCGCCACGAATACGGTACACGCGGATCCTCGGGTGGGATCCGCACGATCTCGTTCGGGTCGTGCGGCAGCGTCGCGCAGTTCGCGACGAGCGCATCGACGTCGCCGAGCCCGATGAAGCCGTTCCACACGCCGGCCGGGACGCGCACGCGCGCGTAGCGATCGGCGCCGAGATCGATCTCCTGCACCACCCCGTGCGTCCGCGATCGCTCACGGTCGTCGTAGAGGACGAGGTGGATCTTGCCGACGGGCACCGCGTAGTTCAGGACCATTTCCTTGTGAAGGTGCCAACCCTTCACCCACCCCGGGTGCACGAACGAGAAGTAGATCTCCCCGAAGCGTTCGAACGCCGGATCGTCGGCACGGAGCAGGTGGTAGATCGCCCCGCGCTCGTCAGCGATCTGGCGGAGCGGATCGATGCGGACCCCGTCGATCATGCGAGGAGCTCGCGGTACCACGCGACGATGTCCGGGAGAGATTCGCGCATTCGACGGCGCGGCTCCCAACCGAGTGTCTTTCGGGCCTTCGCTGAGTCGAGGTACTGGGCGGCGATCTCGCCGCGCGCTTCGTTCAGCACCACCGGCTGGAGCGCGACGCCCACCGCTCCGGTGACGGAATCGACGACCTCACGAACCGTGAGGCGCTCGCCCGAGCTGAAGTTGAACGCCTCGCCAGGCGAGACGCTTTCCGTCGTCGCGAGCGCCAGGTATCCCGCAACGACGTCGTCGACGTGGATGTAATCGCGGACCGGCGTGCCGTCGCTTCGCAGGACGGGACGCTCGCCGCGTAGCAGCGAGCGGATCGTCCCCGGGACGATGCGGCTCCAGTTCCAGTCGCCGATGCCGTAGATGTTCCCGCAGCGCGCTATGCGCGTGGGGAGACCGTACGTGCGCGCATACGTCTGGGCGAGGATGTCGGTGATCGCCTTCGACGCCTCGTACGGCTCGGATCCCGCGAGCGGATCCGTCTCCACGTATGGCAGCTTCGCGCTCGCGCCGTAGGCCTTGTCGCTCGACGCCACCGCGACGATCGGGGGATCGGACATGGTGCGGCAGGCCTCGAGCAGGGCCCACGTGCCGCGGACGTTGGCCTCGAACGTCGCGACCGGGTGCGCCCGCGCGACCCCGACGAGGGGCTGGGCGCCGAGGTGAAAGACGAATCGAGGCCGGGCCGCCTGGACCGCGGCGGCGACGGCGGCAGGATCCTCGAGCCTGCCGGTGTGGACGCGGACCCGCCCGAGCGCTCCGGACCGCACCAGGTCCGACTCGGGCTCCGGGTCCGGGAGGACGAGCGCATGCACCTCGGCGCCGGCCGAAAGGAGGCACCCGACGAGCGAGGAGCCGACAAGCCCGGTCGCGCCGGTCACGAGGACGCGCGCCTTGGCAACGGAGCCGGGCGTCACGTCGACGCTAAGGCCGGCCGATCATGCCGCGGTCCGCGCTAACGAGCCGTACGCTCTGGTGGACTGGCTGCGTGGGGACGTTCTGGATGTCGAGTGTCAACGCTTGCAGGAGCAGCTGCACGCCCACGATGATCGGGAGCACCGCGATCATCACCGTCCCGGTTGAGGCGACCGCACCGGCCTGGGCGGAGGCGGCCCAGTGCCACACGCCCCACACCGCTCCGAACAGCCCCAGGACGAGCCCTGCGACGAGATAGAGCGACACTGCGGTGAAGTCGCGCACGAAATATTCGAGGCGCACGCGACGAACGAAACCCCGCAGGAGCCGCCACGGGAATTGCAGCGCCGCGCGCGATTCCGAGAGATGACTGGTCGCCCCCGCCGGATAGCGCGCCGGAATGTACACGTCGCGCACGACCGCCCGAAGCAGGCTCAGGTTGAGGAGCATGCTCGATTCGAAGAAGTACCGCTTGCCCACGCGTCCCGCGCTGAGCAGAGGAACGAGCGTGGCGTGGATCGCGGTGTAACCGTTCGTCGGATCGAAGATGTCCCAGTACCCGGACGCGAGCTTCGTGAGGAACGACAGTCCGGCGTTGCCGAAGCGCCGCCTCCCCGGCATCGAGCGGAGCTCGCGCTCGTGGAGGAAGCGATTGCCTTTGGTGTAGTCGGCTTCGCCCACGACGATCGGCGTGATCAGCGCGAGCAGATGCTCGGGGTCCATCTGACCATCAGCGTCCATTTTTGCGATGATCTCCGCGCCGAGAGCAACGGCGCGCCCGTAGCCGGTCAGCATCGCCGCACCGACGCCCTGGTTGTCGGAGTGCTCGACGAGGACCACACGCGGGTCCCGCAGATCACGCACGAGGTCGCTGGTGCGGTCGGGGCTGCCGTCGTTCACGACGACGATCTGCCGGACGAAGGAAGGGACACTGGCGATCACGCCGGCGATCGTCTCGGCGGCGCGGAACGCCGGGATCACCACGGCGACGTCCGGGAGCTCGATCGGGACGGCCCGCGCGTTCGAAGATGCCGCAACGAGGAAGAAGTCAGACGGATGCGCGGGCTCGAGCGCCCTCACGGCTTACGCGTGGGACTTGCCTGCTGGAGCGGAGTCGCGGACGGGCTCGGTGCGACGAGCTTGGGGTCGAGACGCTGCGCGGTCGCGAGCTCGGTCTGCGCATCGGCGGTCTGCCCGAGCTGGCGCAACAGGAGTCCGAGGTTGAAATGTGCAGCTGCGTAGTTCGGATCGACCGCGATTACCTGGCGGTAGAGTGTGACCGCCTCTGCGGTGGCGCCCGCGCTCGTGCGGATGATCGCGAGGTTGAAGAGGGCGCTTTCCATCTTCGGGTCCTGCTCGAGCGCAAGACCGTAGAACGCTTGGGCAGCGGCGACCCGGTTCTGCCGCTGCGCGATCTCGCCGAGGTTGTAGTAGGCGAACTGGTTCTTGGGGTCTTTCGAAAGCGTGGTGAAGTAGGCGGCGACGGCCTCGTCCAGCTTCCCGGCGGCGTGCGCCGCGAGGCCGCGGTTCAGGGCGTCGGCGGCGGTCTCGTTCGACGAGCCGCCCGAGGCGGCCCCACCGCAGGCGGTCGCGAATGCGACAAGCAGCAGTGCCCCTGCGAGAACGCGACCCTTCACTCCGCCAGCGATGTTAATGGCGGCTCGTCCGACCACCTCGGACTTTTGGGGGAAAGCCTCGAGGTTCGTGCATCGCCATCAGATTGCGACGAGAGCGAGACCCTCTGTCGGTCGTTTTGCCGCGGGCGACGCCTGCTCCGGTCTTGCAGTAGCCGCCGATCGCCGCGCCGAGCAATCGGGGCGTCGCCTGGTGACAGGACAGCCATCACACCATACCGTTCTCCGCTACGCAGCCGACGCGCGTCTTCTGAGGGAGAAGAGGGGAATGCTCAAGGCCACGACCGTCTTCGCGTGCGCGCTCGCACTCATGCTGGCGCTTCCGGGTCCTGCAGTCGCGAAAGATTCGGGTGGACTGGCGGTCATCCCGTCCTCCAAGAACGACGTCTCGCCGCGGCTCGCGACGATTCCCCCGAGAAGCGAGGACGCGGCACAGCCGAAGCGAGAGCGTCCACTGCACGGCTTCCCTCAAGCGGTGACGGGCGCCCCCGACGGCGCGGTCCAGTCGACCGTGAGTACCGCGGCGCCCGCGATGTCGTCCTCCTTCGAAG
>VBFI01000178.1 GCA_005889275.1 Chloroflexota bacterium | reverse complement strand
ATGAGCCCCGCGGCCGCGAGCGAGAGGGCGAGACCGATGACCGCGGCGCTCGAACGGACGAGGCCCGTGAAGATCGCCGCGAGCAGGACCAGCAGGAGCGGCTGATCGGTGAGCGCCTTCAGCAGATCGGAGAAGAGCGGGCTCGCCGCGAGCGGCGCGGTCCCGTCGCGGACGAGCTCCATCCCGAGGAACAGGAACCCGAAGCCGAGGATCGCCTGCCCGATGTACCGGAGGGTGCCCCGCCCGGTCACGTACAGGAACCAGCCGATGAAGACGACGAGTGGTGAGACCTCGAGAAACTCGAAGGCGAGGAGCTGAACGGTCACCGTGGTACCGACGTCGGCCCCGAGGATCACGCCGATCGTCTGCCGGAGCGTGAGCAGCCCCGCCGAGGCGAAGCCGACGAGCATCACCGTGGTCGCGCTCGAGGACTGCAAGACCGCGGTCACGCCCGCCCCGACGAGGAGCGCCCGGAGGCGGTCGCCGGTCAGCGTCGACAGGATGTGCCGAAGCCGCGTCCCGGCCGCGCGCTGCAGTCCCTCGCCGACGAGATGGACGCCGTAGAGGAGGAGTGCCGTGCCGCCGAGCAGCGCGAAGAGGACGAGGTTGCCCTGGCTCACCGTCCGCCGAGGCTAACGCGCGACGGTGAGAGTCGCCCTCCCAGACGCGCCGCCGCCGAGGACGACGACGCCGATGTCGCCCTCGGTCGTGGGTGCGGCGAAGCCGATGCGCGCGCTCCCCGAGAAGTCGGTGACCGCTGAGCCGATGTTCACGACTCCCACGGAGAGGGTGACGAGTGTGCCGACGCGCGCGCCGGAGGCGTCGCGAAGCGACACCGTCGCGACGACCTGCTGCCCGGGCCGCGCCGTGGTCCGATCGAGGGCGACTGCGAGCGTGGGTCCGACGACCTGCGCCGACTGCTGGGCGACGACCGTGAGCTTCTCGGTGGTCTCGTTCCCCGCGCGGTCGGCCGAGACCACGGTGATGGGCAGCGGGCCGACCGACGCCGTGAGGAAATCCGCGAAGGCACCCTCAGGCGAGACGACGACGGTGTGCCCGTTCACGCTCACGGTCGAGCCAGGCTCGGTGGTGCCTTGCACGACCACGTTATGCGCTTCCACGATCGCGCCGGGCTGCGGAAGCAACACGGTGACCTTCGGAGGAGTCCGATCGAGGGTGATCGTGTACGAGGATGTCGCGACGACGTCCTGCTCCGTCAGCAACGTGACGCTGATCGCATTCGCGCCTTCCTTGAGCTCGAGCGCCGCCTTGAACGCACCGCTTGGATCGACCGGTCCACGCGTGATGACCGCGCCATTCAAGATGATCTGCAGCGTCCGCCCCTCCTGGATCGCGTACGAAGGGATGCGGCCGGCGAGCTGGAACTGCGGCTCCCGGGTGAACTGGGGAACGCCGTCGACGACGGGGGCCGCACCGACGGTCGCGCCCGCGCCGCCGGAGGGCAGCTCGATCGCGCCCTTGCCCTGACCGAGAGGGTTCGACGTCTGCAGCGCCGCAGCGAGCTGCTCGAATCCGCCGCCGACTCCCGCGGCCAGCCGAGGCAGGGCGACGATCAGGGCGACCGCGACGGCGAGGACGAGCGCGGCGTCGAGCCAGCGCGGGCGCCGGCGGCGGACGCCGGCCGCGCGAGCAGCCGCCCGATAGCGGGCGCGCTCCACCGGCTGGCGTCTGCGGCTGGCGAATCGTGTGCTGGTCAGGGCGGATTTCCTCGCTCAGAAATGTAGGTGCTGCGACGAAAGCGAAAGGGCGCCGGCCTTGCGGCCGCCGCCCTCCGCTGGTGGGTGGGATGAGGGGCTAACAGCTTTAGTGCGCGCTCAACTCATGAACGCGCGGCTCCGACGGTTGTTTCGTCCTCCCCGACCGGTTTAGGCCTGCCTGACCGTCCGGGCGGGACTGTACCTCCGGGAAAATGGGCCCGCAAGTCCCAGGGATCATGACCATCGGACCTCCCAGGGGTCCCTGCCCACGGATTCGACGACCACCCCGTGGGAGCGACAGGGAGACCGGCATTTTTGACAGGGGAGGGGTATGCGAGACTCGGCTCGTGGCCGTCGAGCGTCAGAAGGCTGCTCCCCGGGGCCTCGAGGGGGTCGTTGCCGCCGCCACCGCCATCTGCTCGGTCTCGGACAACTTCCTCCAGTACCGCGGCTATCGCATCGAGGAGCTCGCCGGCAAGGCCGAGTACGAGGAGGTCGCGTTCCTCCTCCTAAACGGCGACCTCCCGAACAGGACCGAGCTTCGGGACTTCAAGGCCGAGCTGACCAAACACCGGACGCTCTCGCCGTTCCTGCGCGGGATCCTCCAGGAGATGTCGGAGACCGGCACCGGGATGGACGTCCTGCGGACCGTCGTCTCGGCGTCCGCGGCCGAGGACCCCGGTGAGGGCGACAACTCGCGCGAGGCTGAGTACGCGAAGGCGATCCGTCTCACGGCGAAGCTCCCGACGATCCTCGCGACGTACATCCGTCGCCGCCGCGGAGAGCAACCCGTCCCGCCGGATCCGACGCTCGGACACGCGGCGAACTTCGTGAAGATGGCCGGCCTCGACGCGAACCCGAAGGCCGCGGAGATCCTCAACACCTGTTTCATCCTGCAGGCCGAACATGGGCTCAACGCCTCGACGTTCGCCGCGCGCATCGCGGCCGCCACACTCGCCGACATGCACGCGGCGGTGACGGCGGGCCTCGGGGCGCTGAAAGGTCCGCTGCACGGCGGCGCCACCGACGGGACGATGAAGATGCTCGACGAGATCGGGACGCCGGAACGCGTCGAGACCTGGGTGCAGAAGGCGATCGCGTCCAAGTACAAGTTCTCCGGCTTCGGACATCGCGTCTACAAGACCGAGGACCCTCGCGCGAAGTTCCTGCGCAAGTTCGCGATGGACCTCGCGAAGGACTGGAAGGGCCCGAAGTACTTCGAGATCCAGGAACGTCTCGCGGCCGAGATCGCCAGACAGCGCCCGACCATGTCGCCTGCCGCGGCGGAGAAGGTGAACGTCGTGAACGTCGACTACTACGCGGCGACGACGTACACGTTCCTGGGGATCCCGGCCGACCTCGGCACGTCGATCTTCGCGGTCGGCCGCATGGCCGGCTGGTGCGCGCACATCATGGAGCAGCACAGCGACAACCGGCTGATCCGGCCGGAGTCGGAGTACACCGGACCGACCGGAAAACGGTGGGTTCCGCTGGCCGAGCGGTAGCCGGCTAGTACTTTCGCGTCCGGCAACTCGGACGACCGGGAATTGGACGCGGGTGGACCATTCACGCATGCGACGGGCGTCCCTCTGCGTCTGGGCGGCGGTCGCGCTCGCCTCGTGCGTGTCGAACGCCGTGGCGCCGACGCCCGCGCCCCTGCGCGAGTTCGTTCCTCAGCCTTCGCCACTGATCGCGCCCGCCTCAGAGTCACCCACCGCGACGCCGAGCGCGACGGCGACGGTCGGTGTTCGGCTGGCGGCCGCGACGGGTGACTTCGATTGCGACGGTCGGTCCGATGGGATCGAGTTCTTCGAGCGCGTCGCGCCAGCGGATGGTCTGCCAAGGCTGGCTCGGCTCTCTCTCTCCACCGGCGCGGTGTACGAGCTCGCGTTCGCGGGCGTGCCGCAGACCGATGACGCAGCCGCGAATCCGCTCATCGGGATCGCCGACGTGAACGGCGATCGCTGTGATGACGCGATCGTGAGCGTCGGCCACGGCGCATCAACGACGTGGACGAGCTTTCTCGTCTTCGACGGCAAGGATCTGCGGCGGGTCGAGGAGGATGGCAAGCCGGTCATGTTCCTGTTCGCCGGCTCGGTCCGGCATGGCAACGCGATCGAGTGCCGCCGCACGAAGGACGCGCCCGAGATCGTCGTGCGCGCGATCTCGGATTACACGTCGGACTATCAGTGGGACGTCGTGGAAGACGTGCATCGCTGTAGGCCGCGGATCCTTTCCCGGCTCGTCGCTCTTCCTCCGCCGCGGCCTGGCGGAGAGCCGCCTCCGTGAAGCTCAGATACGCGAGGCCCGGCGAGTCCAAGGCGTGAAGGCGCGCCACCCACCGCTCCGCGCACCCGAGCACGACCGCGTAGGGCAGGTTGTCGAGAAACCGGTCGCTATCGCGTTCGGCAAAAAGCTGGCGGTCGCGCTCGGCGGTCTGCATGTACAACTCGAAGCCGTGCGCCCAGCGCAGGGCCTCGATTCCGCTTTGGGTCCGTCGCGGCATCCATGGGCTCGCCGCGACGAGCGTGAGACCACACGCGACGAGCGTCAGACCGACGAGACCCGCACCGAGGTACGTGCCCAGCGGCACGAGGAGGCACAGACCGGCGACGGCAATGACCGCTCCGACCGTCCTCCATCTGCGGCGAACGCGACTCGGCAGCGCGACGAACCAGCCCCGTGCGCGCGCCTCTTCTTCCAGAGAATCCGACGCCATGCCGATCGCCACGAAGAAGTGCGGGGCAAGGTCGGCGAGCGCCACATCGTGCCCGTGGTCGAACAGGCCGGCGAGGACGATCTTCTCGTGCTCGCGTAGATCGCCGTGATCCTGTGGGCGATACCGAAGCCGCCACTCTTCGGCCTGCGCCGCCATCTTGTCGATGGTCAGATGCCCACGCATGGCAAGGTCGATGACGATCGCGGTCGCGTCGCGAGGGCGCAGACATTCGAAGACGAGCATCGCGACGTCGCCCGGCCGGAACCCGGGCGGCGGGCCATACTGCACGACGATCGGGGTCACGGCGCGCTCCCCCCGAGCGCGGCGGAGCGCCAGGATCGCGGCGAGAGCGGCGCCGACGGCGATGACAGCGGAGACCGCCGCGGCCCACGGTGAGCCGAACCAGCCGCCGACTGATGCCGGCCTGCCGGAAAGCGCCGCCGCGAAGATCGACACCGTGACCAAGAGCGCCGCGCCCCACACGGCCAGCTCGGGCGTCGTATTCCGGAAGATCCCGCGAGCTCTCACGTGCCGAAGCTCGCCAGGATCGCGTCCCACATGGCGTCTGAAGCGATCTCGCCCAGCGTCACCTCGTCGAGATCCGCGTTCGCGACATCCTGCGTCGAGACCATGTAGCTGACGTCCCCGTCCCAGCGCGCGTGGAACGGCTGGATGCCGCGGGCCATCGACGCGTGGACCTGGCGGCCGATGGAACGGAGCTGGAGCTGGTCGAGCCGCTGGTTCGTCACGACGAGCGAGAGGGTCGTGTTCTGCGCCGGGCCGCGAGCGACACGTCCGGGGACCGGGCCGCTGGGCTTCCCGCGGACGGTCCGACCGGCGCGATCGACGATGACCCCGTACGCGTTCACCACGACGAACGCGAGGACCTTCGTCGGACCCCGCTCGCGGTACGCGCCGCCCTGGCCCGCGAGCTCGGCGCCCTCGCCGTGGCCCGCGGTCGCGGAGCGGCCGGCGCCGCGCGGGCCGAGCGGGAACCAGCCGGGCCGCATCGCGCGCACCGCCGCTCGCCCGAGGTCCTTGTCGGGGTAGATCGCGCTCTGGCGGGCGCCGAAGTCGAAGAGGATCGCGCCGGAGACGAGCGCGATGTCCGTCCACTTCGTGGAGTAGTCGCGTCGCTTGAAGAGCTCG
>VBFI01000177.1 GCA_005889275.1 Chloroflexota bacterium | reverse complement strand
ATCACCTGCGCGAGGTCGACGCCGCTTCCAAGGGACCCCGGGTGAAGACCCGCCGTTCGTCGATCGCGGCGTACCGCACGCGCAAGCATCTCGTCACGAGCGAGGGAACCGACGTCTCGCAGGAGATCGTGGAGAGCGGCGCCGGCCTCTCGGTCCTCGCGGTGAAGGCCGGCGCGAAGCCTGCGCAGCGCTACGACATGCGCCTGACCCGCCAGGCCGGATGGGAGTTCGTCCTGCATCTCGACCTCGTGGCGCGGGCGAGACGGTACCGCGACGACGCCGAGGCGATGCTCGACGCGCCCCTCGCCGACGAGAAGCCGACGACGCTCGTCTTCGCGCCGGAGTTCCTGGCGCTGCTCGTGCACGAGTCATGCGGTCACCCGACGGAGGCGGACCGGCTGCTCGAGCACGAGGTCGCGTTCGCCGGAACGACGTTCATGTGGCCCGAAGATCGCGGAAAGCTCCGGTACGGCTCGCACCACGTGTCGATGACCGCGGACGCGACCGTTCCCGGTGGGATGGGCACGTTCGGGTGGGACGACGACGGCGTGCCCGCGATGCGCACGAAGCTCGTCGATCGAGGCACCTTCGTCGGGTACCTCACCTCACGTGAGACCGCGGGAGCGCTCGGCCTACCGGTGACGATCGGGTCCGCCCGGGCAGAGAGCTGGCAGCACTTCCCGATCGTCCGCATGGTGAACGTGAGCCTCGACCCCGGGGCGACCCCGTTCGCGGAGCTCATGCGCGGCGTCGACTCCGGCCTGCTCCTCGACGCGCCGGCCTCGTACTCGCTCGACGACAAGCGGCAGAACTTCCACTTCTCGACGCAGTCCGCCCGCGTGATCCGGAACGGCCAGCTGGAGGGCTACGTTCGCGGGGTCGCGTTCCAGTCGCTCACGCCGGACTTCTGGGGCCGATGTGACGACGTGGCCGACGACTGGGAGCTGCATGGATTCCTCTCCTGCGCGAAGGGAGAGCCGCTCCAGCTGATGCGGGTCGGGCACGGGGCGGCGCATGCGCGCTTCCGGGATGTGCCCATCGAGGTGCGCGGATGACCCTCCGCGGCGCCGACGCGCTCCTCACGCCGCTGCGCGAGGCCCTCCGCGATGCGCCCGCGGACGAGGCCGACGCATACGTCCATCGCCGGCGCGCCGCGATCACCCGGTATTCGCACAGCTCGATTCACCAGAACGCGCTCTCCGACGAGACGGCCGTGCGTCTGCGCGCGATCGTCGGCAGGGCCGTCGGCGTCGTGACGACGAATTCGCTCGCGGTGTCTGACCTTCGGCGCGCCCTCGCGGACGCCGCCGCGCTCGCCCGCGCGAGCCGTCCGGACGACGACTGGCCGGGAGTCGCCGAGCCCGCGCCCATCGCCGCCGCGGCGGCGTATGACGAGGCGACCGCGCGTGCCGACGCCGCGGCGCAGGCCGGTCTGGTCGCGCGGGTGTGCGCGGCGATCCCGAAGACCATGCGCGCCGCCGGCACGTCGCAGCTCGAGGTGACCGAGGACGCCGTCGCGAACACGCGAGGAGTGGGCGCGTACGCGCCCGGTTCGCTCGCGTATCTCCGCGCGCTCGTGCTCGGCGACCAGGGCTCGGGATATGCCGAGGACCTCGCGTGGCGCGCGGACCTGCTCGACGCGGAGGCCGTCGCCGACCGCGCCTCGACGAAGTGCGCCCTCGATCGTGACCGAGTCCAGCTCGCGCCCGGGGACTACGAGGCGGTCTTCGAGGAGCTCGCGGTCGCGGAGATCCTGCGGATCGTCTCCCTCACCGGACTGGGCGGGCAATCGGTCCGCGAAGGGCGGTCCTTCATGGCCGGGCGGATCGGCGAGCGCGTCACCGGCGAGCGCTTCTCCCTGTTCGACGACCCACTCGATCCGCGGACGCTCGGCGTCCCGTTCGACGTCGAGGGAACGCCGAAGCGCCGTGTCGCGCTGGTCGAGGGCGGCGTCGCGCGCGGCCCGGTCTACGACCGAGCCTCCGCGAAGGCGATGGGCGCTCGATCGACGGGGCACGCCGCCGATCCATCGCGGTACGCGTCCGGTGGTCATGCCGGGAACCTCACGATGTCCGGCGGGAGCGCGACGCGGGAGGAGCTCATCGGCGCGGTCGCACGGGGCATCCTCATCACCCGCTTCCACTACACGAACACCCCGGACCCCCGAGCGGCGACGATGACCGGAACGACGCGCGACGGCACCTTCCTCATCGAGAACGGGAAGATCACCCGGGCGCTCGCGAACGTCCGGTACACCATGAGCGCGCTCGAGCTCTTCGCCGGGATCGACCTCCTCGGAGCGCAGCGCCTCGCTCGCGACTGGTGGAGCTCGAACGGGATGGGCTCCGTGGTGTGCCTCGTGCCCCCGATGAAGGTCCGCCGCGCGACGATCACCGGCTCGAGCCCGGTGTGAGCAAGGTGCCCGCGGAGTCGGATGGGGAAAAGGCGCGCCCGGCTAAGAGGCTTGCCCGGCAGCGAGTGCCTGGAGGTAGCGGACGACCTCCCAGCGCTCGGTCTCGGTGAGCTTGTCCTTCCACGGCGGCATCGGCGTCGAGACGACGCCTTCGCTGATCCAGTAGAAGAGCTCGCCCGGCGCGTGCTGCGGCACGTGCACCTGCAGGTTGAAGGGTCGCGGCTGAAGCGTGAAGGCGGCCGGCCCGTCGCCCAGGCCTTTCGGCCCGTGGCAGATCGCACAGTTCGCCTGGTAGAGCGCTCGGCCGGCCGCGACCGTCGCGGGGTCGTTCGGGGTCGGGTTCTGGAGGAACCGCACGAAGAAAGGCACCGGCGGCGTCGGGATGTTCGGCGCGACGGTGTACGCGAGCCCGAGGTCGACGAGGATGAGCGCGCCGATGAAGCCGGCGCTCTGCGCGAAGCGCCGCCAGTCGCGTCCGCGGCGCCACGAGACGACGGCGAAGATCGCGAAGAGCGCCGCGCCGACGGCGAGCACGATCGCGATCTGTTCGAGGCCCTGCCGCGAGATGGGGAAGGTCACTTCTTCGCGGGCTCCGGCTCAGCGGCCCTCGTCTTTGGCCGCTTCTTCTTGTCCTTCCGCGTCGACCACCACCAGAGGCCGACGAAGAGTGCGAGCGGCACCCCGAGCTCGAGGATCTCGTCGAGCCAAGTGCCCGTCGCACCGTGGGCGGAGATGGAAGCGAGGATCATCGCGATACATCGAGGCTATATGTCCCCGATGCTTCGTTCCCGATCGCGATCGTGACCTTCCAGGAGCCGGCGTCGAGCGCGGCGACCGCGATCTCGTAGCGGCCGGGGCCGAGGGTCGCGGCATCTTCCTTCGCCGTGATCGGCGTCTGCTGCGCGGGACCCGCGAAATTCGCCGTGACCGTCTTGCCGACCACCGGGTTGCCGGTCTGGTCGACGATCACGACGAAGAGCGTGACCGGAGCTCCCGCCTGCGGCTCCGCCGGATCGGTGAAGGCGATGAGCGTGTACGGCCCGGCGGTGATGACCCGTGAGGTGGACCCACCGCCACCGGCCGGCGCCGCGACGGGGAAGGTGAAGACCGTGCTCACATCTTCGCGGCCGGCGAGCCGCACGATCGTTTGGATCTTCCAGGTGCCGAACATCGCGGTGGTGCTCCCGTCCGCGACGTACTCGCCCGGCGCGCGTTCCGTCGCGACGAGCTCCTGCTCGCCCATGTCGTGCTCGACCATCGTGAACCGGAACGCGACCTTCTCCGCGTGGGTCACCGGGGCGAGCGCCTGATGGACGCGAAGGACGTAGCGATTCCGGCCAGGCGTCGCGGTGGAGGCGAGTAGCTCCAGGCGGAGCCCGGCGACATGCTGGGTCTGGTCGTAGGCCGCCCCGGACTTCTGTGCTGGCGGCTGTGCGGCGGTGAGGAACGCAGCGGCGACGATGACGACCGCGAGGATCGCGGTTTCCGCGGTGGTGTGGCGGATGAGAGCGGCGCGCGCGCGACCCCCCGCGCGCAGGCGCGGCCCCCAGCGAAGGAGGTTGAACGACGCGATGGCGAGCGCCGCCACGACGAGGACGATCTTCACGGCGAGCGCGATGCCATACGGGGTCTCGTAGAGGTCGTTGA
>VBFI01000103.1 GCA_005889275.1 Chloroflexota bacterium | reverse complement strand
CGGGAAGATGCGTGCGAGCGCGCTCGCGGCCGCGAGCGTGGGCGCCCAGCCCAGAAACGGACCGAAGTGACGCCCAGGTGAATCCAGCTCGACGGCGGTGGCGATCCCGGGCGGTGCCGACGACAGGCGCACCGCGACGACGACCTCGACACCCTGCGTGCGATTGAACGGTGGATCGAGCCGCTCGAGAAGGATGCGCTCGATGAACGCTGCTTCATGCTCCGACGCCGCGGGCGCCACGACGATCCGCCGCACCCGACGCACCATCCCGCGGAGACCTGGTCGAGTGAGGCCCGCGGACCAGTAGCTGCGCACGCGAGACCGAAGCGCGCCGGCGCGCCCGACATAGAGGATGCGGCCGCGTCCATCGAGCAACAGGTACGCGCCCGGACGCGCCGGCAGAGCCGCGAGCTCGTTCGGCGCGAGGGAGAGCATCCCACCGAGGCTAACGCGGAGCGGCGACTGCCCTTGCCCTAGCGCAGGTCCGGACGGCTCACCCCGGTCCCGACCCAGAGATAGTTGTCGCGGGCGAAGTCGAAGTCGAAGACCCGGACCTGCAGATTCACCAAGTACAGCGCGATCTCGCGGTCGATGACACCGACAGCCCCTCCCAGCGGAGCGGAACCCGCACCAGCTGCGAGCCGTTCGCAGCGAAAGACCCCGCCCATGATCCCGATCGGCTGCGCCCAGTACCCGACGGGACACCGGAAGTCCTTGAACGCGACGACCGGCCGCGCGCCCGCGAAGAGGCCAGCCGCCATCACCACGAGCGCGACGACGGCGATCCGCCCGAACAACCCAGACGCTCGCACGACACCGAGCCTAATGCTTGAAGTGGCGGCGGCCGGTGAAGAGCATCGCCATGTGGTTCTTGTTGGCGGTGTCGATCATCATCGCGTCGCGGATCGAGCCGCCCGGCTGGATGATGGCGGTCACGCCGGCGCGCGCCGCGACCTCGATCCCGTCGGGGAAGGGGAAGTACGCGTCGGACGCCATCACCGCGAGGCGCGCGTTCTCCCCCGCCTTCCGTACGGCGGTCTCGACCGCGACAACCCGTGAGGTCTGGCCTGGACCGACTCCGACGGTGGCGAGGCCCTTCGCCAGCACGATCGCGTTGGAGGTCACGTGCTTCACGCACCGCCACGCGAAGAGGAGGTCGGTGAGCTCCTCGAGCGTCGGGCTGCGTTCGGTCACGACCTTGAACGCGCCCTCGTCGGCGGCGGATTCATCCGGCGTCTGGACGAGCATGCCCCCGGCGACGCGCTTGTAGTCGAAGGACGAGCCGTCCTTGCGGATGAGCTTCCCACCGACGATCGCGTAGCCGGGCACCGCGACGATCTCGAGATTTCGCCGCTGCCGCAGGATCGGCAGCGCCTCGTCCTCGTAGGCCGGCGCGATGATCGCCTCGTAGAAGGTGCCCTCCATAGCGGCGGCGAGCTCGCGCGTCACGATGCGGTTCGCGCCGACGATCCCGCCGAACGCCGAGACCGAATCGCACATGAACGCGCGACGGTACGCCTTCGTGATCTCGTTGTCGGAGGCCACGCCGGACGGGTTCTGGTGCTTGATGATCGCCACCGTCGGCTGCGGGAAGTCGGTCGCGATCCGCCACGCCGCGTTGATGTCGAGCATGTTGTTGAAGCTCGTCGCCTTCCCGTGGATCTGCTGCATCTGCGTCATCGCGCCGTCCTCACCACGTACGGCGTAGAAGGCCGCCTGCTGGTGGGGATTCTCGCCATAGCGGAGGTCGCGGACCTTGCGCAACGAGAGCGTCATCTCGTCCGGGAACTGCACACCGGCCTCGGCGGTGAAGCGCGACGCGATCGCGGCGTCGTAGGCGGCGGTGTGCGAGAAGGCCTCCGCGGCGAGGATGCGGCGGGTCTCGAGCGAGACCTCGCCGCGCTGCCGAAGCTCGTCGAGCACCGCACCGTACCGCTCGGGCCGCGAGACGACGACGACATGGTCGTAGTTCTTCGCGCCGGCGCGCAAAAGCGTGACGCCGCCAACGTCGATCTGGTCGAGGAGCATCGACCCGCTCTTGCCGGCCGCGGCGGTCTCGGCGAAGGGGTAGAGGTTCACGACGACGAGGTCGATCGGCTCGATCCCCTCACGCTTGAGCTCTTCGGCGTGCTCGGCATCGTCGCGCCGGGCGAGGAGCGCCGCATGGATCTTCGGATGGAGCGTCTTCACGCGCCCGCCGAGGAGGGCCGGCTGCTTCGTGACGTCCTCGACCGAGCGGGTGGCGATGCCCTCGGCGGCGAGGGCGGCGCGCGTGCCGTCCGTGGCGATGAGCTCCCAGCCGAGGTCGCTCAGGCCGCGCGCGAACGCGGCAAGACCGGTGCGATCAGAAACAGAGAGGAGGGCTCGCAGCGCGGCTAGTATAGCCATCCCATGCCCTTCGATCCCCAGCACTTCATTGACCGTTTTTTTCAGCCGTTCAACACCGAGTCACGCTTCTATTGGCCCGCGGCCATCGCGCTCGCCATCGCGTTCCTCGCGAACGTCGTCTGGTACAACTGGCGCGCGCGGACGTCTCCTCCGGAGCTCAGCATTCGACCGTGGGCCTTCTGGACCAACTTCGTCTTTCTCGTGTGGTTGACCGTGCTGCTCATCGCGAAAGTTCCCTTCTTTGTCTTCGCCATCTCGATCGTCGCGAACATCGCGCTCGACATCTACATGTACCGGTTCTATCTGCCGCCGCAGGAGACCGCCTGGGAGCGCGAGCAGCGCCGTCGCGCGTACTTTCCCCAGCCCGCTCGCCGGAAAAGGCGCCGCCGCTAGACAGCTAGTCGGCGGGCGACCAGCTCACCTCGAAGCTCGTGTAGCGAGGTCCTCCCTCGACGTCCGCGCGCTCGACCGCGTCGACCTCGGCCGAGCGCGAGCCACGCCAGAGCCAGTGCTCGAAGCTCGCAAGCGCGGCTGCGTCGCCCTCGGCGACCAGGCCCACCGCGCCGTCCGGCCGGTTCCAGACGCGCCCCGTGAGGCCAAGCCGGCCCGCCTGATCGGCCGCGGTGGAGCGGAAGTTCACGCCCTGCACGAGCCCGCGGACGATGAAGCGCGCGCGGCTCACGGGCGTCGCTTGCGTGATGCGAGCATCGCGTCGAGAGGGCGCGTGTTCGCCACGCTCGCGGCGGTCGCCCAGCCGCGCCGCGCCGTCGCGATGCCGAGCTCCATCCACTTGAGCTCCTCCATGGCATGCGCGTCGGAATCCACGACGACCGTCGCGCCGCGGTCGACCGCTTTCCGGATCCAGGTGTCGGGGAGGTCGAGCCGCTCAGGTCCGCCGTTCACCTCGATCCAGGTCCCGGTCTCGATCGCCGCGGCGATGACCGCGTCCAGGTCCACCGCATACGGCTCGCGCTTCTCGAGGAGGCGCCCCGTCGGGTGCGAGAGCGCCGTCACGAAGGGATGGCGCATCGCGCCGGTGATCCGCGCGGTCATCTGCTCCCGCGACTGGGCGAACGAGGAGTGGACCGACGCACTGACCACATCAAAGCGCGCGAGGATCTCGTCCGGGTAGTCGAGCTTTCCGTTCGCGCGGATGTCGACCTCGGTTCCCACGATGATCCGGAACGGCGCGAGCTCGGCGTTCAGCTTCGCCGCTTCCGCGATCCGCGCGGCGATGCGTTCGGCCGAGAGACCGTTCGTCATGCCGAGCCCTGGCGAGTGGTCGGTCACCGCCAGATACGCGTAGCCCTTCGCCTTCGCGCGGCGGGCCATGTCCGCGAGCGGATCCCGACCGTCCGTCCAGCTCGTGTGCGTGTGGAGGTCGCCCTTCACGTCGGCGACGTCGACGAGCGTCGGCAGGCGGTGCTCGCGCGCAGCATCGATCTCGCCGCGATCCTCACGGAGCTCCGGCGGGATCCAGTCCATCTCGAGCGCGGCGTAGACGTCCTCTTCGGTCGCCGAGGCGATCTCCTGCCCGCGCGCTTCGGCGCCGACCCGGTAGAGACCGTATTCGTTCAGGAGCAGCTTTCGCCGCAGCGCGATGCCGCGAAGCCGCACGTTGTGCTCCTTCGAGCCGGTGAAATACAAGAGGGCGGCGCCGAACGACTCGGGCGGAACGACGCGCAGGTCGACCTGCAGGCCACGGTCGACGACCACCGACGACTTGGTGTCGCCTTGAGCGAGGACCCGTTCGACCGTGGGCGCGGCGACGAACATCGCCATGATCGGCGGGCCGGCATCCGAAGCGACGACGATGTCGACGTCGCCGATCGTCTCGCGGTAGCGCCGCAGGCTCCCCGCGACGACGATGCGCTCGAGGCCGGTCCGCTCCTTCAGGTACGCGACCATCTCGCTCGCGGACGCGCGCGCCTCGTGAAGGAGGGATCGGCCGGTGCGCTGCCGGAGCGCGGCGATCGACTTCAGGATGTTCTCTTCGGTCTTCGCCTGGATCTTCGGGAGCTGCTGGAGCCGGTGGTCGCGAGCGGCCTCCTCGAGCTCCTCGATGGTCGTGATGCGGAGGTGGTCGTAGATCATGCGCGCGGTCGCGGGGCCGACACCTGGGACGCGAAGGAGCGTGAGCAGACCCGGCGGCACCGCCGCCTGCAGGTCGGCGTGACGCTTCGACACTCCGGTCGCGACGAGCTGCTCGATCGCCTCGGCGACCGACGGCCCGACCTTGGGGATCTCCTTGAGGCGTTTTTCCTCGACGAGCTTCGAGAGCGGCTCGCGCAGGTCGCGGATCGCGCGCGCGGCTGCGCGGTACGTGACCGCACGGAAAACGTTCTCGCCCTTCAGCTCGATGAGGTCGCCGATCTCGTCGAGGACCTTCGCGATCGCATCGTTGTCGAAGGTCAACGCCTCTCGGGGCACGCCGGGATGCTAGGCCTTGTTCGCGCCGCCCCTCGCCAGCTCGAGCATGTCGTAGGCGGCCTCGGTCTCGCCCCGCGCGCGGAGCTTGCGCGCGTACTCCGTCGCGATCGCCGCGCGATCAGCGTGGTGCTCGATCTTCGTCACCAAACGGATCGCTTCGCGGTAGGCGCCGTCCGCGGCCGGGTGCTGTCCGAGCGCGTCGTGCGCGGCGCCGACGACGCGGAGCGCGCTCGCACGCTGGCGATCGTCGTGGATCTCCGCGAGGACCCCTTCGGCGTGCGTCGCCGCCGAGAGTGCGCTCGCGGCGTCGCCGGCGGCGAGTGCGGCGCGCGCGAGCTCGGTCTCGGCGACCGCGGCCATGCGATCATCGCCGATGGCGAGGGCTCGCGAGCGACAGCGGTCGGCGAAGTCGCGCGCGACGTCAAGCTTGCCTCGGTCGACGCTCACCGACGCCATCGACTGCAACACCGAAAGCTCGAGGGCCGCGTCGGTCATGCGCTCGAGGAGCCCGCGGGCGCGCTCGTATGCCCCGATCGCGCCGTCGAGGTCGCCCTCGTCGTACAGCGAGGCCGCGATCCCCATGTGGCTGCGCGCGGCGACCTCGAATTCAGAGGTACGCGACGCCAGCGCGAGCGCGGACTCGTACGTCGCGAGCGCCTTCGCGGTCCGGTCGAGCCGGCGGTACGTCGTGCCGAGAGCGAGGAGGATCCGCGAGCGCAGCCGAGGGTCGGCGATCTCGTGACGCTCGACGAGGTCGCGGGCCGCCTCGAACGAATCGGTCGCCGCGACGAGCTGCCCGAGCTCGACGTACGCGAAACCCCGCGCGTAGTGAAGCTTCGCGACGTCGTCCGCGTCGGCCGTCGGATCGAGGACCGCGAGGGCTTCGGCGACGTGCTCGAATGCGCGTTCGGTCTCGTGTGCCGCAAGCTCGGCGGAGACGAGGAGCCGAAGCAGCTTCCCGCGCTCGCGGCGCGTGGGCGTGTGCCTGAAGGCGGAATCGACCTCTTGTCGCACGGCGCTCCAATCGGAGCGTTCGACGGCCGCTTCGGCGGCCACGCGGTGGTAATGGACGCGCTTCGTCGACGTAAGGGGCTGATCGCCGACGAAGTACTCGATGCCTCGGCCAAGGCGGCCCGCGATGATCTGAAGCGAGCGGAGCGACGGACGTACCAGGCCCGCTTCCACCTGAGAGATAAAGCCCTTGGTGAGCTCCTCGCCGGCAAGCTGCGCCTGGCTCAGGCCGAGCTCGCGCCGGGCAGCGCGCACGCGTTCGCCGAGGGTGACCGGCTTTTGCACGGTCTCCGGAAGACTTGCCACCGACGCTCCCCGACGCTCCCATCTGCCTTGGAGACCGAACTGACAGGAAATCTCGTTTTCCCGCCGTGACGTCTCCCCGACTGTGGCGCAGGATACTCATCCACGAGCGTCGGCGACAACATGGGGAGGACGACGTGAGACCTATCCGTCAACGTCTCGCGCGGATCGCGACTGTCGCGCTCATGCTGCTCACGCTGCTCGTCGCGTCCAGCTCAGCGGTGCTTGGTTGGGACGGAGACGGACCGGCGCTGCCGACCGACGGGCCGTCGCTGCCGCTGGATGACCAGTCTGTTGACGACGGGGGCGTGATCGCGCCGTAGCGGAACGACCCGGCATACTGCCTTCGTGCCCGCGACGAGCACCGACCGCCGTCAACGCATCGAGATCGACGGCAAGCCGTTCCTTTTTCAGCACGGCTACCGCTTCGGCAAGGTCACGTACATCACTCGGTTGCCGCTCTCGAAGAGCATGACCGTCTTCACGCCCGGCCACCTCTCGGCGGCCGAGGTCGAGGCGGTCGTTCGCGGCGACAATCCGTGGATGCTGGAGTGAGCTGACGCGCGCGATCGTCCAGCGCGTCAGCACGGCATCGGTCGACGTCGGCGACGAACGCATCGGTGAGATCGGCCGCGGGCTTGTGGTCCTCGTCGGCGTCGGCGCGAATGACCGGCCTGAAGACGGCGAGCGGCTCGCCGCCAAGGTCGCAGGGCTTCGCATCTTCGACGACGATGCAGGCAAGATGTCGCGCGCGCTTACCGATGTCGCTGGTTCCGTCCTCGCCGTGCCCCAGTTCACCCTCTACGGCGACACGCGCCACGGCCGTCGCCCCGACTTCGCCGGCGCGGCCCCGCCGGACCTGGGGCGGCGGCTCTTCGACGCGTTCTGCGGGGTGCTGCGCGGCACAGGCCTCGAGGTACGCGCCGGTCGCTTCGGCGCGGCGATGCGCGTGACCATCGAGGCCGACGGACCGGTCACGATCGCGCTCGCGACGGACGCCTGGCGCGAGGCGGAGATCGGGAAGGGCTAGTGCGCCACGCCGACCACGTCGGACTCCTCGCACCGGGGATCAGAGCGGACGAGGGCGGAACGTGGGCCGACCTCGGCGCGGGCGCGGGGGCGTTCACACTCGCGCTCGCCGACCTCATCGGTCCGCACGGTCTCATCCACGCCATCGACCGCGACCGCGGCGCGCTCGCCGAGCTCCGCGCGTCAGCCGTCTCCTCGATCCCGATGGCCGAGATCCGCACGCAGGTCGGAGACTTCACCCAGCGTCTCGAGCTGCATGACCTCGACGGCGTGGTGATGGCGAACTCCCTCCACTTCGTCGAGGAAAAGCTGCCGGTGCTCGCGCGGGTCCGCCGATATCTAAAAAGCGGAGGGCGTCTCCTCCTCGTTGAGTACGACAGCGACAAGGGCAACCCCTGGGTGCCCTATCCGATGTCGTTCGGTACCTGGCAGCGCGTCGCCGAAGACGCCGGCTTCAGCGCGCCGATGCGGCTCGCGAGCGTTCCAAGTCGGTTTCTCGATCGGATGTATTCCGCTTTGAGCCTCGCGCCCTAACACGCGTCCGTACGCTCGCCCGCATGGACAAGATCTTCAACATGCGGGTCTG
The DNA here is from genome assembly GCA_005889275.1 of Chloroflexota bacterium. Taxonomy (GTDB): domain Bacteria; phylum Chloroflexota; class Limnocylindria; order P2-11E; family P2-11E; genus 3-1-20CM-2-70-9. The sequence goes on along the minus strand of VBFI01000103.1, from coordinate 6,841 downwards.
GTTCTCGGCTGGGGTGCTCGTCCTCGCCGCGGGAATGCCCTATTGCTCCGCCGCGCTCGGATGGGCCACGACCCAGGACGACAACAACATCTACATCCGCGGGGACGTCGCCATGGGTCTCATCGTCGCGTGGATCGGCTGGTCGATCCTCACCGTCGTCGTCCTCATCTGGGCGTTCCGCAAGGTCGTCCGGCGGAGCGCGCTCGCCGCGTAGCTACCGCGCGAGCTCGAGCGCCGTCGCGAGGGTCAGCTTCGCCGCCTTGAGCCACAGGCGTGGGTTCGACACGTTTACCGGGGTGTCGTTCACCGTGTGGAACGTGTAGTTCCCCGGGAACGTCGCGTCGTTCTCACCGTAACGCTGCACGATCGCGACCGCCGGGATGCCCGAGAGCCCGAACGGCGCCGCGTCCAGGATCGTGGCGCCGCTCGTCGCGAGCTGCGGGATGAGCGGATTCACGCCGATCTGGTAGCGCTCGTTCGCCGCGACCATGCGGTCTCGCAGGCCCGCCGAGCCGGCCGTGTACCAGATGAGGTCGAGCCGGTCCGCGATGGGGTTGAAGCCGACCATGTCGATGTTGATGACCGCCGCGTAGGGGCTCGGCGCCGGCAGGGTCCCGAGGTACGCCGCGCTTCCCTTGAAGAAGAGCTCCTCGCCGTCGAAGAACGCGAGGACGACGCGCTGCTTCAGCGACGCTCGCTCCTGCGCGAGCACGCGCGCGTACTCCAGGAGCGCGGCCGTCCCGGTGCCGTTGTCGTCCGCGCCCGGCGCGGCCATCGTCGACGGGTTCCAGCCCGGCGTGCGGTTCGAGATCGAGTCGTAGTGCGCGCAGATCATCACCCACCCCGTCGGGCCGGGCGAGGTGAGCGGGTCGACGAGCGCGAAGATGTTCTCGAGCGGGATCCCGTTGTACGCGGCACGGTGTGTCTGGATGACGACTCCCGGGATCGCGCCGAGCTGCTCCTTGAGATAGGCGACGGCCTTCGCGTGGCCGGGATGCCGCACGTCGCGCGAGACGAACGACGCGAGCGCGACCATGTGATCGTTCAGCTTCGCTGGGTCGATCCGCTCGAGCACGGCCGCGATCGCAAGGGGACTCGCCGCGGCTGCGGGCGTCGGTGAGGGCGTCGGGCTCGGGGCGACGCTCGTGGCGCGCGTCGGTGTTGAAGTGATCGCGACCTCGGGCGCCGGCGTCCCCGCGCCGCCGCACGCGCTCAGCACGACCACGAGGACCACGAGGAGCCGTTCCACCATGCCGGTATATCGCGCGGAGCGCACGATCGGTGCATCGGCGGCGGATCGGCCCTTTCCTTCGCTCCCCGGGCGATCGGGTCACCGATCTCGTCGAGGACCCTCGAAGAGGTAGCCGGACGGCCCCCTGTTCGAGCCACGTTGCGCGGCGTATCACCTCGCGAGGATTTCAGTCCCGCCAGGAAAGGTGGCCAACATGCGCATCACCCCACGCGGTCGATTCCGACTCGCGATGTTCCTCGTCCTCACGCTTCTCGTCGTGCATCCGGACGTCGCCGCGGCGGCGTCGGCGAGAGCGCAGCCCGCGGCCCATTCCACCGCCGCCCCGCGCTTCGATGGTGAAACCCTCTACCGTGGCCTGGCCTTCGCTCAAGGCCCGGTCGCGGCACTCTTCCCGGAGTTCGCCTCGCTCCCACCCGCCAGCGCGGAGGCGATCGCGATCGTCGATCGGATCGTCACTCGCATCCGGAGTATCGAACCTTCCTTCTTCCCGCGTTTCGCTTCGGCGATCCAAAAAGGTGACCGCGTCCGTATCCGCGCCGCCATCGACAACGCGCGCACGATCACCGAACAGGCCATCCAGCAAGAGTTCGGCGCAAGTAATCAAGCAAAGCCGACCGGCCCGGACTGCATTTTCATATCGGTCGTCCTCGTCGTCACGGCGGCGGGGGTCGTCGCGCTCCTTGCGGTCGTGAGCGCGGTCACGGTCGTCAACTTCGAAGTCACCGGCAACGTCATGATCAACATCGACTACGTCCTCGCGGGCTCGCCTTCCACTTCGACACTCGCCAATGACCTCTGGATCGACTCGATCGCGCGCACCCTCAAGGCGTAGCGTTGCGGAAGAGGCCGAACGTCTCGGCGGCCCGTCGAGCATCGCGCCGATCCCTCGGCGCGATGCTCCTCTTCCTCGGTGTGGCGTGGGCGACCGCTGGTCTCTACGTCGTGCACGCGCAGGTCCCGCGCAACGTCCTCGAGCTCCCGCTTGAGCGCGTGCTCAAGCCCGCGATCCCATTCTTCGCGCCGGAAGGCTGGGCCTTCTTCACCCGCGACCCACGCGAGCCGCGCCTCCTTCCCTACCGGCACGGGACGGATGGGATGTGGACGTCCGCCCACGCCGGTCCGCACGCCGACATTCGGAACGTCTTCGGGTTGGATCGGATCTCGCGCGCTCAGGGCGTGGAGATCGGATTGCTTCTGGGCGAGTTTGCCGACACCGCGTGGCAGCCATGCGCGGACGCGCCGACGATTTGTCTTGACGAGCTCCCGCGGACCGTTTCGATCACGAACCGCTCGCCCGCTCCGACCCTCTGCGGTGATGTCGGACTCGTCCGGCAGGAGCCGGTGCCATGGGCGTGGGCGCGGGTCGAGAGCGAAACGACCATGCCGAGCACGGTCGTGAGGCTCGACATCCGATGCTGACTCGCCTCGGCACATGGGCCGAGACACTCGCAATGACGAGCCCGTGGACGAACGTGTACGGCGTGGCCCGGACCGTGCTCGCGCTCGCCACCGCGGCCACGCTCATCACGAGCTCGACCGAGACGCTCTTCCGGCCGGCGCTGGGCTTTCCGGGCGTCCCCGCCTGCGTCGGAGCAGGTCGGCTCAGCTTCTTCTGCCTCATCCCGCGGGAGGATCTCGCGCTCGGTCAGGCGATCGCGGCGACGATCCTGCTCGTCGTTGCGTCGGGCTGGCGCCCGCGTCTGACCGGCGTTCCGCACTGGTGGATCTCCTACAGCTTCGCGGTGTCGGCCACGATCCCGGATGGAGGAGATCAGGTAATCCAGATCCTCGCGCTGCTCCTGGTACCCGTGACCGTGACCGACCCCCGCGCCTGGCACTGGCAGAGCGCGCCACAGACCCCGCGGCCGATCGCGTCGCTCGTCGCGTGGTCGGCGCTGTTCGTCGCGAGGCTTCAGGTGGCGGGCATCTACTTCGATTCGTCCCTCGCGAAGCTCGCCACGCCGGTGTGGGCCGATGGCACCGCGTTCTATTACTGGTCAACCGACCCCGCCTTCGGCACGCCCTGGTGGATGCGCGGGCTCATCGAGCCGGTCATCACGAGCTCGCTCGGCGTCGCGTTGCTCACCTGGGGGCCGCTCGCCCTCGAGTTCGCGATCGCGCTCGGACTCGTGCTGGACCAGCGCGCACGGTCGCGCCTGCTGGTGCTGGGGATCGGGTTTCATGCCGGCATCGCCGTGATGATCGGCCTCGTCAGCTTCGCCATCGCGATGTGGGGGGCACTCATACTCTTCCTTCGCCCGATGCGGCAGGAATTCGACGTGCGAGGTCTTGCGCCGCTTCGCATCTTCAGGCTGTGGTTCCGAGAGTCGACGCGGCGGGCTCCGTTCCCGCGCATAGTCGGTGAGTGACGCCGGCGCGATGACCGCGAACGACACGACGTCGCGCCTCATTTTCCGACCCAGCCCTTCGCTCGGGTACCTGTGGCTCATCGCGGTCGCCTTAGCGGTGCTCGCGCCGACTCTCGCCATCGTCCTTCCCGGCGCGCGAGGACCCAGCCTCATCACACTCATCGCGATCGCACCGAGCGTCGTCATCGGCTTGCCATTCCTAGCGCTCGCCGCGCTGTTTCCGACGATGCGGTACGAGCTCGACGCCGACGCGCTGACCCTGCGGTACGGCCCCGTCCTCCGCTATCGCATCCCCTACTCCGAGATCCAGGGAATGCAGCGGCGCGACCTGAGCGTCCCGGTGTGGTCGAGCCTGCGCCTGCCCGGGCTCGCGCTTTTCGTGGTCCCCTACAACGACGTGGGTCCGGTGCGTATGTGCGCGACGCGTGCAGCCAAAGACATCCTGCTCATCCGCACCACGCGCGCGACGTATGGGTTGACCCCCGCGGACGAGCGCTCGTTCCTCGACGCGATCATGGCTCGTCTGCCGCCGTAACGCCCTTGCCGGGCATCGACATCATGACGGCCTTGACGCTGGCGGCGGGCGGTGGCTTCGCAGTCACCCTTCTCCGCGCCATCGGCCGGCCGGTGCCGCTATGGCTTCTCCTACTGCCGCTGCCGCTCAGCGCGGCCGTGAACCTGCTCGTGAAGCGGCCCATCTTCCTCGCGCTCGCAGCGCCCGCCGGCGCAAGCGCGATTGGTCCGACCTCCCCGCTCTGGTTCATCGTCGCGGCGTGGCTGCTTCCGCCCTTTACCGAAGAGGGCGTCAAGCTCGCGACGCTTTTCCTTCCCGTCGTGCGGCGACTCATGAAAGATGGCGAGTCCGCCCTGCTGGTCGGCACTGCGATCGGGCTCGGCTTCGGTCTGGGCGAGGCCGCGTACGTCGGATTTGCCCTCGGCCTCCGCACCGACCTCGCGTCGTTGCCGTGGTACGCGTTCTTTCCCTTCCTCGGCGAACGCATGGCCGCCGCGTTCATACACGGCGCGTTGACCAGCATCGTTGCCGTGGGTCTCTGGCGCGGTCGGCGCGCCGCGATCGGCGCCTACCTAGCCGCGGTCGGCCTTCATGCGGCGGCCAACACCGGCCCGATGCTCGCGCAGGTCGGCTTCATCTCGAGCGATTTCGCCTCGGTCCTCCTTGTCCCCGTCGTGCTTGGGGTCGCCGCCGTTTTTGAAAGACAGCGGCGAGCCGTGCGCCTCGCCTCTGCCGTTCGAGTCGACGAGATCTATGCGCGCCGGAGCTAGCCCGCGACCGACGGCCACGTACACCAGGGCGGTTCGATTTGGCGCTTGGAACTCGAGCATGAGGTGTGACACGTGCTTCTTGACCGCGCCCTCGCTTATCGCGAGCTCACCCGCGATCTGCTTATTGGCGTAGCCGCGAGCGACAAGATCGAGGACGGCGTGCTGTCTTCGTGTGATTCGCTGGCCCTCGCGTGGCTCGGTCAAGACCATCTCACGCCCCCGTTCGTACCGGTTGACTCGTCGCCCGCGACAGGATATTCCGATATACCGAAAAAGGCGCAAGGTATACTTTCGACCCGTTTGGCGAAAGGGATCGCAACCGTGAGTAAGCGTGCTCGTCCGGCGGTCGCGCGCGAACGCGCGCATGCAGCCCCCGTGGGCGGACTCGTCAGGCAGGCGCGCCTCGCGGCCGGCCTGACCCAGGCCGAGCTCGCCGGTTCCGAGATGACAAAGGCCCTCATCAGTCACATCGAGCACGGCAGGGTGAGGCCATCACTACGAACGCTGCATGTCATCGCGCGCCGCCTCGGTCGCGACGTCCATGAGTTCCTCGACGAAGCCGATCCCCAGGTTCGCCAAAAGCGTGTGGCAGCAGACCTTCTCGCCGCCGAGGCCGCCGCAACTCAGGGCCAGTGGGACGAAGTCGAACGCCGGGCGAAGGCGGCGCTCCGGATGGATCCGCCACACGGTCAGCGCATGACGCTCCTGCGTCTCCAGAGCTGGGCGGAGGTCGAGGGTGGACGGTTCGAGGCGGCCCTTGACCTGACCGATCGCCTCTTCCGTGAGGCCGACCCGGATACGGACGCCTTCGAGATCATGGAGGGCCACCACGCGCGCGGTCTCGTGTACGGGCGTACCGGAGACGCCCACCTGGCGGTCCAGGAGCTCGAGCGTGGGCGCGAAATCATGGAACGGGCGGAGGTCCGCGATCCGGCAGCGCGTGGTCGCCTCCTCGTGGCGCTCGGGACCGCGTACCGTCGCACGAACCGGACGGCCAAGGCGATCACGACATATGAGACCGCGCTTGCTCTCGGGGCGCAGTCCGAACAGCTCCGGGTCGCGGCCCAAAGCTTCATGGGGGTCGGGGCCGCGCTCTATGACAGCGGGGAGCTCGAGGGCGCGATCGCGAACTATGCGCGCGCTCTGGAGCTCTTCGAACGGCTCTCGGCGGTCACGTATGAGCTCTCGACCCTGCAGTCACTTGCCGCCGTGACATTCGAGTCCGGCGATCTGACCAAGGCTCGGGAGCTTGCCGAACGCTGCAAGGCTCGGGCGATCGCGGCGGGCCTACCCAAAGCGGTGGCGACCGCCGACCTCACGCTCGCGCGGCTCGCTGAAGCCGAGGGTGACCGTGAGGGAGCGCTTCGCATCGCTTCCGGAGCAGCCGCGGCGCTCGCCGGCGTCGACAATACGCAGCGGGCCGATGCGCTCACGATCATCGGCTCCGTGCACGAGGCGCTCGGCAACACCGCGGAAGCCGACCGCGCCTACAACGAAGCGATCGCCGCTCTCACAAAAACGGGCGTGGGCCCCGCGTACGCGCAGGTCACCGCGGAGTACGCCGAGATCCTGTCCAAGCGTGGCGAGTCCGCGCGCGCGTACGAGCTTTTGAAGACGACCCTGGTGGAGCGACTCAGGACTCCGGCGGCGCCGCCGAAGCGTCGCGCACGAGCTCGAGGTAAGTGAAGCCGACTCGAGCTCTCCGCGCGCGAGCTCCATCTCGGCCACCGCTCCATCCGTTCATCGCCGATGCCTGCGGTGCGCACCGCGACCGGCGGCGCCGCACTCGGCCCAGATCCCGAACCGCCTGTAAATCGCAGTGCGGCGCGGGTCGGTGCACCGGTCGGGTACTAAGACACGCGTCCGAGGTCCTTTAGTCGCAGACCTGATCGGCAGTCAGGTCAGGTGCCTGTCACATTTGGCAGAGTCTCGACGG
>VBFI01000102.1 GCA_005889275.1 Chloroflexota bacterium | reverse complement strand
GGGTGTGCGGCCAGCGATGCTCGCGCGCATCCCGGTCGCTCCCGGGAACAGCGATCTCTGCTTTGAGTGGCGCGGTCCCATCAGCGAAGCCGTGGCCCACCTCACGCGCCACGGGGTCGAGATCGAAGCGGGACCGATCATCCGCGGCGGCGCGAAGGGCGCGGGTACGAGCGTGTATTTCCGCGACCCGGACGGCAGCCTCCTCGAGTTCATCTCATACGTCTGAACCAAATCGCAGGTGTTGTCGCCCCGTATGAGATCGCGGCCGACCGGGAGCATGCCCGCACGGCGGGAAACTCCCTGCCATGCGCGCACACGCGTCTGTGGAGATGGGGGAGGGTCGAACTCCCCGTCCAAGGCCTGTTCGCGGATCGCGTCTACGAGCGTAGTCGGCGATTTTTTGTCTCGCGGTACGAGGCGCGCGCCGACGGGCTCCCCGTACTCGCCAGGTCGGTTTACTTGAGCCCGCCTACCGACCGATCGGCGGGCCGCAGCTCCGCTTATATCGCCCTTCCCGGCCCGCGGAGCGGAGACCGGGAGAGCGTCTCACTGACTAGGCAGCGAGAGCGTAAGAAGTGTTGGCAGTTGTCTGCCCGCCGTTCGGATTAACGAGGGGGAACGGCGTTCCTCGGCTCGCGGCGGTCCGTCCGCCTGCCCTGTCGAAACCACGCATCCCCGTGGCCTTTTCAGGCACCATCAATTGTAGATGAGGGTGGTCGTCTCGACGGGCTGGTTCGCGATGTGGGGGACGCTTGCGGTGATCCTGTCGGCGCCCGCCTGCTCGGCCCCGAAGGCCGCGCCCTCCGAGGCTCCGCCGACGATCGCCAGCCCGGCGCGCGCCTCGGCGGCGACCCCGTCGGAGGCGCCAAGCCCGTCGACGGCCGGATCGCAGACGCCGGCGGCGACCACAGCGGCGGCGATCCGCTACGTGGCGATCGGCGCGTCGGACTCCGTCGGCGTCGGCGCGAGTGATCCCGCGCGGGGATCCTGGCCGTCCCGCGTCGCCGCGCTTCTGCCCGCCGGCGCTGTCTACATGAACGTCGGCGTGGCCGGGTCGCTCGCGCTGCAGGCCGAGCGCGAGCAGCTTCCCGGCGCGATCGCGCAGCACCCGACGCTCGTGACCGTCTGGCTCGCCGTGAACGACCTGAACGCGACGATCGAGCCCGCGGCCTACGCCGGGGCTCTTGGCGCGATCGTGGACGGCCTCGCGCGGGGGACCACCGCGACGATCTTCGTGGGCAACGTGCCGGATCTTCGCCCGGTCCCGGCATACGCCGGCACCGACAAGGCACGGCTTCTCGGCGCCATCACCGCGTACAACGACGCGATCGCCGGTATCGCGGCGCAACATCCGACCCGGGTCGTGGTCGTCGATCTCTTCACCGGAAGCGCCGCGCTCGTCTCGTCCGCGACCGTTTCCAGTGACGGGTTCCATCCGTCCGACGTGGGCTACTCGCTCATCGCCGACCGGTTCGCCGCCGCCATGCGCGCGAAGGGCGTCCCCCTCCGCGGTTAATCCGCCGGCGTTTGCGCGGGGGCGGCGGGGAGGCTGACGCGCGCTTCGCCGGCGATCCGCACGGCGCCGGCCATGATCCACGCGCCGAAGGTCATGAACAGCACGCCGGTCAGCAGGACCGCGCGCGCGTCGATGATCCCGAGGAGCGCCGAAGCAACGAACGGCGCGACGGTCCCGCGGACGCCCATGAGAAGGGACTGCGCCGCCGCGTATTCGCCGATGCGCTCGCGCGGGGCCAGCTGGACGATGTTCGTGAAGAAGGTCAGCTCACCACCGGCGTTCACGATGCCCGCGATCATCGCGACCGGGAGGAGCGCCCAGACGTCCGGCGCGGCGATGTAGCCGATCGGCACGAGCAGCGTGAGAACCGTGTTGACGAGCGTGAGGCGGATCGACGACCCGCGGTCGATCACTCTCCCCCAGACCGCGTAGGCCACGATCATCGTCGCCGACGTGACCACCGCCAGCGCGCCGATGAACGAGTTCGACGCCTTGAAGTGGTCGACGAGGAGGATCGGGATGATGGCCGCGTTCATGAGGTTGCCGATCCCGAAGAGACGAACGCCGCGGGGATGACGTCGATGAACGCGCCTCCGATCGCCGCTCCGGCGATGCCCGCGATCGACGCGCCAATGCGGACGTTGGCCATGGCTTTCGCGCGCTCGCGATCGGGATAGATCCCCTGCATCAGCCACGTGTACGCGCCGATGTTCGCGACGGCGATGACGAACGAGACGACCGTCGTCGCCGCGAACATGAGGGGCGTCGCCGCGACGAGGACCCCGACGAGGAAGACGACGCGCGCGGTCGTCGCCGTGGCCGCGACGACCCTGACCGGCGGCAGACCCGCGAACAGGTAGGTGAAGAGCGGGGAGAGCAGATGGCCGATGAACGGCGCCGCGATGACGAGCGCGACGTCGGCGGCGCTCCCGCCCATCCGCCGCACGACGACGGGCATGAACGTGACGACGATCGAGATGTACACGCCGGTGCAGAGGGCGCTTCCCGCGTCGATCCGGAAGTTGCGGCGCACGCGTGCGGGTGCCCAGTTGCCTTCCATACGAGAGACTGAACGCTACCGCGCTCGGATGGGCGCGCGAAGTGTCTATTCGGGGGATTTACGGGCGGTCGCGGTCTCCAAAGCCCGGCCGCGGACGGAACCCGCCCGGTCGCGGCCCGAACGTGCGGCGAGGCCCGTAACGGCCGGGGCCCCCGGGGCCGCTCCGGATCCCGCCACCGCCGGGGTGGGGCCGGAACGTCGCGGGCCCGCGCGCCCCCGGCGCGGTCGAGCTGATCACGACGCGGCGGTTGGGGTCGATCCCGACCGATTCGGTCTTCACTCCCGGCGTGTCCTGGACGGCGAGATGAACGATCCGCCGCTCGTACGCGAGCATCGGCTCGAGCGTCACGGCCTGGCCGCTCCCGCGCACACGCGACGCGACCCGGCGCGCGATCTCCTTCAGCTGCTCCTCGCGCCGACGGCGATATCCCTCGATGTCGAGCGGCACATGCACCGTGCGGCCGACCTGCCGCGAGGTGATCGCCGACGTGATCTGCTGCAGCGCGACAAGGTTCTCGCCGCCGCGACCAATGAGCGCCCCGAGATCGGGCCCGAGGACCTCGATCCCCTCGTGCCTCGGCCGGTCGTCGAGACTGACCTCCGCCTCGACGCCCATGAGCGCGAGCAGATCACGGAGCACACCGGCGCCCGCCGCGAGCTCTTCCGCGAGCACAGGACTCGCCTCTTCGGCCTCGGATTCGTCCGCACGCTCGCGAAGCGCATCCGGCCGGCGCGGGACCTCGGCCTCGTCGATGACCGGTTGCGGCTCCGCGGGTGATTCGTCTTCCTGGAACGTCAGCAGCACGCGCGCGTCCTCGCCGCCGATGCCGAGGACGTTCGCCGGCTTGCCCTTTTCAAGGACCTCGATGTCGACATCGGTGCGCTTGCGCCCGAGCGAGCGCAGTCCTCGCTCGATCGCCTCCTCCACCGACCGACCTGTGAACTCCTCCCCACGAAGCGGACTCATCGCTTCCTCCCCCTCCTGCGTCGCCTGCCGCCGCCATTATTGGACTCTCGGCGCTGCCCGCCGGGAGTGACCGCTTCCATGTCGGCCTCCGCCTCCTTGACCGCCGCCTGCTCCCGACGCTGCATCTCGTGGTCCGCGGGGGTCGGAACGCCGGCGAGGAAGGGTAGCCAGCGCGGCAGCTGGCCCCAGCCCATGACGAAGTATTGCTGCACGATCTGGAACAGCGTCGTGGTGATGTAGTAGATGAACACACCCGCGGGGAAGCTGTTGAAGAAGACGATCGTGAGCAGCGGGAAGGTGTAGGTCATCGACTGCATCGTCCGCTGCGTCGGGTCGTCGGTCTTCGGTGGATTGCGCGGCATGGCCATGACCGACGCGACGAGCTGGAGGGCGCCCGAGAGCACCGGCAGGATGAAGTAGGGATCCGACTGCGAGAGGTCTCGACCCGCGGCCTGGATCCAGGGCAGCCAGTGCGCGGTCATGTCGATCTTCGAGTCCAGAGGTATGCCGACCTGAATGAACGGCAGATAGCGATGGACGATCTCCTGCAGCGCGGCGCCGTCGAACTTCGGGGCCTGCTGGAACGCGGAGTACATCGCGATGAGCACGGGAAGGAACACGAGCATCGGCAGGCAGCCGCCGGCGGGGTTTACGCCCCGCTCGCGGTAGAGCTTCATCTGCTCCTCGTTCAGCTTCGCGCGGTCGCTCCCGTATTTCTTCTTGATGTCGTTGAGCGCGGGGGCGAGCTCCTGCAACCCGCGCGACGAGCGGATCTGCCTGACATAGAGGGGATAGAGGGCCAGGCGGATGAGGACGGTCACGATGACGACCGCAAAGCCGAAGTCGTGCACGAAGTCGTACGCGATGATGAGCAGGGTGAGCAGCGGGTAGACGAGGACGTCGTTCCATATGTCGACCGGACTCATCGCGCATCACCGCTCGGGACCGGGTCATATCCGCCGCGACTCCACGGGTGGCACGAGAGCAGTCGCTTCGCCGCGAGCCAGCCGCCACGCATCACGCCAAAACGCTCCACCGCCTCCATGGCGTACTCCGAGCATGTCGGCGTGTAGCGGCACGCCGGCGGAAGCATCGGGCTGACCGCGGCCTTGTAGAACCGCAGCGCCGCCAGAACGGCCGATTTCATTGGTCTTTTCCGCGGCCCAGCGCCGCGAGCGCGGCGCGGACGGCGGCGCGAAGGGCGGGGTACGGAGCTTCCGCGGCGGGAGCGCGCGCGACGACGACGAGGTCGTGCCCCGCCGCGCCGGTGAGCCGGCCGATCTCGACACGAAGCGCTTCGCGTACGCGCCGGCGCGCGCGATTTCGCGTGACCGCGCGACCGAGTGAGGTTGGCGCCGTCACCGCAAGGCGCATCGCGCTCATTCCGTTGCGACGCGCACGCATCGCAAAGAGACTCTGCCCGAGTCGCATCCCGTCGCTTCGGACCGCCGCGATCTCCGCGCTTCGCCGCAGGCGAGCGGCGTCCACAAATGACGTCGAGCTAGACGACGGTGAGTCGCTTGCGGCCGCGCGCGCGGCGCGCGGCGAGCACGCGGCGGCCGCCGGTGGTCTTCATGCGTGCACGAAACCCATGCACGCGCGCGCGGCGGCGGGTCTTTGGCTGATAGGTGCGCTTCACGATCGAGTCCCTTCTCCCGGTGGGAACGGAGCGAAAACATCGTTAGAAGATGGTTGTGTGTGCGTAGTGAGCATAGCGCAGCGCACGACGACGATCCTGGGGTATAGTTCGCCGCGCTTCCACAAGAGCGCGGCCTCATTCTCGCGTCATTCCCTCGGTGTGGCTATTGCGGGGCGTCCGGCGAGTTGCTGTTGGGGAGCGTCGTGTGCACGAGGCAAGGAATGGGGAGCCGTTGAACCTAAGGCAGCTGTGGTCGGCCGCGCTCGGTGAGCTGCAGGTCGGGCTTCCGCGCTCCACGTACGACACCTGGTTCAAGGACACCCAGGTGATCTCCGAAGAAGATGACGTCTTCCTCGTCGGTGTGCCGAACGCGTTCGCGCGTGAGTGGCTCGAGAACAAGTTTCGGACGCAGGTCCGCGCGACGCTCCAGCATTTGGTGGGTCGGACGGTCGACGTCCGGTTCGTGACCGCGGCCCCGGCGCCGAATGGCCGTGCCGGGGCAAGCGGCGGCGGCACGCAGAGCTCGAGCGCCTCCGCGACGCTCACAGGCGACCGCCGCGATCAGGTCAGCAGCGCCGTGCTCAACGCCCGATACACGTTCTCGACCTTCGTGGTCGGCTCGAATAACCGGCTCGCTCATGCAGCCGCCCTCTCGGTCGCCGAGCGGCCGGGGCACAGTTACAACCCGCTTTTCGTCTACGGTCCCTCGGGCCTCGGAAAGACGCATCTCATGCACGCGATCGGCCACGCCGTCATCGCGCGCCACCCGAAGAAGCGCGTCGCCTATGCGACGAGCGAAAAGTTCACAAACGAATTCATCAATTCGATCCGCGCGCAGAAGGGCGAGGACTTCCGCGAGCGGTACCGGCGGATCGACGTGCTCCTCATCGACGACATTCAGTTCATCGCCGGCAAGGAGGGCACGCAGGAAGAGTTCTTCCACACCTTCAACGCGATCCACGAGGAGGGCAAGCAGATCGTCATCTCGAGCGATCGGCCGCCGAAGGCGATCACCCAGCTCGAAGACCGGCTGCGCTCGCGCTTCGAGTGGGGCCTCATCGCCGACATCTCCGCACCTGACCTCGAGACGCGGATCGCGATCCTCAGGGCGAAGGCCGAGGTGCAGAACATCGCGGTTCCGCCTCCGGTCATCGACTTCCTCGCGCAGCGGATCGTCTCGAACATCCGCGAGCTCGAGGGGGCGCTCACGCGAATCGCCGCCTACGCCGCGCTCAACGCCGTCCCGGTCACGACCCAGCTCGCGCAGGACATGCTCCAGAACATCCTGTACAACCCGCACCGGAAGACGTTGTCGCCAGAGCGCATCGTCGAAACGGTCGCCAAGTACTACGGCATCCCGCTCGACCAGATCAAGGGCAAGGCGCGCGACAAGCAGATCGTGCTCCCACGCCAGATCGCCATGTACCTCATGCGCGAGGAGACCGAGGCGCCGCTTCTCCGGATCGGGGAGGCGCTCGGCGGGCGGGATCACTCGACCGTGTTACACGGATGCGAGAAGATCGAGCGGGAGATGGCCGAGAACGACGATTTCCGACGGGATATCGGCACGCTCCGGGAGACCCTTTACGCGGATTAGCCTCGGGCACATGTCCCGCTAGCAACCCCCGTCCGTGTGGATAAGGGGTGCGCACGTGTGGATAAGATCGCTCATTTGTGGACAGTCGCCCAATTTCCGTGTTCACTTCGACTACGTGTGTCGATGCAGCTGACGTCCTAGTGCGAGCCATCCACGACCCTCCGCGGGGTGTCCACAGCGTGTACCCCACACCCTGCCTCACGGCTCGTGCGGGAAGCCCCATAGTCCACAGCGCTACTACGGCTACTACTGCTTGTATCTATTGGTTACGAGGACGACGGGGGAGGGTCGCGTGAAGGTCACTTGTCTACAGGAGAACCTCGCTCATGGTCTCTCGGTGACCGGCCGGGGGGTCTCGACGCGAGGCAGCCTGCCGATCCTCGGCAACATCCTTCTCCGTACGGATGCCGGACGGCTCCGCCTGACGGCGACGAACCTGGAGGTCGGAATCAACTGCTGGGTCCCTGCGAAAGTCGAGGACGAAGGCGCGATCACCGTCCCGGCCAAGCTCTTCGTCGATTTCGTGAACTCGCTTCCGCCCGGTCCGGTCGAGCTCTCGCTGAACGTCCGCACGAAGACGGTGCACATCAAATCAGGCCCGTACGAGGCGAACATCAAAGGCATGGATGCCGAAGAGTTCCCGATCATCCCGCAGATTCCCGACAAGCCGACGACCCGGATGGGACAGGCGACGCTGCGGCGGATGATCGGCGAAGTCGCCTTCGTCGCGGCGACCGACGACTCGCGTCCCGTCCTGACCGGAGTCCTCACGACGCTCGCCGGCGAGATGGTGACGATGGCCGCCGCGGATCCCTACCGGCTCTCGGTGCGTCACGCACGCCTCCTCGACCGCGTCGATCCACCCATCGAGGTGATCATCCCGGCGAAGAGCCTCTTCGAGGTCGCGCGGATCCTCCAGGACAACGACGACAAGACGGTGGACATCCTGGTGACCCCAAACAAGAGCCAGGTCATCTTCCACACCGACGAGGCGGACTTGGTGTCGCGGATCATCGAGGGCCAGTTCCCCAACTACCGCCAGGTCATCCCGTCGAGCCACGCGACCAGAGTGTTGGCGCAGCGCGAAGAGCTCCTCAAAGCGACACGCCTCGCTTCGTATTTCGCCCGCGACGCCGCGAACATGCTTCGTTTCCAGGTGGACCCCGCGAGCGATCCGCCGCTCGTGATCACGGCGAACGCCGCGGAGGTCGGGGACAACACCGGCCGGATCGACGCGACCGTGGAGGGACAGCCGACCACCATCGCGTTCAACTCCCGTTTCGTCGCGGACGCCCTCCAGAGCCTCGTGGCGCCGGAGATCGCGCTCGAGCTCGGTGGCCCGTTGGCGCCGGGGGTCGTGAAGATCGTCGGGGACGACAGCTACCTGCACGTGGTCATGCCGCTGCGCATCCCGGCCTAGGCGGACGTCGTGCGCGTCGCGTCCTGCGCGCTCGAGGAGTTCCGTAACTACGAGGACGTGACCCTCGCCTTCGCCCCCGGGGTCACGGCGCTCGTCGGTCCGAACGGCGCCGGCAAGACGAACATCCTCGAGGCGATCCATCTCGTGGCACGCGGAGAGTCCTCGCGGGCAAGCGACGACGCCGAGATGATCCGCTGGGGGCACGAGTTCGCGCGTGTCGCGGTCGAGATCGATCGCGGGACGGATCGAACGCGCCTGGACGTGACCTTCTTCGCGCCCGCGGCCGGCGCGCGCCGACGGCCGCGCAGGTATACGGCGGACGGAGCGCCCCGGCGCGCCGACGACGTGATCGGGGCGTTCGCGGTGGTCGCGTTCTTTCCGGAGGACACGGAGCTCCTCGCCTCGGCGCCTGCCGCACGCCGGCGGTACCTGGACGCCATGGTTGCTCAGGTCGACCGCGCGCACCGCGCCGACACGCGCGCGTTCGCGCGCGTGCTGCAGCAGCGGAACGCGTTGCTCCGCGCGGGCGTCGATCAGGAGCAGGTCATACCCGAGAGCGAGCTCGCGTTCTGGGACAACGAGCTCGCCCGGCTCTCCGCGTCGATCTCGCTTCGGCGGGAGACGGCCGTCCGCGAGCTCCGCCCCGCGTTTCGACGAGCGGCGGCCGCCCTGGGCGCCGATCCCGTGCCCGATGTCGCGTACGCCGGACAGGTGCGCGGAGACACGGAGGACGACCGGTCGGAGGGGTACCGTCGCCTCATCATCGAAAAGCGTGAGCGCGAGCGCTGGCAGGGTACGACGCTCGTCGGCCCGCACCGCGATGATCTCGCGGTCGTCGCCGGGGAGCGGCCCCTCCCGACGTTCGCTTCGCGGGGCGAGCAGCGTTCGGCGGTGCTCGCGCTCAAGCTCGCCGAGGCGGAGTGGATCCGCGGGCGGCGCGGCGATGTGCCCGTGTTCCTGCTCGACGACGTGCTCTCGGAGCTCGACTCCGCGCGTCGCGACGCGCTCTGCCGGGCGATCCCCCCCGACGCGCAGGCGCTCCTCACCGCGGCGGTCGTGACGAGCATCCCAGACTCCTTACGCGAGCGGGCGACCCTCGTACCGGTCGCGCGGCCCGCTCCCGGATGAGGCCTCTGGCGGCTGCCGTCGCCCGGGCGCTGCGCACGCTCCGCCTGGAAAGCGACGTGGCGAGGGCCGACGCTTTGCGGGCGTGGCCGGCCATCGCCTCGCGAGTGATCGGCAACGACGCGCTCCGGACGACGGCCCTCCGCCTCGACGAGGGCACTCTCGTCGTGGCGGTTCCAACGGCGCAGTGGGCGGCCGAGATCAGGCTGCGCGAGCGTGAGCTCGTGGCGGAGCTCGCGTCGGTCGCGCCGCGAAGTGGGATCGCGAAGATCCGGTCGGTGCCGGCGTCGCGAACCTAAACTCGCCCACGATGCGCCAGGCGAGCTTCGTCACGAAGCTGGGCACGACCGCCGAGCTCCGTCCGGATGCGCCCGACGTCATCCTCACGAGCGAGCCGACGCTTGGGGCGACGCTCCGCACGAAGGGCCGTTTCTACTTCCTTTGCGAGGTCGCACGGCAGCAGGGCACGAACTCGGGCGCGGATATCGCTCGCGAGGTCGCCGATCTCGCGAAGCAGGAGTACTACTACGACCTCTCCGCGGGCATCGAGGTTTCGCTGCGCAAGGCCCTCCGCCAGGCGAACCGCCGCGCCGCGCAGCGTCTCCGGGACCAGCGCGGCCGGCTCGTCCTCCACTGCGCCTGCGCCGTCGTCGTGAACAACGAGCTCTATGCCGCGCGGATCGGCGAAGCGCAGGTCTTCCTTGTCCGGCGCGCGCGGCTCTTCCTGCCCGGCGACGAGCCGGGCGAGCTCGCCGACTTCGTGCATCGGACGACGACGCGCGAGGCCGCGTCGCTCGGCGGCGTGGCGGACGTGCTGCCGGATGTCTGGCGACAGAGCGTCGAGCCCGGCGACACGCTCATTCTCGCGTCCGGCGCGCTCGTCGAGGGACTCGGCGCCGAGACGCTGAAGAACGCGGCGGTCACGTTGCACCCGCGCGCCGCCGCCGAGCACCTGCACAACCGCGCCGTCGCCGACGGCGTCGTCGGCAGCATCGCGGCCCTCTTCGTAGAGATCACCGCGAGCACCTCCGCGGCCGGGCGCGTCAGCCCCGAGCCCGAGCTGACGCGAGAGCCCACCGAGGTCGTCATCGCCGACACGATTCGGACCCAGGTCGACTCGCTCTGGCGAAAGCGTCCGCACCTCGGCGGAGCGATCGGGGCCGCGGCCGCACCGGCCACGAAGGCGGTGGGCAAGACCGTCGCCGTCGGCTTCGAGCTCATGCCGAGGCGTGCGGCGCCGCTTCCACGCCATGCGGACACGGCGCGAGACCGTTCCAAAAGGCAGCGTCGGGCCGCGTCGTTCTTGGCGGTCGCGCTTCTGCTCGTCGGCGGGATCATCGGCGCGGTCGCGTATCGCGACTACCAGGCGAACCGGGTGAACGGCGACTACCAGCTCGCCATCCTCTCCATCGAGAACGATCTTTCCGCGGCGCAGCGGGCCGCGGACCGGAAGCCGCCCGACAACGCCACCGCGCGCGAACGTCTCGATCGGGCGGTCGTCTCCTTGAACGAGGCCGCGCGATCGCCGGCCGCGAGCGCCACGCGCGTCGCGGCACTGCGCGAGCAGATCGCGGCGCTGGACGACCGGATCAGCGGCGTGATCGTCGATCTCGCGCGCGTCGTCGACGCGCAGGGAAAGCCGGCCACGCCCGGAGCGAAGCCGACCGCCCTGATCGGGAACGTGAACGGTCTCTACGCCGCGGACCCGCAGGGCGGACGACTCTGGCGCATCTTCGGCGACCCGACCCAGGTGCTGCCGGTCCTCGAAAAGGGCGCCCGCGGCGTCGGCGGTCCGCTCCTGGTGGTCTCGCAGGGCGAGATCGTCTACACGGTCGACGACCAAAAGCACGTCATTCGCGCTGAGGGCAACGGCGTCGCCGACGTCACGCCGGAGGACTCGGACACGTGGAAGAGCGTCGACGCGATCGCGGTATTTCTCAGCAACCTGTACGTGCTCGACGCCGCGTCCGGGCAGGTCTGGAAGCACCAGTCGCCCGACGGGGTCCGCTTCGCACGGGCGCAGGGGTATCTCGAGACCCCTCTGCCGCCGGGGACCGGGCGCTCGCTTGCCGTTGACGCGGACATCTGGATCGCGACGACGCAGGGTGATGTGCTCCGGTTCCGCCGGCTGACCACCTCGTTTACCGCGACGCGCGTCGACTTTCAGACCAGATGGAAGGACGATCCGGTCAAGGCGACGGCGATCCAGGCGATCGACGCGCAGCGCTCGATCTATCTGCTGGACGGTCCGGGAAAGCGCGTCGTGCAGCTCACCCGGGACGGGACCGAGGTCGCCCGCTTCGCGCTCCCGCCGAACCTCGATCCGCCGACCGCCTTCTACGTCTCCGAAGGCTCGCGCACCATCTTCACGATCCACGGCTCGAAGATCGTGGCCACGGAGCTGCGCGCCTGATCCCGCTCCGCGACACCAATCCGACGACGCGTCCCCCGATCGTGAATCGGCTTCTGCTCGCCGCGAATCTCGCGGTGTTCATCTACATGCTGACCCTGATCCGGCAGCCCGCCGCGATCGCGGCGTTCTACGACCGCTACTCCTTCGATTGGAATGCGTTCACCGGGGCGCTTGCCGCGGGGCGGTTCAGCGTCGACACGATCGCGCCGCTCTTCACCCACATGTTCGTGCACGGGGGATGGCTGCACATCATCGGCAACATGCTGTATCTCTGGATCTTTGGCGACAACGTCGAGGACCGGTTCGGCAGCGTCGCCTATCTCGTCTTCTATCTGCTCTGCGGGGTCGTCGCAGCGATCGGCCAGGGCCTCCTTCAGCCTGAGCCGATGGTCGGTGCATCGGGGGCGATCGCCGGCGTGCTCGGCGCGTACCTGGTGATGTTCCCGGTGGCTCGCGTTTCGACCCTCGTCTTCCTCGGGATCTTCATCACGATCCTCCAGCTGCCGGCGCTCATCGTGATCGGCTTCTTCATCGTGTTGCAATTCATCGACGCCCTGGCGGAGCTGCGCTTCACCGCCCACCAGGCCACCACGAACATCGCGTACTTCGCGCATCTTTTCGGCTTCACCGCGGGGGTAGTCCTCTGCCTCCTCTTCAGGCGGCGCGCGGTCGCGAATCGATCTCGTTTCGGCTAGCGCGCAAGCGGCGGAACGGTGTCTTCCGCGCCGATCTTCGGGTTAGGCTTGTGACGATGCTCGTGCCGTGCACGGTCGAGTCGGTCAGAGTCCACGTGCTCACGAATCAACATGTCGTGCTCCTCCAAGCGGAGGGCGTTCGTCGGCTCCTGCCGATCTGGATCGGCCCCGATCAGGCGTACAGCATCGCGACGCGCATCGCGGGGATCACGAGCGAGCGACCGCTGACCCACGACCTGATGGTCGACATGCTGCACAAGGTTGGCGCGGAGGTCACGCGCGTCGTGGTGAAGGACCTCGTCGCGGACGAAAGCGGCGGGGGTGTGTTCCACGGCAGCGTGTTCCTGCAGATCGCCAATCGCGAGGTGGAGGTCGACTGCCGGCCGTCCGACGCGATCGCGCTGGCGGTGCGATGCTCCGCGCGGATCCTCGTCGCCGAGACGGTGCTCGACCGCTCGGCGATCACCGCCGAATCGAACGACGACCAGGAGCTCTCGGTGTTCAAGGAGTTCATCGAGTCGCTGCCCGACGAGCCGCCTCAGAACTCCTAAGGCTCTCCGCCGAACCAGAGCCGCACACGCAGCCGCACCAGATCCCGGATCGCACGCGCGATGACGCGCGGCTCGGCGCCCTTGGCCTGCCCGGCGGTGCGCGGGAGGTGACGGACGGGAACCTGGCGGACGCGGATCCCGCTGTGACGGAGGGTGATGAGAAGCTCGGGAGAGAAGAAGGCGCCGTTCGAGCGGATCCGCTCGAGCGGCACACGCGCGAACACGTCGCGGCGAAAGAGCTTGAACGCGCAGTCGACGTCGCGCCATCCTCCGCCGAACAGCAGCCGGATGAGCCCGTTGTAGACCCACGCGACGAACAGGCGGCGTGGCGGATCGGCGCGCTTGGCGCGGTATCCGACGACGACGTCGGCCCCGTCGGCGACCGCGAGGAGCTTGCCGAGATCAGTGAGATCGAACTGCCGGTCCCCGTCCGTGTAGAAGATCCAGTCCTTCCTCGCCGAGACGAGCCCCGAGCGGACCGCCCCGCCGTACCCGCGTCGCCTCTGGTGGTGGATCACCAGCACGCGCGCATCCTTTGCCGCCAGCTCGTCGGCGATCGCGCCGGTCCGATCGGTGCTTCCGTCGTCCACGATGGTCACGACGATGTCCTCGGCGAAGCGGGGGAGGATGGTCAGGGCGTCCGCGACGGCGGCGCGCACGTGATCCTCTTCGTTGAGTGCGGGAAAGAAGAAGGAGAGGCTCGCGAGCCTTTCGGGCACAGGCGCGAAAGCGTAGCGGTAGCGTGTTCTGGTCGTCATGCACTTCGGTGACCGCGCGATCGCGCTCGCCATCGGAGCGATCTGCGCGCTCGCCTACCTCGTGGCGGGCGCCGGTCTCGCGACGGACTATGACTACTACGGCCGCCTCGCCGACGCGATCCTCCACGGTCGCTGGTTCCTCGAAGAGGCGCCGTCATGGCTCAACGAGCTGTTGCCCTGCGGGGACGGACGATTCTGCGTCGCGTACCCGCCGTTGCCGGCGATCCTCGCTCTGCCGTTCGCGGCGTTCGTGCCGACCGCCGTGGCGCAGGTCGTCGCATCGCGCATCGCGGGAGGCGCATCGGCCGGGGTCCTCTATCACGCGCTTCGCGGCCTCGGCGCGCCGCGTGCGTACGCGCTCGCCGGCACGGCCGTCTCCGCGTTCGGCACGACCCTCCTCTTCACGAGCGTCGACGGGCGCGCGTGGTACGCGGCGCACTCAGGCGCGATGCTCTTTCTCACCGCGTCGTTCGACGTCGCCGCGCGCGGCGGCGCTCCCGTGCTGGTCGGTGCGCTGTGCGGGCTCGCGACACTCGCGCGCCTCCCGGTCGCGGCGGCGTTTCCGGCTCTCGCCTATCTCGCCGCGCTCCGTTCGAGGACCGGCTACCCGCGCGCGCTCGCGCTGGTCGTCGCCGGTGGCCTTCCCTTCGCCGCCATCTACGTGGGATACGACCTTCTCCGCTGGGGCACGCCGCTCGACGACGGATATGCGCGACTTACCGAGGGCGACGTGTTCTTCAACCACGGGCTCTTCTCGCCGGTTTATTTGCCCCGACAGCTCTACGCGATCTTTCTCGAGCCACCCGACCTCGTCGGGGGAACGCCCTTCTTCCTGCGTCCACGGTTCATCGGCATGAGCCTCTTCCTCACGACGCCGGCGCTCCTCTGGATCTTCGCCGGCGTTCGCCTGATGCGGCGGGATGCGGCCATCGCCGCGACCGCGGCCGCGGGCCTGCTCGCGCTCCTCCCCGACCTCTTCCATGGAACGGTCGGCTTCCAGCAGTTCGGCTACCGCTTCAGCATCGATGCGCAGCCCTTCCTCATCGCGCTCGCGATCGCCGGCGACGGCCTCCGGCGGGGAGTCTGGCGGCGATGGCCCAGCATTCTCTTTCTCGTGGCCATGGTCCTCTCGTGCGCGGTGAACATCTACGCGACCATCGCGATCACGAGGTTCGACTACTGGCAATGACCGAGGACATCGGGCGCGCGGAGCGGCGCGCAAAGCTTCTCGTGGCCGGAGCCATCGCCCTCGGCGTGGTCCTGCGGCTCGCGGTCGTGCGCGCGCAGGGCTTTCCCACCGATGTCGGCACCTATCAGGCCTGGGCGGAGCGGCTCGCGTCGATCGGACCCGGTCGCTTCTACGAGCCCGGGTACTTCTGCGACTACCCGCCCGGCTTTCTCTACGTCCTGTGGCTCCTGGGCGCGCTCTTCGATGGAGAGCCGCTCCGTCTCGCGGTAAAGGCGCTCAGCATCCCCGCCGACATCGCGATCGCGCTCCTGGTCGCGCGTCTGCTCTGGCGGACCGCCGGACGCGCCGCCGCGGTCGCGGCCGCCGCGATCTGGTCGCTCCAGCCAGGTCCGATCTTCGCGGGACCGTACTGGGGACAGGTCGACGCGGTCGGCACGGTTCCGCTTCTGGGCGCGCTGCTCGCTGCGGGGGCGCGACGCTGGTGGCTCGCCGGCGTCCTCGGCGCATGCGCCGTTCTCGTGAAACCGCAGTTCGGGATCGCGCTCGTGGTGATCATCGCCGCGGCCGCCTTCGAATTCATCAAGGAGGCGCGCTGGCGTCCCGCGGTCGGGGTGCTTGGCGCGGGCGCGGTCACCGGCTACGCCCTCTGCGTCCCGTTCTGGGGGTTCGCGCCCACGAGGATCGTCGCCGAGCTGGTCGCGCTCGTGCGAAGCGCGTCGGAGACCTATCCCTTCACCTCGCTGTACGCGTTCAACGGCTGGTCGATCTTCTTCGACTTCTGGAAACCGGACGACGCGCTCGTCCTGTGGGGAGGCGTGCTGCTCGTCGCGGGGCTGCTCGCGGCGACGGTCCCCCTCTGGTGGCGACGGGACACGGCGATGCTCCTCGCCTGCGGCACGTTCGCCGCGCTCGCCTTCTATTTCCTGCCGACCCGGGCGCACGAGCGCTATCTCTTTCCGGTCTTCGCGCTGGCGCTGCCGTTCGCCGTCGCGCGGCGGCGCGCACTCCCGCCGTACGCCGCGCTCGCCGTTGCGTTCGCGGTCTCGCTCTATTTCGCGTTCACGCGCTACGAGCAGTACGTCGATCTGAGGGTCCCCGAGGTCATCGAAGCGACGCTCTTCAGCCGCGCGGGCCAGATCGCCATCGCCCTCGTGATGATCGGCTCGGCCGCGTATCTCGTCTGGCGTCTCGCGCGACAAGACGCGCGGCTCGAGTCGGACGGAGCCTGGAAGCTCCCGGAGGCACCGCCGCAGCGCGCGGCCTGGCGCCTCCCCGGCGGTCTCGGCCCCGGACGCCTCCCAACACGCCGCGACGTCACCGTGGCGCTCCTCGTCGCGTTCGCCGTGCTCGTGACGCGGGGCTACCGCCTCGACTGGCCGCGCGACATGTACTTCGACGAGGTCTACCACGCGCGTACGGCGTTCGAGCTCCTCGCCCAACGCGATCCATACGAGTGGACCCACCCGCACCTGGCGAAAGAGCTCATGGCCGTCGGGATCCTCGCGTTCGGCGACGATCGCGTGGTCGGCCACGAGCCGCCGCTGCCCGGAAGGTTGAGCGCGTTCGCCGTCGCGAATGACGGGACGAGGATCTGGGTCCGCGACGACGTCGTCACGGCGAGCGCCCGTGGCGGAGAGGCACGCGATCTCGCGAAGGGCGTGGTGGCGAGGTCGCTCGCGATCGCCGGCGACCATGTCCTGGTCCTCACCGACACCCAGGTCGTCAGCGTTCCGCTCGCCGAGCCGGCCGCGAACGCGACTCTGCCGCAGACGCCTCTTCCGTTCGCGAACCCGACGACGCTCATCGTCGCGGGCGACCGTGTCGTCGTGGCGGGGGCGGCGGGACTCGCGATCTACCCG
>VBFI01000101.1 GCA_005889275.1 Chloroflexota bacterium | reverse complement strand
GACGCGGTCGTCGAGCGGCTTGGTCGCGACGACCTCGCGGCCGTGGCGCGTCTGGGATCCGACTTCGCGCGCGAGGCGAGGGCCGACAGCTTCTGGCAGATGCTGATGCTCCACGGCGCGCTCGAGGGCGGCGGCTGGAAGGGCGAGCTCCTGTCGTACGAGGCCCCCACCTATTTCGGCATGCTCTGCGCCGCGTACGGACCGCCGCCGCTCAGTGAGACGGCCGGGCGCTCCTCCAGAGGATCGCGCTGAGGAGCGCCGCAGCGGCCAGCCCGCCGATGGCGAGCCCGCGGACGATCTCGAGCTGACCGGCGAACGCGAACCACGGTGGCGTGAGCACGATCACTTGCGCGGTCCAGTAGCTCACCGCCAGAGCGTTGGCCATGATCCAGACCCGGCGTGAGCGGTGGCGCAGGTGCGGCAGGAGGATCGCCACCCCCACCGCGGCGGCGACGAAGTGCCCGAGGCCCGAAGCGAACTGCGTCTCGGTCGCGTCCGGCAGCACGTCGTGGAAGCGCAGCAGGATCTCCGTCGCGAGCGCCATGCTGCCGACCCCGAAGTAGACGAGGACGACGGCGAGCGGCGGCGCGGCGAGCCGAAGCGTCGGCGCGGTCCTCGGCACCATCGACATCGCCACCGCCCCGACGACGAGTCCGGTCGTCATGACCGTGCTCGAGCTGATGAAGAGGTACGGATTGCCGAGCACGTACGCGACGAGTCCGGCGAGATCCGACGCGGTCGGGACGAGCGAGGCGTGCATTCACGTGACTCAACGTGCGGCCATCGTCGATTCGCTCGCCTGCTTGCCCGCTCAGGGACGCTCCGGCGCGAACAGATCGGTCTCATCTCGCGAGACCGCGCGGACGAGGTCCGCGACGAGCTCGCCGGTCGCCGTGGCGAACGCCATTCCGTGCCCGGTGAAGCCCGCGTTCACGTAGACGCCGCTCGCAAGCCGGCCGACGTAGGGGAGCGCGTCGTGCGAGAAGCCCATCGTGCCCGCCCAGCGATGGGTGACCGTCGCATCGGGCGCGCGCTCGCGGAGG
Source organism: Chloroflexota bacterium (assembly GCA_005889275.1). Taxonomy (GTDB): domain Bacteria; phylum Chloroflexota; class Limnocylindria; order P2-11E; family P2-11E; genus 3-1-20CM-2-70-9. Next base: position 26,491 of record VBFI01000101.1, on the reverse strand, counting down.
AAGCCCTCGAGCCGCTCCTGGACGCGCGCGGTGGTGCGCTCCTCCTCGCCGACCTCTTCGTCGACCGCCGTGTCGCGCCACCCGCCGACCAGGAGCCGTCCGTCGGGGCGCTGACGCCAGTACCGATAGCCGCGGTTCGCGTAGGCGGGTCGCTCGAACACCCGGCGGCCCAGAGGCGCGGACGCGAGCATCTGTCCGCGGACAGGCCGGATGCGCAGGGGCACGAGGTGCTGCGAGTACGCGTTCGTGCACAGGATCACCGCGTGAGCACGGATGCGTCCTTTGTCGGTCCGCAGCTCCGTCGCGGCGACGCCCGTGGCGCGGGTCGCTTCGCGGATGCGCGCCCCGGCCGCGGCGGCCGCGCGCGCGAGACCGCGGACGTACCTCACCGGATGGAGCTCGCCGTCGTCGTCGTAGATCGCCGACCGCTCCGTGTGAGCGAGCCTGACCCGCGCGCCCTCCCGCCCGAGGCGGTCCGCGCTCGCGCGCACCTCGGCCCATTCGTCGTCGTCGCCCGCGACCTGCGCCGACCCGTTCCAGGCGAGGTCGCACGCGATGCGATGGCCCGCGACGAGCGCGCGCACGAGGTCCTGGTTGTGACGGGTGAACCGCCAGATACGCAGCGTGTTCGTCTCGCCGTATCGCCGCGCGGCGGCGGCGAAGTTCTCCGCGACCCCCGCGAGGAGGAACCCCGCGTTCCGGCCGCTCGCCGCCTCGGCGACCGTCCGGCTCTCGACGAGGACCGCGCTCGCGCCGTGAAGGGCGAGGTGGTACGCGGTCGCGATCCCGGCGATGCCGCCGCCGACGATCGCGACGTCCGCGGACGTGTCCCCTTCGAGCGACGGGTAGGGCTCCGCGGGCAGCTCGTCGAGCCAGATGCTCCTCACGTCGGTTACTGTGCCTCGGGGCGTCCCGGTGTGATCCGGCAAGGTGAGGTGGGGTGGGGATGATCCGTCGTCTCGGTCTCGGGCTCGTGCTGCCCGTCGCGATGGTCGTCTCTTGGCTACCGTTCGCGCAGTCCGCGGCGGCCGCGTCGCCGAACGTCGTGATCAGCCAGATCTACGGCGGCGGCGGGAACACCGGCGCGCAGCTGGGGAACGACTTCGTCGAGCTCTTCAACCGCGGCGCCGCGACGGTGAGCCTCGCGGGCTGGTCGATCCAGTACGCGAGTGCGAGCGGGACCGGGACCTTCGGCAGCGCGGCGCAATTCATCACACCGCTCGCGGGGTCGATCGCCCCGGGCCAGTACGTCCTGGTCCAGGAGGCTTCCGGCGGCGCGGTCGGCGCGGCGCTCCCGGCTCCCGACGTGACCGACGCGACGCCGATCAACATGGCCGCGGTGGGCGGCAAGATCGCCCTGGTGAACACGACGACGCCGCTCGGCTGCAACGGCTCGGCGGCGAGCCCGTGCTCGGCGACCGCGCTCGCGAGCATCGTCGATCTCGTTGGCTACGACGGCGCGAACTTCTTCGAGGGCGCGGGTCCCGCGCCGACGCTCTCGAACACGACCGCGGCGTTCCGCGCCGGCGGCGGCTGCCTCGACACCGACAGCAACTCGGCGGACTTCGTCGCGGCGCCGCCCGCGCCGCGCAACGCCGCGTCGCCGGCCGGGAACTGCAACGACGCCGCACCCTCGGTCACCGCGACGGTGCCGGCGAGCGGCGCGTCCGGCGTCGCCGTCGACGCGAGCATCAGCGTCACGTTCTCCGAGCCGGTGAACGTCGCCGGCACGTGGTTCAGGGTCGTGTGCGGGACGAGCGGCGGCCACGCCGCGACCGCGACCGGCGGGCCGACCACGTTCGCGATCGACCCCGGCACCGACTTCGCGAACGCGGAGACGTGCACGGTCACGGTGCTCGCGGCGGACGTCGCCGACCAGGACCTCCTGGATCCGCCGGACAACATGGCGTCCGACTACGTGTTCGCCTTCTCCACGGTCGCCCCCACCCGGCGGATCCACGAGATCCAGGGCGCCGCGCACATCTCGCCGTTCAAGGACCAGCTCGTCAGCGGCGTCCCGGGCATCGTCACCGCGAAGCGGACGAACGGGTTCTACCTCCAGGATCCGGAGCCGGACTCCAGCGACGCGACCTCAGAAGGGATCTTCGTCTTCACGGGCTCGGCGCCCACAGCGGTGACCGTCGGCGACGCGGTGACCGTCGGCGGACTCGTGCAGGAGTTCCGTCCGGGCGGCGTGAGCAGCGCCAACCTGACGGTGACGGAGATCGCGTCGCCGAGCGTCGTCGTGGTCAGCCACGGCAACCCGCTTCCCGCGGCGACGACGATCGGCACCGGTGGACGCCTGCCGCCGGCCGCGGTCATCGAGGACGACGCGACCGGAAGCGTCGAGGCGAGCGGCGCGTTCGATCCGGCGAACGACGGCATCGACTTCTACGAGTCGCTCGAGGGGATGCTCGTCCGCGTCAACGACCCCGTCATCGTCGGTCCGACGAACTCTTTCAACGAAATCCCCGTCCTGGCCGACGGCGGCGCCGGCGCCGGGCCGCGCACGGCGCGTGGCGGGATCCGCTACGGGAGCTACGCCGATCCCAATCCCGAGCGGATCATCGTCGACGACGAGATCCTGAAGGCCGCGGGGCTCGGCCCCTTCCCGACCGGCATCAGCGTCGGGGACCGTTTCGCCGGCTCGCTCGTCGGCGTCGTCGACTACAGCTTCGGGAACTTCATGACCGAGCTGACCGCGCTCCCGACCCTCATCGCGGCCGGGACCGCGGCCGAGACCACCCGCGCCCCGGGCCTCACCGACCTCACCGTCGCGACGTTCAACGTTCAGAACCTCGCCGCGGGCGATCCGGACACGAAGTTCGGCGCGCTGGCCGGACTCATCGTGAACAACCTGCGCTCGCCCCGGATCATCGCCGTGGAGGAGGTCCAGGACAACACCGGTGCCGCGGACGATGGCGTGGTCGCCGCGGACCTGACGATCGCGCGCCTCGTTCACGCGATCGAGTCGGCCGGGGGTCCGACGTACACGGCCAGGGCGATCGATCCGGTCAACGACCAGGACGGCGGTCAGCCCGGCGGCAACATCCGGCAGATCTTCCTCTTCCAGGACGGCGACGGTCTGAGCTTCGTCGATCGGCCCGGCGGGACCTCGACGACCGCGACGACGGTCGTGGCGAGCGCCGACGGCTCGCCGCGCCTTTCGTTCAGTCCGGGCCGCGTCGATCCAGCGAACCCGGCGTGGTCGTCGAGCCGCAAGCCGCTCGCCGGCGAGTTCCAGTACTACGACCGTCACCTCTTCGTCATCGCGAATCACTTCAACTCGAAGCTCGGCGACGATCCGCTCTTCGGGCGCTTCCAGCCGCCGGCCCGCTCGTCGGACGCGCGACGGCTTCAGCAGGCCACGATCGTCGCGGACTTCGCCAGGACCATCCTCGCGCTCGACCCGGACGCGGACATCGTGGTCCTCGGCGATCTCAACGACTTCGAGTTCTCGCCGCCGCTCGTGACGCTGAAAGACGCTGCGCTCGCCGACCTGATCGAGACGCTCCCCGCCGCGGAGCGCTACACGTACGACTTCGAGGGCAACTCGGAGACCCTCGACCACATTTTGGTCAGCGCGTCCCTCGCGCCGGCGTCGGAGCTCGACGTCGTCCACGTGAACGCGGAATTCGACGCGAGAACCAGAGCGAGCGATCACGACCCGCAGGTCGTGATCATCAAGGACCAGACCGCGCCGACGATCGTCGCGCACCTGCCGCCGGCCAACGCGAACGGCTGGTACGGCGGCCCGACCGGACCGACGGTCACCTTCACTTGCGACGACAACATCCCGGTCGGCCTCGTCTGTCCGCACGCCCTCACGCTCGGCGAGGGCGCGGACCAGTCGGTCTCCGGTACGGCCACCGATGGCGCGGGGAACGAGGCCACGATCGTCATGAGCGGACTCGACGTGGACCTCACGCGACCGACCATCGCCTTCTCGGGAAACAACGGCTCGTACACCGTCGATCAAACCGTCGCGATCACCTGCACGGCGACGGACGCGCTGTCGCGCGTCGATCCCGCGCACACGACCTGCCCCGGCGCGAGCGGCCCCGCGTACGTGTTCGCGCTTGGGATGCACACGCTGAGCGCGACCGCCACCGATCGCGCGGGGAACGTCGCGACCGCGTCGACGACCTTCGCCGTGGGCGTGAGCGAGCCCGACCTCTGCGTGCTCGCGCGACGCTTCGCGACGAAGGACGGTGTCGCCGGTTCCCTCTGCGCGAAGCTCGAGAACGCGGCGGACGCGCGCGACCGCGGCAACATGCGCGTGGAGCGCAGCATCCTGAACGCGTTCGCGAACGAGGTCGAGGCGCAGCGCGCGAAGGCGATCTCGCCGGCCGACGCGACCGTGCTCCTCACGCTGGCAGGACAGATCTAGCGAACGAGCGACCGCCCGTTCTCGGCGCGCGAGTGAACCGCCCGCGATGGTCGCGCGTATGAGCGACATGACCCCCGGAAAAGCGCCGATCGCGCGCCTCGTTCTCGCGCTCGGCGTGGCCGCCGCGTGCGGCGGTGCTCCGGCCCCGGCGTCGCCACCCGCGAGCCCGACGGCGAGCGCCGCCGCGAGCGCGCAGGCGGGCGCGTGGGCGATCGCCGACTCATCGAAGGCGACCGTCCGCGTGCGCGAGCAGCTCGTCGGGGTGAGCGCGCCCTCGGACGCGGTGCTCGTCGCGAAGGGCGCGAAAGGGTCGTTCACATTGAGAGACGACGGGACCTTCGGCTCGGACTCGGTGATCTCGTTCGACCTCACGACGCTCTTGAGCGACCAGCGCCAGCGCGACGAGACCGTCAAGCGCGATCCCCTTCAGGTCACTCGCTTCTCGACCGCCGAGTTCGTCCCGACGAAGGCGACCGGCCTCGCGCTGCCACTCGCCGCGAGCGGCGACTTCAGCTTCACCCTCGTCGGGAAGATGACCATCCACGGGACCAGCAAGGACGTCAGCTTCGACGTGACCGCGAAGCGGACCGGCGGCGATCTCACGGCGACCGCGACCGCGAATCCGACGTGGAAGTTCGGGGACTTCGGGATGTCGCCGCCCTCGTCGCCCCTCCGCGTGGTCAGCGTCGTCGACGAGATCAAGCTCGTCGTCGACCTCGTCGCGACGCTTCGCTCTTAGCTCACACGGGCGGAGCGCTCACGATCGCGGGGGCGCGGCCCTCGGGCGGCGCGAACACGTACCGGTACGAGAGCCCGGCGACGGCCGCGCCCACGAGCGGCCCGATCCAGTAGACGAACCAGTTGTCGTAGAAGCCGGCGGCGACCGCGGGCCCGAACCACCGCGCCGGGTTCATCGCCGCGCCGGTGATCCCGCCGCCGACGAAGATGTCGGCCGCGACCGCGAAGCCGATGCCGAGCCCCCCGATCCGCGGTGCGAGCGGCGAGACGGCGGTGCCGAACACGACCCAGACGAGGAAGAGGGTGAGGAGCGCCTCGACGACGATCGCGACCGGGACGGTCACCCCGGCACCGAGCCCGGGCGTCCCGATGTGCGTCTTGTCGAGCGCCGTGGGCGCGAAGTCGAACGCGTAGCGAAGGGCCGCGCCGGCCGCGAGCGCGCCGACGAGCTGTGCCGCCCAGTAGGTCGCGACTCGCGGCCATGGGTGCTTCCCGGCGACCGCGAGGCCGAAGGACACCGCGGGGTTGAAGTGGCCGCCGGAGAGCGCGCCGAACGTCGAGACGGCCACGGCGAGCGCGAGACCGTGCGCGAGCGCGATGGAGCCGATGCCGCCGCCGCCACCGCCGCCCGCGACACCCGCGACGATCGCGCCGGCGCCGATGAAGAAGAACATGAACGTCCCGCCTGCCTCGGCGACCAGCGCGCGCACGTGTTCTGACACTGCCTACCCCTCCCTGCGCTCGCCGGTATTCTGCACACGTGGCCGACTTCCGCCCGGTCGAGGCGAACAAAGCCCACATCCTGACGATCCGTCCGGCGCCCGCGGCGACCGTGCTCGAGGGCGCGAACGCCGAGTGGGTCGAGGTGCAGATCGATCTCTCGAGCGACCTCGCGAACTGGCGGCTGCAGCACCTGCGCGGCCTCTGGCGGCCGGAGGTCACGAAGCCCGTCGAGTGGGAGTGGGTCTACACGTGGGGGTCGCCGTCGTTCGTGCGTGCGGGGGAGATCTACCGCATCCACTCCGGGTCGCGCGTGCGCGCGGCGACGCATCCCCTCGCGGACGATCTTTCGACCGGGCGTATCCATGTCTATGCGGGCGGGCCGGCGGGCGCCGCGCGCCTGCTGTGGCAGCGCGGCGATTACGTCCGGCTCGTCGACGCGTTCGGCACGGTGATCGACGAGGTCGTGGTGTGGCCGCCCGAGCCGGAGCCCCAGCCGAAGAACGAAGAAGCCGCTAGGCCCGCCCGGGCCTGAGCTCCTTTCGCTGGACGGCGAGCTTTCGGATCCGCTCCTCGAGCACCGTGACGCCGATCCCCGGTCCCTTCGGGACCCGCATCGTCCCGTCGCGCTCGACGGTGAAGGGCTCGCCGATGATCTCCGTCTCGAAGTAGCGCGCCGACGCCGATACGTCACCCGGGAGCCGGAAGTTCGGAAGCGACGCGAGGTGCACGTTGTGCGCGCGTCCGATGCCCATCTCGAGCATCCCCCCGCACCACACCGGCACGCCCTGGTCCGCACAGACGTCGTGCACGCGCTTCGCGGAGGCGAGCCCGCCGACCCGGCCGGCCTTGATGTTCACGATCTTCGTGGCGCCGATGGCGATCGCCTTGCGCGCGTCGTCGGCCGAGTGGATCGACTCGTCGAGGCAGATCGGCGTCGCGATCGCGCGCCCCAGCGCGGCGTGGTCGATGAGGTCGTCGTACGCGAGGGGCTGCTCGATCATCATCGGCCGTGTCGGATCGATGCGCTTGAAGAGATCGACGTCCGCGAGCGTGTACGCCGAGTTCGCGTCGAGCATGAAGGGAAGGTCCCCAAACGCCTTCCGCGTCGCTTCGGCGATCTCGACCTCCAGGCCCGGCTTGATCTTCAGCTTCACGCGCAGGTAGCCGCCCTCGAGCTCACGTCGGATGGTGTCGAGGAGCGCCTCGACCGACGGCTGGATCCCGATGGCGACACCGCAGAGGATGCGGTCCCTCGTGCCGCCGAGGAGCTTCGCGAGAGGCACGTTCGCACGCTTCGCGAAGAGGTCCCACACCGCCATCTCGACGGTCGCCTTGGCCATACGATGCTCGCGGATCCATCCGAGCGTCCGGCTCACGTCCGTGGCGTCCGCGAGATCCGCCTTGAAGAGCTCGGGCAGGATGAACTCCTCGAGCGCGTAGAGGACGGTCGCCGGTGTCTCGCCGGAGTACCACGGCGACTCGCCGGCGACGCTCTCGCCCCAGCCGACGGCGCCCTCCGACTCGACGCGGCAGAGCACCCGCGTCATGTGCGTCTCGCGCGCCCCGCTCGTCTCATAGGCGCGCTTGAGCGGCAGCCGAAGCACGAACAGCTCGACCCGCTCCAACCTCACGGTGACTCCGTGCCCGCGCGCGGCTGGGGGACCAGCAGATACGCGCCGCGACCGTCCGCGGAGCGCAGGAACTCCACCGCGGCGTAGCCCTCGCCGAAGGCGCGCTCGAGCGCCTCGCGCGCGGCGATCCGCCACCGAAGGGCCATCGTGGGATCGTGCGCCTTCAGATCCTGAAAGGCGTGGGGGATCTCGACGAGGAGATGCGAGGCGCTCCCGGTCGCGCCGGCCGGGCCGGGACGGTCGCCGTCGGCGCGGAGCAGGTAGCCGACGCCCTCGCGTTCGGCGTCCTCGAGCGAGGGTGGGACGTCGTCGCCGCGAAGGCGCTTGTACGTTCGGTCGTGTCCGATCGGCCACTCCACGTAGATGCGATCCGAGGGGAGGCCCTGATTCAGCTTGTCGGGCATCGCGCCGTAGAAGTCGCGGTGATACGTGCGCGTGAAGGCGCCGAGCTTTCCGAAGTTGAACCGGGCGTTGCGCGCCTCGAGCGGGTCCATCGTCCACGCGACCGTCTCGATGCCCTGGTCGAGGCAGTGATCGCGCTGCGCCTCCTTGAGCGCCTGCGCGAGACCGCTTCCGCGATATGGCTCACGGACGGCGAGCATGTGCGAGTGATGCCGGAAGTGGTAGTCGTAGATCCCGATGAATCCGAAGACGAAGCCCGCCGGCTCGGGGTCCTCGGCACCGTAGCCGAGCGCGACAAAGCCGCCGTTGTGCGCGACGGCGAGCATGAGCTGCGGCGGGACCACGACGTCGCCGCTCCAGGTCGCTTCTTGGAGCGGGACGGTGGCCGCGCACGCCGCGATGTCGCTCGCCACGACGATCCGGAATTCGGGCATGGATGTGGAGTATCGGCTAGCATCCGCCCGTGCCCGCGCGCATCGATTTCCTGAAACGAGTCTCGATGTTCGAAGACCTCGATCAGAAGTCGCTCGAGGCGATCGCGAACGCGGCGGTCGAGCAGAACTATCAGCCCGGGCAGGAGATCGTGCGCCAGGGCGACACGGGCGTCGGAGCCTTCATCATCCGTTCGGGGAAGGTCGAGGTCGTGCAGGACCGGGACGGCACCCAGACGAAGCTCGCGACGCTCGGACCCGGCGACGTCTTCGGCGAGATGGCGCTCCTCGACGAGTTCCCGCGATCGGCCACGGTGCGCGCGGTCGAGCCGACGACCGCTCTCGGCATACAGCGCTGGCACTTCCGCGGCATCCTCGAGAGCCATCCGCAAATCGCGCTCGCGCTGCTGCCGATGCTGACGCGGCGCGTCCGGAACGCCGAGCACATGCTGCCGGAGGCCGCCCGGCATTAGACGGCGGCCGCATTTTTGGGGAGGCGAACCATGGGTGACGAGCAGAGGAACAAGGACATCGTGCGCAAGGTCGAGCAAGCGTGGGCCGACGAGAAGCTCGATCAGCTGGATCAGTACTTCGCGAGCGACTTTCCGTCCCACGACCGGCCGCCGGGCGTCCCGCAGGGGCTCGCCGGGGCGAAGGCGATGCACCAGAACGTCACGAAGATCTTCCAGGGGCGCAAGCTCGAGCTGAAGGACATCTTCGCGGGCGAGGACAAGGTCTTCGTCCGCAGCGTCTCGAGCTCGCGGTACATGGGCGGACTGCCCGGCATCCCCGCCCCGGCCGGCGGCGTGCCGATCCAGGGCATCGAGTCATGGTCGGTGTACCGGCTGAAGGACGGCAAGATCGTCGAGCACTGGGGAATCAACGACGCGTACACCATCGCGATGCAGGCCGGTGTGCTCGAGATGCCGCAGATGGCGGGCAGCCCGACCCGGTAGGAAGAGCGCGCACCGTGGTGATCGCCCGCGGCGAGCGGGTGATCACCACGAATGTCCGAACGCCGCCGTGGCACACTCGGCGCCGATGAGCCGGCTCGTCGAATGCGTGCCGAACGTCAGCGAGGGAAGGCGCGGCGACGTCATCGATCGCATGGCCGACGCGATCCGCGGCGTCGACGGTGTCCGCCTCCTCGACCGCACGAGTGACATCGACCACAACCGCTCGGTCTTCACCTACGCCGGCGAGCCCGAGCCCGTCATGCAGGCGACCCACGCGCTCGTCGACCTCGCCTTTGATGAGGTCGACATGCGTACTCACAAGGGAGAGCACCCGCGGCTCGGTGCCGTGGACGTCGTCCCCTTCGTCCCCCTCGCCGGGGTCACGATGGACGAGTGCGTCGCCCTCGCGCACCGTTTCGGGCGCGAGGTCGCGGCGCGGCACGACGTGCCGGTCTACTTCTACGCGAAGGCCGCGATGCGCCCGGAGCGCGTGCGGCTCCCCGACATCCGTCAGCCGCAGTACGAGGGGCTCGGCGCGCTCATCGACACGACGCACGCGCCGGATCTCGGTCCACGCCGCGTGCATCCATCGGCTGGCGCGATCGTCGTCGGCGCGCGTCCCTTCCTCATCGCCTTCAACATCGAGCTCGCTTCGACCGATCTCCGGCTCGCGCAGCGGATCGCGAAAGAGATCCGCGAGTCTTCCGGCGGCCTCCCCGCGATCCAGGCGAAGGGTTTCATGCTCACGGACCCGCCTCGGGCGCAGGTCTCCATGAACCTCCTTGACTTCACGCAGACGTCGCTCGCGCGCGTCTGGCGCGAGGTCGAGTCGCGCGCCAACGCCGCGGGTGTCGAGGTGAAACGTGGTGAGCTCATCGGCCTCATCCCGCTCGACGCCGCCCTTCAGGTCGCCGCGGAGGCGCTCAGGCTCGAGGGCTTCACCCGCGACCGGGTGATCGAGACCCACTTCCTCGAATGACCCAGGCGCCACGTCCCGCCGGGGCCCGAGGCCTCGAGGCGGACCTGCTCCTCCGCGGAGCCCGCCTTCTCACGCTCGCCCCGCTGAAAGAGGAGCGTCCGCGGGTCGGGCCCGCGGCCGGAGACGTCGGCGTCCTCGCGGACGGGTGGGTGGCGGCGCGGGATGGCGCGATCGTCGCGACCGGCCACGGGAACACGTACCGGCTCATCGAGCTGGTCGAGGGCGTGATCGACCGCGACGTCCTTGGCCGCGTCGTCATGCCCGGCTTCGTCGACCCGCACACCCATCTCTGCTACGCGGGAGAGCGGTGGGAAGAGTTCGCGACGCGCCGCAGCGGCGCCGATTACCTCGCGGTGCTGGCGGCCGGCGGAGGCATTCACGCTACCGTCCGGGCGACCCGCGAGGCGAGCGACGAGATGCTCCTCGCGCTCCTGCAGCGCCGCATCGGCGACGCCGCGGAGCTCGGCACGACGACGATCGAGGTGAAGAGTGGCTACGGCCTCGAGCCGGCCGAGGAGCTGCGTCAGCTTCGGCTCATCGCCGGCGCCCGCGCGGTCGCGCCGATCGACGTCGCGGTCACGTACCTCGCCGCGCACGCGCTTCCGGCCGCCTACGGCGACGCGCGCGGCCGTTTCATCAAGGAGACCATCGCGGCTCTCGGCACGATCGTCGGCGAGAAGCTCGCGGAGGCGGTCGACGCGTTCGTCGAGAAGGGCGTCTTCGACGTGGACGACGTGCGCCCCCTCTTCAACGCGGCGAAGAAGGCCGGTCTCGCCGTCACCATGCACGCCGACCAGCTCAACGACGTGGGCGCGGCGGGCTTCGCTGCGCGCGCGCACGCCCGTTCCGCCGATCACGTCGCGCACGCCTCCGCGGAGGGACTTCGCGCGCTCGCCCGCTCCGAGACGCCCGCGGTGCTGCTGCCGGGGAGCGCGTTCTTCGTCGGGTACGCCCCGCCCGATGCCCGGCGCTTCATCGCGGCACGCGTCCCCGTCGCGCTCGCGACGGATCACAACCCGGGCACCTCGCCGGTCGAAGGCATGCCCACGGCGATCGCCCTCGGGGTCACGCTCTGCGGCCTCACGCCGCACGAGGCGATCGTCGGCGCGACGATCAACGCGGCACACGCGCTCGGTCGCGGCGGACGGACCGGCGCCCTCGTGGCCGGACGCCGTGCCGACCTGTTGATCCTCGACACCGATGACGAGCGCGAGCTCGCCTACCGGATGGGCGCGCCGCTCGTCGGCGAGGTCTACGCCTCGGGGAAGCGCGTCGCATAGCCGCGGATAGACTGCGCGCGTGGCGGACGCTCGCGTCGCGCGGCTCCGGGCGGTCCCGCTCTTCGCGGGTTGCAGCGACGAAGAGCTCCGTTTCATCCTCACCCGGGTTGAGGAGATGGACTTTCCCGCCGGTCGCGTCGCTCGGCGACCGTTCGCGCGGCGACCCCGATGCGCTGCCTCATCCTCGGGCACGCGCAGTTCCGCGACGTCCTCTATCAAAACGGCGAGATCGCGATCAAGATCCTCCGCGCGGTGACCTACCGGCTTCGCGACGCGACGCCCCTCCCAACCGGCTAACTCCCGCAGACGATGAAGCGCATCGGATAGTCGTGGAGCCGCTCGACGCCGTCCTTCGTGACGTGAAGCGTCTCGCCGACCTGGAGGCCGACCCGGCCTGAACCGTCGGTCACGACGTTCGGCTGCACCACGACGACCATGTGCTCGCGGAAGACGAAGTCCTCGCGCCATTCGCCGCGCCTGGTGCGACGCGTCTGGATGATCGGCGGAAGCTGGCTCGTGCCATGGAGCAGATCGTCGTACACCGTGAAGCCCCTCTCGTCGATGACCTCCGCGGCGTCGAGCACGTCGGCGACCGTCGCGCCGTCCTTCAGCACGCCGGCGATGCGCTCGTATGCCTCGACCGCGACCGCGTGCAGCCGGCGATACGTATCGGTCGGCTCGGCGCCGATCGCGTAGGCGCGGTGGATCTGGCCCGCGTAGCCCCACCACTCCGCTCCGATCTCGGTGATGAGCACGTCGCCGACCTCGATCGTCCGCGACGAGGGGACCTGCGACGGGACTCCGATCCGGGGCGCGCGCATCGGTGTCGTGGCCATGAAGTGGATGGCGTTGGTCCCGCCTTCACGCAGGTACGCGCCTTCGACGATCGCCGCGAGCTCGTGCTCGCGCATCCCCGGCCGCACCTCGCGCTCGAGCGCGCGCATGGACGCATCGGTGAGGCGCCCCGCGATCCGGAGGCGGTCCAGCTCTTCGGTGCTCTTCACCATGCGGAGGTCGCGGACGATGTGCGACGCGTCGGCGAAGCCGACGGCATGGAGCAGGACCTTGAGCGCGTCGACCTCACGTGAGGGCCACGCGCCGGCGAGGCCAACGAGGCCCTCGTGCAGACGAACGGCGTGGAGCGCCGCGACTACCGTGTCCGGAAGCCACGGCCCCGCCCAGCGGACGTCGGCCGTGATCGCGACGCGACGGGCGTTCGGCACGTGGTTGTGAAGCTGCACGAGGAGCGTCGGCTCCGCGTCACGCGGCACGACGAGGATCGATTCGCGCGTCCCCGGCCAGCTCGAGAGGTACTGGATGTCCGGCGCGCGTCCGGCCGCGTAGAGCAGGAGCGCGTCGAGATCACCCTCGTCCATCTTGGCGCGGACCGCGGCGAGCCGTCGCGCGAATTCCGCATCCGAGAAGGTCGGATACCGATCCCGCTCCGCCACGTCCCTAGAGTACGGAGCGGCCTGTACGATTCGCGGGCGGCGTGCACGCCAAGGAGGTATCGCGACCGCATGACCGATCGCGTCGCCATCTACCCCGGCTCGTTCGACCCGCCGACGAACGGACACCTCGACATCGTCGAGCGCTCGTCGCGTCTCTTCGATCGCGTCGTCGTCGGTGTCGGCCGCAACCTCGCGAAGAAGACGGTGTTCACGGCCGACGAGCGGATCCAGCTCATGCGCGAGGCGTGCGCGAAGTACCGCAACGTCGAGGTAAAGGCCTTCGACGCGCTCCAGGTCGAGTTCGCTCGTGCGTGCGGCGCGAACTTCGTGGTCCGGGGCATCCGGGCGCTCTCCGACTTCGAGTTCGAGTTCGAGATGGCGAACATGAACCGTCGGCTGGACGCGGGCATCGAGATGGTCTACCTGATGACGGCGCCCGAGTATCTCTTCGTGTCGGCGTCGCGGGTGAAGGAGCTCGCCGCGTTCGGCGCACCCATCGACAACCTCGTTCCGCCGAACGTCGCCAAGCGCCTCAAGGCGCAGATCGGGAAGTCGAACCTCCGGACCGGCGCGACCGAGGCGGACGATTAGGTGACGGTGCTCCTCGCGGCCGACGTGGGGAACACGAACATCGTGCTCGGCGCGTACGACGGCGCGAAGCTCGTCGCGACCTGGCGTACGGCGACGCGGAGCGATCAAACGGAGGACGAGCTCGCGATCATGGTCGACGCGCTCCTCGCGCGCGAGGATCTCTCGCTCGACGAGGTCGACGCGGTCGTGCTCGGGTCGGTGGTCCCACCGCTCACCGCGTCCTTCGCCGCGCTCGCCGAGCGCGCGCTCGATCGCCCCGCTCTGGTGATCGGTCCCGGGGTGAAGACCGGCGTGCGCCTTCGTGTCGACAACCCCTCCGAGGTCGGCGCCGATCGCATCGCGAACACGCTCGCCGCGCACCGCCGGTACGGCGGCCCGGCCATCGTCGTGGACTTCGGGACGACCACGAACTTCGACGTGGTCAGCGCGGAGGGCGACTTCCTCGGCGGCGCGTTCGCGCCGGGGCTCGAGGTATCCGCGGAGTCGCTCTTCGTCCGGGCGGCGCGGCTCTTCCGTGTGCCCTTCGCGCCGCCGGCCGCGGCGATCGGCAAGAACACGGCGGACTGCCTGCGGTCGGGGATCGTCTTCGGATACGTCGGCCTGGTCGAAGGGCTCCTCGTCCGGCTGAGCGGGGAGCTCGAGCCGGCGACGCCGCGCATCGTCGCGACGGGCGGCCTCGCCTCCACGATCGCCCCGCTGGCGAAAGGCATCGAGCGGGTCGACGAGGACCTGACCCTCGAGGGGCTACGCCTTCTCTGGGAGCTGAACGCGTGATGGACGGTATGCGCGGGCGCTTCGTCGTCCTCGCGGTCACCGGCTCGATCGCGGTGTACAAGACCATCGAGCTCGCGCGTCGTCTCGTGCAGGCGGGTGCGACGGTGCAGGTGGTCATGACCAAAGGCGCGACCGAGTTCGTGACGCCTCTCACCTTCCAGGCCCTGACGTACCGGCCCGTCGAGGTCGAGATGTTCGCGATGCAGGACGAGCGCGCCGCCGGCCACGTCGCGATGGGCCGGCAGGCCGAGGTGGTCGTCGTCGCGCCGGCGACCGCGCACGTCATCGCGCGGCTCGCGCACGGCTTCTCCGACGACCTCGTGGCGACGACGGTGCTCGCCACGTCGGCGCCGGTGATCGTCGCACCGGCGATGGAGACGCACATGTGGCGGAACCCGGCGACGGTGGAGAACGTCGCCAGGCTGCGCGCGCGCGGCGTCCGCATCGTCGAGCCCGAGACCGGGCCGCTCGCCTCAGGCGACGTCGGCCCGGGCCGTCTCGCGTCGATCGAGCGGATCGCCGCGGAGATCGAGGCGGCGCTTTCGGTCTCCGGCGCGCTCTCCGGGAAATCGATCGTGGTGACCGCCGGGCCGACCCTCGAGGCGATCGATCCGGTCCGCTACGTGTCGAACCGCTCGAGCGGAAAGATGGGCTACGCGATCGCCGCCGCGGCGCGGGACGCGGGGGCCGAGGTGACGCTCGTGACCGGACCCACCGCGCTCACTCCGCCCGCCGGCGTGCGCACGTTCCCGATCGAGAGCGCCGACGACCTCAAGGACGCGGTCCTCGCGCAGCTTCCTCGCGCCGACGTGGTCGTCATGGCCGCGGCCGTCGCGGACTACCGGCCGATCGAAACGGCCACGAAGAAGCTGAAGAAGAAGGACCTCGGGAGCGAGATGACTCTGCGGATGACCGAGAACCCCGACGTCCTGACCGCGATCATGGCCGCGCGGCGCCCGGGAACGATCGTGATCGGTTTCAAGGCCGAGACCGGCGAGGCGACGGCCGAAGCCGGACGGATGCTGCGCGAAAAGAAGCTCGACCTCGTCGTCGCGAACGACGTCACGGATCCGCGGTCGGGCTTCGGATCCGATGAGGACCGTGTCGCGTTCGTCAGTGCCGACGGCGTCGAGCAGCTCCCGGTGCTCGCGAAGACCGAGGTCGCGCGCCGCCTCGTCGCGAAGCTCGCCGAGCGGCTCGCGCGATGACCGAGGACATCTCGTCGCTCGAGACGCGGATCGCGGCGTTCGACGGGCCGATCCGCCGCTGGCAGGACGCCCGGGAGCGCGCGTTCAGCGCGAAGTTCCGGCCGAAGGAGGGAAAGCTCTCGACCCTCATGTCGCGAATGCCGCCGGCCGCCGCGGCGGCCGCCGGAGTGGGGCCCGGCCCGACCGAGCAGGTCTTCGCGCTCCTCGACGAGATCTGCGATCAGTACGCCGGCGCGGACCCGCAGCGGTGCGCGCTCATCCGTGGCGTCGTCCACGAGCACGAGCTGCGTCGCCTCCTGGACGAGTACGTCGGCCACTGCGCCCGCCTGCTCGAGAAAGGGAACCGGGCCGAGTGGCTCGACCGCGCCCTCGCGGCCGCGTCGATCGACGACCAGCGCCGGGACTACCGTGATTGGCTCATGTCCGTCGGTGACGTCTACCTCGCCGCGCGCGCCGCGGGTCTCGATCCCGCGATGGCGCTGAAGCGGATCGGCGCGCTCTCGAACGCCGAAGGCCACCCCGCAACGCCGACGCCGACCCGTGTCGCGCTGGAACGCTTCGAGCAGAGCGCGTACTTCGCCACATCGATCCTTCCGCGGCTCCGCTAGGCGTGCGGCCCGCGCAGAGGCGCGCATAGCCGTGGCGGACGTCGAGTGGGTCACCTTCGACTGCTACGGCACGCTCATCGACTGGGAGCGCGGCATCACCGACGCCCTGCTGCCGCATCTCGGGCCGGGGACGGACCGGCGGGCGCTCGCGGAGTGGTACATCGCCATGGAGGCGAACTTCGAGCGCGAGGGCTACCACCTCTATAAGGATGTGCTCGATCGGGTGGGTCGACGAGTGCTCCGCTCGCTCGACGCGCCCATCGGCGAGGACGAGCCGTCGCCGCTCCCCGCGTCGCTCGCCGACTGGCGCCCATTCCCGGAGGTGCCCGCGGCGCTCCGCGCGCTCGCCGACGGAAAGCGTTACGTGGCGATCCTCTCGAACGTGGACCGCGACCTCCTCGAGCTTTCGATCGGGCGCCTGGGGATACGGCCCGACCTCGCGATCACGGCGGAGGACTGCGGCAGCTACAAGCCGGCGCCAGGCCACTGGCGCACGTTCCTCGAGCGAAGCCGCGCGTCCATCGAGCGGACGGTGCACGTGGGCGCGAGCCAGTACCACGACATGCGACCCGCGGCGGGGCTTGGGTTCCGGACGGTGTTCGTCGATCGCCACGGCGAGCCTCTCGAATCGTCGCCGACGCGCGTCGTCCGCGACCTCGCGTCTCTTCCCGCGCTGATCGACGAGCTCGCCGCCACCTAAAGGGCCTCTGCGAGACTCACGCCATGCGACTCGAGGGCCGCTATGTCGAGCTGCTCCGCACCTACGTCGGGCCACAGTGGCGGCGCGCCGCGCTCCTGGCGGCGCTTCTCCTCGTGAGCATCGCTCTCCAGCTCGTGGGACCGCAGCTCCTGCGGTACTTCATCGACGGCGCGATCGGCGGCGTCGCCGTCGAGACCCTCGCTCTCGTCGCGCTCGGCTACGTCGTGGTCGCGCTCGTCACGCAGCTCCTGACCGCCTGGGCCCAGTACGTCGGTGAGGACGTCGGCTGGACGGCGACGAACGCCCTGCGCGCGGACCTCGCGCTCCACTGTCTCGAGCTCGACCTCGGCTTCCACAACGCGCGGACGCCGGGCGAGCTCATCGAGCGGATCGACGGCGATGTGACCGCGCTCGCGGCGTTCTTCTCGCGGTTCGTCGTGAACGTCCTCGGCAACCTGCTGCTGCTCCTCGGCATCCTCCTTGTGGTCGCGGGCGAGGATTGGCGGGCCGGGCTCGCGCTCGCGGTCTTCGCCGCGGTCGCGCTGTTCGCGATGGCCGGGCCGCTCCGCAACTTCGCCGTGAAGTACTGGCGACAGGTCCGCGAGGTGTCGGCTCAGCTCTACGGCTTCCTTGGCGAGCGCCTCGCGGGAACCGAGGACATCCGGTCCAGCGGTGCCGAAGGTCACGTCATGAGCGGCCTCGCGCGACAGCACGAGAACTGGCTCGTGGCGCGGTGGCGGGCGGGTTTCGCGGGGACGGTGCTGTGGTCGTCGTCGATGGTGACCTTCGCCCTCGGCAACGCCGTGGCGTTCGGGGTTGGCGCGTACCTCTGGAGCCTCGGCGTGATCACGCTCGGGACCGTCTATCTCCTCTTCAACTACACGGACATGCTCCGCCGCCCCATCGAACAGCTGCGGCGGCAGCTCGAGGACATGCAGCGTGCGGTCGCGAGCGTCGGCCGCATCGACGAGCTGCTCCAGACCCGATCCCGGCTGCCCGAGGGACGCGGGGTCGCGCTCCCCGGCGGGCCGCTCGCGGTGGAGCTCGACGCGGTGTCCTTCGCCTACGAACGAACGGCGGCCGAAGCGACGACCGACGATTTCGTCCTGCGCGACATCTCGCTGCGGCTCGCGCCGGGTCGCGTGCTCGGCCTCCTCGGCCGCACCGGCAGCGGAAAGACGACGCTCGCCCGTCTCCTGCTCCGCTTCTACGACCCGACCTCGGGGGCGATCCGCCTCGGCGGCGTCGACCTCCGAGACGCGAGGCTTGGCGAGGTCCGCGAGCGCGCGACCCTGGTGACCCAGGACGTGCAGCTCTTTGCGGCGCCGGTCCGCGACAACCTGACCTTCTTCGATCGAACGGTGGACGACGCGCGGATCGTCGCGGTCATCGAGCAGATCGGCCTCGGCGGCTGGCTGCGGGCGTTGCCCGGCCGCGCGGGGGCCGACGGGGTGCTCGACCACGAGATGAGCGCGACGGCCCTATCGGCGGGCGAGGCCCAGCTCCTCGCCTTCGCGCGGGTCTTCGTGCGTGATCCGGGGCTCGTCATCCTGGACGAGGCCTCCTCCCGGCTCGACCCGGCGACCGAGCGGCACGTGGAACGCGCGATCGACGCGCTCCTCGCCGGCCGCACCGGCATCGTCATCGCGCATCGGCTCGAGACGGTCGAGCGCTGCGACGAGATCCTGATCCTCGAGGGCGGACGCGTCGTGGAGCACGGCGCCCGCGTGGCCCTCGCCGGCGATGCGACGTCGCGCTTCGCGGATCTGCTGCGAACCGGCCTCGAGCCGGTGCTGGTGTGAGCGCCGAGGCGCTCGGCACGGGCCGCTTCCTCTGGCGGATGGCGACGTACCGCCCGTGGCTGTACGTCGCCGACGGGATCCTCTGGACGGGCGTCTACACCGCGCGCCTGCTGCCCGGTCTCGTCGCGCAGCGCGCGTTCGATGCCCTGCAATTCGGCAGGCCCGACGCGGCCGGGATCCTCTGGCTCGCGGCGCTCTTCGTCGGCGCGGGCATCGCCGGGGCAACCGTCCAGACAGCCGGCATGGCCGTTGACTCGGTCTTTCGCTTCAGCCTGAGCGCGGTGCTGCAGCGGAACATGCTCGCGGAGATCCTCCGCCGGCCGGGCGCGCGCGCTCTCGACCGAACGCCGGGCGAGGCCCTCAGCATCTTCCGCGACGATGTCCAGCACGCCGAGGACGGCACCGACTGGACGATCGACATGATCAGCTACTCGGTGTTCGCGGTCCTCGCGATCGCGATCCTCGTCCGGGTCAACGCGACGATCGCGATCTTCGTCTTCGTCCCGATGGTCCTGATCGTCTTCGTGGCGCAGATCGCGACGCGCCGCCTGCAACGCTCGCGCGCCGCGAGCCAGCAGGCGACGAGCCGCGTGACCGGAGCGCTGGGCGAGATCCTCGGCGCGGTGCAGGCGGTCCAGATCGCGCGCGCCGAACGCGGGGTCGTCGAGCACTTTCGCAGGCTGAGCGACCTGCGCCGCCGCGCGGTCCTCCGCGAGCTCGGCTTCGGTCTGTTCACGCAGGCGATCTACTGGAACACGGTCTACGTGGGCACCGGCCTCATCCTCCTGCTCGGCGCCCGCGCGATGCACGATGGCAGCTTCACCATCGGCGATTTCGCCCTGTTCGTGTCGTATCTCGGCTTCGTCACGGACTTCAGCGGCTTCGTCGGGCTCTTCCTGACCCAGTACAAGCAGCTCGGAGTCTCGATCGCGCGGATGCTCGCCCTGATGCGCGGTGGCGCGTCGGGCGTGCCGGCCGACGCGCTGGTCCGGCACACGCGGCTCGATCTCGTCGGCCCGCTGACGCGTCAGGGCGCCCGCCCCGCGGCCGCGCCCGCTTCCGCCGTCCTGCCGCTGCGGCGGCTCGAGGTGCGCGGGCTCAGCTATCACTTCGCGCGCGACGCGAGCGTGAGCGATCGCCGGCCGGGGATCGCGAACGTCTCGTTCACGGTCGAGCGCGGGACCTTCACGGTGGTGACCGGCCGCGTCGGCGCGGGGAAGACGACGCTCCTGCGCGTGCTCCTTGGCCTCCTCCCGCGCGAGGCCGGGGACATCAGCTGGAACGGCAGCCTCGTCGCCGATCCGGCGGCGTTCTTCGTGCCTCCGTGGTCCTCGTATGTCCCGCAGGTGCCTCGGCTCTTCAGCGACTCGCTCCGCGAGAACATCCTCCTCGGCTTCGCCGGGATGGCGGGCCTGCCCGCCGCGGTGACGGCCGCGGTGCTCGAAGCCGACCTCACGCAGTTCGAGCACGGCCTCGACACCATGGTGGGTTCGCGTGGGGTGCGGCTCTCCGGCGGACAGCTGCAGCGCGCGGCGGCGGCGCGCGCGCTCGTCCGCAAGGCCGAGCTGCTCGTCGTCGACGACCTCTCGAGCGCCCTCGATGTCGAGACGGAGCGGCTTCTCTGGGAGCGCGTTCTCGGCGCGGCCGCCTCGGCGACCGTCCTCGCCGTCTCGCATCGCCGGCCCGCGCTCCGCCGCGCCGACCGGATCGTGGTCTTGAAGGACGGACGCGTCGAGGCGCAGGGATCGCTCGAGGAGCTGCTCGCGGGATCCGAGGAGATGCGCCGGCTGTGGCAGGACGAAGATGCGCCGCGAGCTTGATACCGCCGCGCGGTACGATGAGGACCGACGCCGGGACCGGCACGAAGCCGGCCTGGACGGAGGTCACGAATGAGCGATCAGTACGGCGGCGCGAGCGCGCCGGCTCCCCGGAAGGTCACGGTCCCCGACCTCGTCGCGATGAAGCGGGACCAAAAACGCATCACGATGATGACCGCGTACGACGCCGCGTTCGCGCGCCTCGTCGACCAGGCGGGCATCGACGTCATCCTCGTCGGCGACTCGCTCGGCATGGTCGTGCTCGGCTATCCGACCACGGTCCCCGTGACCATGGACGACATGGTGAGACACGCCGCCGCCGTCTCCCGCGGCGCGAGCCGGCCGCTGCTCGTCGGCGACATGCCGTTCGGCTCGTACCAGGCCGGCCCGGCGGATGCGCTGCACAACGCCGCGCGCTTCCTCAAGGAGGCGGGCATGGATTCGGTGAAGGTCGAGGGCGGGGCGGAGGTCGTCGAAACGGTCCGCGCGCTCACGGCCAACGGGATCGCGGTCATGGCGCACGTCGGCCTGACCCCGCAGCGCGTCGCCCAGCTCGGCGGGTTCAAGGTGCAGGCGAAGACCGCGCGCGCCGCGCGCAAGCTCATCGACGACGCGCTCGCGCTCGAAGACGCCGGCGCCTTCTCCATCGTGCTCGAGTCGGTGCCCGCACCGGTCGCCGCGCTCGCCACCGAGCACTTGCGGATCCCGACCATCGGGATCGGCGCGGGCGTCGACTGTGATGGACAGGTGCTCGTGCTCCACGACGTGCTCGGCCTCTTCGGAGACTTCAAGCCGAAGTTCGCGAAGCGCTATGCGGACCTCGGGGCGCAGGTCGTCGGCGCGCTCCGCGAGTTCGACCGCGAGGTCCGCGAGGGCTCGTTCCCAACCGCCGACGAGACCTTCACGATGAAAGAGAGCGAGCTCCTCTCGCTCCAGCGGAGCATGGCCCAGCAGAAGGCGGGCTAGCCCGAGGACGTGGGCTAGTGCGGGTCGCGATCCTGGGCATGGGCGCGATCGGACACGTCGTGGCCCGCGCGCTCGAGGGCCGCGCCGAGCTCGTGGAGGTCGACCGCACGAAAGCGCCGCTCCGGCCGGGTGAGCCCCCGGTCGAAGCCGCCGTCGTCGCGACGAAGACCCCGGGGACCGAGTGGGCGGCGAACGTCGCGGCGAAGATCATCGCGCCCGACGGCGTCGCGCTCACCGTCCAGAACGGCCTCGGCAACTACGAGATCCTCGCCGACCACGTCGGGCACGAGCGCGTCACGGCCGGCGTGATCTACGTCGGCGCGGCCATGGTCGACGGGAGGCTGCGCGCGACCGGACCGGGCAAGATCGAGCTCGGCCGCCCCGAGAGCGCGGCACCGCGCGCCTGGCTGGAGGAGCTCGCCTCGCTTTTGGGCGCGGGCGGCATGGACGTGACCGTCGTGGACGATCCGTGGCCGTCGGTGTGGCGGAAGCTCGTGACGAACGCGGCGGTGAACCCGCTCACCGCGCTCATGCGCAAGACGAACGCCGACCTTCTCGCCGACCCCGCCGCGGCCCTGGTCGCCGACGGACTCGCTCGCGAAGTCGCGCGCGTGGCGAGCGCGTACGGGGTCACCCTCGCCCAGGACGAGGCGGTGGAGCAGTGGCGGTCGATGGCCGCGCTCACCGGCAGCAACCGCTCGTCGATGCTCCAGGACGTCGAGGCCGGGCGTCCCACCGAGGTCGACGCGATCAACGGAGCCGTCTACCGGCACGGCGAGCTCCGCGGCGTCGCCGCGCCGCTGAATCAGGCGATGACCCTTCTCGTCTCCTCGCTGGCGCCGGGCTGATCAGCGCAGGCGCCTGCCGAAGACGAGGGTCACCACCGAGAGCCCGACGAACGCCGTCGCGATCCAGTTGAACGCGCTCGCGATGCCGACCGCTTCGGCGAGAAAGCCGAACAGCGGGGCCCCGATCCCGCCGACGTGCGCGTTCGCGAGGTAATACGCGCCGAGCACGGTCGCGCGCCGTCCCGCCGGCGCGGTGTCCATGACCAGCGTTTCGGTGACGGTCGTCCGCATCGCGAAGAGCAGGCCGAAGCCGACGAGCGCGAGCGGGAGCCCCTCGTTCGGCACGACGGCGATGGCCAGGACCGCGGGGCCGAGGAGCGTGAGCCCCACGAGCATGACCGCTCTGCGGCCGAAGCGATCCGACAGATAGCCTCCGAGCGGCGCGCCGATCACGCCGGCGAGCTGCGGGAGTCCGAAGAGGACGGCGGCCAGGCCGGGCGAGATCCCGCGCGCGTCGACGAAATAGAGCGCGAGGAACGCGAGCATCGCCGCGAGCCCGAACTGGAAGGCGATCGAGAGTGAGACGATCGGCCCGACGTCGCGGAACACGTTCGCGATCTCGCGGACCGCGGCGAACCGGTCGCCGGGCTCGGTTCGCTCCTGCACGCGCGGGGCGACGAGCCAGAGCAGCCCGCCGAAGGCGATCGGCGCGATGGCGAACCAGAGATACGGGGTGCGCCATGACCCCGTCGCGGTCGCGAGGATGCCCGCGACCGCGGGCGCGGCGAAGAACGAGAGATGCCCACCGGTGATGTGGATGCCCATGGCCGTTCCGCGCAGCCGCGCGCCGAAGGTGCGCGCGATGAGCGCCGCCGCCGGTCCGTGGTACGAGCCGGAGACCACGCCCATGAGCAGAAGGAAGAAGAGCAGCTGCCAGTACGACCCGGCCGTGGTCAGCGCGACGCTCACCGCGCCCATGAGCAGAAGGCCACCGACGATGACCGTCCGCGAGCCGACGCGGTCGGCGAGGATGCCCCACGGCGCGTTCGCGAGCCCCGAGGCGATGCTGAACGCGGACACGGCGAAGCCGCTCTCCGCGTAGCTCATCGCGAACGCGTCCCGAATGAGCGGAAGCAGCGGGTTGAGGAGCGAGTTCGTGACGTGGTGCGAGAAGTGCGCGGCGGTGATCGTCCCGAGCAGCGCTTGACCGCGCCGCTCTCGCAGCGACAGACCGAGCTCACCGGGACCTTCCGGGACGCTGCGGGCCTCCTCGGCGAGCGTCACTCGACCTCGCCGACCTCGATGCCGAGCAGCACGTTGTCGATGAGCCGCGTCTTGCCGACATGCGCGGCGAGCGAGATGAGGACCTTGCCCTGTGGCCCGCCGAGCTCCTCGAGCGTGTAGGGGTCCGCCACGGAGACATACTCGAGCGCGACGCCGGGTCCGGCGGCGATCCGTTCGACCGCGAGGCGAAGCTTCGCGGGGTCGCGCTCGCCGGCGGTCCAGAGATCGCGCCCGGCGAAGAGGCCGCGCGAGAGGGCGAGCGCGCTTCGGCGCTGGTCGGCCGTGAGGTGGCCGTTCCGCGACGAGAGGGCGAGGCCATCGGGGTCGCGCACCGTCGGACACCCCACGATGCGGACGCCGAGGCGGAGATCCCGGTTCATCGTCTGGACGACGCGGAGCTGCTGGAAGTCCTTCTGCCCGAAGTAGGCGGCGTCCGGACGGACGATCGCGAAGAGCTTCGTCAGGACGGTGCACACGCCGGTGAAATGTCCGGGTCGCGCGGCGCCCTCGAGCGGCAGGGCGATCGGCCCGGGCTGGACCCGCGTCGCGTCGCCGTCGGGGTACATCTCCAGAGCGCTCGGGGCGAACACCATCGCGACGCCGGCGCGCTCGCAGAGGACGACGTCCCGCGCCTCCGCGCGCGGGTAGGACCGGAAGTCCTCCTGGGGGCCGAACTGGGTCGGGTTGACGAAGATCGACGCCGCCGCGACGTCCGACTCGGCGGCCGCTCTGCGCATGAGCGCTTCGTGCCCCTCATGCAGAGCGCCCATCGTCGGAACGAAGCCCACCCTGCCGGTCCGCGCGCGCCACCCGCGGACCTCCGCGGCGGTGCGAAGCACGCTCAACGCGCGCGAGTATCGCCTCCGGCCGTCCGCTTCGCTCGGTACGCCGGCACCGTCACGATCGGGGGCCGCTCGACGTCGATGATGTCGCGCATCTCGAGGTGGAGGCGGCCCCCGCCCGCCGCGGTGATGAGCTTCATCGTGAAGTTCGCCTCTTCGAGGAGCCGCGTTCCCTGCGCCTCACCGACGCGGCGCAGGGCGACCTGCAGCACCTCGAAGCTCATCATCGAAAGCGCGTAGAGGGACTGGTTGCGGTGGATGCGCTGCTTCATATCCACCTGCGCGATCGCGCCGAGCCCGGCGCGCTGGAGGGCGTCGATGAGCAGGCCCGTCTCGATGCCGTAGCCGCTGAAGAACGGGAGCTGCTCGAGGAGCGCGCGGCGCCCGGCCTGCTCACCGCTGAGCGGCTGCACGATCCCCGAGAGCTCGGGGAAGAAGAGATTCAGGATGGGACGCGCGGTGAGCTCGGTGACCCGTCCGCCGCCGGTCGCCTGGAGGTCGTCGCCGATGCGCAGCGGGCGCTGGTAGAAGGCCTTGACGAACTGCAGGTCCGGCCGCATGAGCAGCGGGCCGAGGAGACCGTAGACGAACTTCGGGTGCGCGCTCGTCACGTCGGTGTCCACCCAGGCGACGATGTCTCCGGTCAGCACGTGAAGGCTCTTCCAGAGGGCCTCGCCCTTTCCCTGGTAGGTGCCCGTCTCCGGGAGGATCTCCTCGTGCACGAAGACGGGAACGCCCTCGTCCGCGGCGATCTCGCGTGTCCGGTCGGTCGAGCGGGAGTCGATGACGACGAGCTCGTCGACGAGCGGGAAGCGCTCGACCAGTCTCGAGCGGATCGCGCGGATGACCTTGCGGACGGTGGCCTCCTCGTTGAGCGTCGGGAGACCGACGGAGATGCGCAGGTTCTGGCGCTCCTTTTCGTCGACGAGACGGCGGAGGTCCGCGAACTCGCTCGAGCTGAAGGTGTTCTGCACGAACCACTTGTCGACCATCTCGCCGAGGACCCGGCTGCGCTCGGCGCGCTCGAACGGGAGTCGTGGCGGCTCGAACGCCGCGGCGCCGAGGGGAGCCCGGGTCCGCACGAGGACCGCGTTGCGGGCCGCGGTGAGGATCTCGTGGCCGACGGGACCGAGCGGATCCTCGGCGCCTTTTCGACCCGTCGCCCCGAAGACCAGGCCATCGTGCTGGGCGAGCTCTTCTTTGATCACCTTGACCGGATCACCGGAGCGAGTCACGAGGCGCTCGACGCGATCGTCGTACGCGTGATCGCCGAGGAGCTGATAGAGGCTGGTCCGGTGCTCTCGGTCGGCGACGTGGAGGAGCGTCACCGACGCGCCGTCCGCCTTCGCGAGCCCGATCCCGACGCGCGCGGCCAGCTGCGCGTATCGCCCGCCGCGGACCGGGACGAGGATGCGCCGCGCCCGTGCCGGCTGGCCCTTCACGACGGCGACGTCGCAGGGCGGATCGCGGAGGATCTCCTCGATGGTCGTCCCGAGGAGGTCCCACCCCGGACGCCGCCAACCGACGACCAGGAGGTCGGCGCGTTCGCTCGCGCAGGCGTCGCGGATGGCCTCCCAGCCGACGCGGGCGACGGTCACCAGCGAGCGGGCATGCCGCGACCCGGCCTGCGCCGCGAGCGCGTCGAGCATGCGCCGTCGGCCGCGCGCCTCGGGCTGCGCGGAAGCGAGGGTGTCATCGCCGGTGACCTCGATGACCGACGCGAGGACGACCTCGCCGCCATTCGCGAGCGCGTCCGCCGTTTCGAGGAGCGGGCCGTCCCGCTCCGGGTCGGCGACCGCGACGATGACCTTCATGAGCGGCTACCTTCGAGCACGAGCGGGACCACCCGCTCCGCGAGCACCCTCGACCACGCGAGCGCCCGCGCCCGCGAGCGCAGGCGCGCCGCGGGGTGGTCGAGCACCTGCTCCACCGCGTCCGCGATGGCCTCGCCGGTCGCGTCGGCGCCGACGTAGGTCGCCGCGTCCCCGGCGAGCGCGCGGAGCGTGGGGATGTCGCTGCAGACGATCGGGAGGCGGTGTAAGGCAGCCTCGAGGAGCGGGATGCCGAAGCCTTCCGAGGCGCTCGGCAGCACGAGCGCGTCGGCGAGCGCGTAGAGGTCGGCGACCAGGC
>VBFI01000100.1 GCA_005889275.1 Chloroflexota bacterium | reverse complement strand
ACAAGTACGACAGCGCGGCATCAGCCGCGGGCGTGCTGGCCATCGCCCGCGGATTGCGCATCGGCCAGGATGCCGATCTGCTTCTCGCGGTCAAGAACGCGCTCTCCCACTCGGTTCCCGAAACGGTCACCACCGTCGCCGACGAGCCCAGCGCGTTGACCGTCCAGCAAATGGAGCAACGGCTGCGCATACTGAAGTTGCCGCGAAACCCTTCGCCGGTCCAGGGCAACCCTTCTTCCCGCGGGTGGTGGCCACGTATCGGTTAGCCGCGTGGTGCTGCGACGCTGCCATGACCTACGTCGAGACGTATTTCCGTCTGTTCAACGTTCCGCCGCCGTTCGAGCACATGCGGCCGAGCCTGTTGACCTAGTTCACGGCGCGACGTTCAGACAAACACACGCATTCAGGCCGGCGGCGCAGGACAGGGATCGTGGCGGCGCGCGGAGCAGTCGCGTGAGGACGTACTCGGGCGCACGTCCGCTGAACACGGTGCCGGACTGAGGACTTAACGACCGGACCTCGAAGAAGGCGCTGAACGACTACCGTCGAGCGTCGTCGATCCTCGATAGCCCGAGCGGCTCAGTAGCACGACAGGCACCGTTCGATGAGCGCTCACGGTTCCACCTGACCTAGGCAAGTTCGATCCGGTCGATCTGACCGTGGTCAGTGATGAGCAGCGCTCCACGCACTCGACGTGATTGGTTCAATCCGTTTCGCATGGGCCCTTAGGTTTGCTGAAGCGGACGACGATCGCTTCCGGCTGGCGGGGAGCGAGCGATGGGCAACAATGCGGGCAACCTCAAGGACAAAGTGCGCGTTGCTGATGCACGCGCCGCTGTGTTCGAGCTTTTGCTTCTGGTCCAGCATTAGCGATCGCAACCGAAACCGTTTCACGGTGGCTCCCGATATTTGGAACCGACCCGGATCGGCCGACTCAGAATTCCTGTGTGCGCCTAACCGCATCGGAATACGAGCGGGACTTCTAACCCGGCAGCCGATTGAGGGGTGTCGAGCTCCAGATTGGGACAGCTCCAAACGCGAGGTCGCCGAAGTCACCGACCCTGGCGGACTCTGCGGGCTATCCGCAGAAGTCGCTCGGAGGTCGGCCTAGTTCTTACGGCCCTTCCGTAAGACCTTCGCGGCCTGGGACTCCTTGGACTCGCGCGTATGCGGATTCTGCAGCGTCCGACCCGCGTCGCTCAGCTGCTTCTTAGTCGGCTTGCCTGCCATCGCACCCTCCGCGTCGTTCGCTTGAGCCCAAAGTACGCCATCTGCCGCGGCGCCAGAAGACCTTTATTGCCTGCGGGATCAACTTTCGGGCTCACAGAGAGGTCCCCGCCGTGCGGGCATCGCTCCGGTCGGCCGCGATCTCATACGCGTGACAACACCTGCCATTCGGTTCAGACGTATGAGATGAACTCGAGGAGGCTGCCGTCGGGGTCGCGGAAATACACGCTCGTACCGGCGCCCTTCGCGCCGCCGCGGATGATCGGTCCCGCTTCGATCTCGACGCCGTGGCGCGTGAGGTGGGCCACCGCTTCGCTGATGGGACCGCGCCACTCAAAGCAGAGATCGCTGTTCCCGGGAGCGACCGGGGTGCGCGCGAGCATTGCTGGACGCACCTCCCGGCCGTGAACGTTGAGCTGCTGCTCGCCGATCCGGTACGCGACGCGGGCATCGATGTCCACGACCTCGGCGCCGAGAACCGCCCGGTAGAAGCCGTCCGAACGCGTGAAGTCGGAAACGTGGATGACGACGTGATCGATGCGCACGTCCATCCGCACATAGTGCGGCCGGCAAAGCGAGCGCTCGGACGGGGAATATCGCGATTAGGGTCCACGTTGCTCGGACGAAAAGACGAAGAAGGAGGGATCGTTCGATGACCTTCACTACACCCGTCATCTCCACCGATCTCGCACTCGCTCTCGCACGGACCGTCGTCGGTCTTGTGATCGCCGCGCATGGTGCACAAAAGTTGTTCGGCGTTTGGGGCGGCCCCGGGCTCCGCGGTTGGACGGAGGGAATGGCGCGGATGGGCATGCGCCCGGCCAGGTTCTGGGGTCTTGTGACCGCACTCACCGAGTTCGTTGGCGGGATCGCCCTCGCGGCAGGGTTCCTCGTGCCGATCACCGCTGCCCTGGTCACGGTCCAGATGGCGACCGCGCTTGCGAGGGTCCACTGGCCGAAGGGCTTCTGGGTCGGCAAGGGCGGCATCGAGTTCACGCTCGTCCTCCTGGCGATCGCCGCGATCAACGGCGTCGCGGAGCCTGGTGCATGGTCGCTTGATCGCATGCTCGGCATTCCGGCGCTTGGCGCCGGCGTGTACGCGGCGGTCGTCGTGATCAGCTGGCTCGCATACGTCGCGGGCTCACGACCAGCGACGGCGCGGAGCGCGGCCTCACAAAAAGCCGCCTGATCCAAAAGACGGGCGCCTCGAAGGCACGCGCGGTGCACGACACCATCGCGTGCCGAGAGGCGTCGCTCTGAACGCGGGCTGGGCGCTTGCGGGCGTTACTTGTCCGGCGGGCACTATCCTCTCCCCCGGGAGATCGAACCATGAAAGAAGGGCTCGAGCGTCTCGATGCGCTCATGAACCGTCTCGTCGAGGCGGACCAGACAGGCTCGGGCATCGATCCCCTCCGGATCGCGAGCGAGCTCGGGGAGATCCGTCAGCTGTTGGCTGAATCACCGAGCGTCATTCCCGCGAAGGGCGGACAGAGACACTTTCGTTGTGAGGCGTGCGGGACCGTGACTCATGGCGCCGAGGCGCCCGCGCGGTGCCCGACGTGCGGGCGGACGAAGTTTTTCTCCGCGGACATCGAACAGCCGTTCGTGGAGTCCGGGGCCGGCTGATCCGTTCGCACGTTCTGTGACGAACGACGCACTCTTTCCGACTTGCCCCGATGCTGCGGTCTCCGTATATTTCGGTCTCCGAATTGTTTGGAGAGCGAACTTCGATGACGACGACCCTGCGAGACCCTTCCAGCCCGCCCCGAAGCGACGAGCTCGAGCTGGCGGGGCTGCTACTGACGACCGTGCCGCGCCTCCTCAAGACGTCGATGCTCGGCGGCGAGCAGAGCACGATGTCGGTGAACCGGGCCGGCGTGATGTGGCAGCTCCGCGAACACGCCATGCGGAGCGGCGATCTCGCGCAACGCTGCGCGATGACGGCGCCGGCGCTCACGGAGCAGGTCGATTCCCTCACCCGCGACGGCTTCGTGCGGCGACTCGAGGACCCGCATGACCGGCGCGTCGTCCTCGTCGAGCTGACCGGACGTGGCCGGAAGGAGCTCGATCGCTATCGCGACCACATGAAGCTGCGTGTCGCGCGAGTGCTCGCGAGCCTCCCCGCCGAAAAGCGCGCGCGCCTTCGCGCCGCGCTCTCCGACGTGCAGGACGCGCTCGAAGCAATGACCAAGGAGCAGACCAATGTCCGGTGAGATGACCCGCAACGCTCGGATCCTGGCGACGGTCGGGGTCGGGCTCGCGCTCTTCCTCGCCGCGCTCGACCAGACCATCGTCGGCACCGCCCTCCCGCGCATCGTCGCCGAGCTCAACGGGCTCGATTACTACGCGTGGGTCGCCACCTCATACCTCGTCACGTCCACGACGCTCACCCCGATCGCCGGCAAGCTCGGTGACCTCTTCGGGCGGAAGCCGTTCCTCCTCGGCGGCATGATCGGCTTCGTTCTCGCGTCCGCGCTCTGCGGCCAGGCGCAGAATATGCTCGAGCTCGTCGCCTTCCGCGGACTGCAAGGAGTCTTCGGCGGAGTGCTCTTCGCGAGCGTCTTCGCCACGATCGGCGACCTCTATGCCCCAGCCCAGCGCGCCAAGCTTCAGGGGGTATTCGGTGGCATCTTCGGTCTCGCCTCGGTCGTCGGTCCGACCGTCGGCGGCTACCTCACCGACAACCTCAGCTGGCGGTGGGTCTTCTACGTCAACGTGCCGGTCGGCGTCCTCGCCGTGGCCGTCTGCGTCATCACTCTGCCGATGGTCGTCCACAAGGCTTCGTGGCGGGATATCGACTTCGCCGGTGCGTTCGCGCTCGCCGCGACCCTCGTGCCACTCCTCGTCGCGCTCTCGATCACCCGCGATCACGAGTTCACCTCGGTCGAGGTCCTCTCGCTGCTCGCTGTCGCCGCGGTGATGGCGGTCGTCTTCTTCGTCCTCGAGCGCCGCACGCCGCATCCGGTCGTCCCCTTCGATCTCTGGAAGAACCCGACGTTCGCGGTGTCGACCATCATCGGTTTCCTCCTGGGCTTCTCGATGTTCGGCGCGATCCTCTACGTGAGCCTGATCTATCAGGGCGTGCTCGGGATCCCCGCGACGAACTCGGGTCTCCTCATCACGCCGCTCATGGTCGGTCTCATCACCGCGAGCGTCATCACCGGTCAGCTGATGGTCCGCATCAAGCGGTACCGCTACCTCGGAACGGTCGGCCTGGTCATCATGACCGGTGGTCTGTTGCTTCTCGCGCAGGTGGGTGTCGGGACACCCGAGATCGAGGTCGTCCGCGACCTCGTCCTCGTGGGGCTCGGTGTGGGGATCGGTATGCCGCTCTATCTCAACGCCACGCAGAGCGCCGTGGACGCGCGCTATCTCGGCGTGGTCTCGAGCCAAATCCAGTTCTGGCGCAACATCGGCAGCACGGTCGGGGTCGCCATCCTCGGCGCGGTGCTCTCGCACGAGCTGCCGCAGAAGATCGCGGAGGTCGTCCCACCACAGTTCGCGAGCATCGCGGCGGCGAGCGGGAACGCGCAGGCGATCTTCGACCCGTCCTCCATCGCACGCATCCCGCCGCAGCTGCTCGTCGCGATCCGCTCCGCACTTGCTTCGGCGACGCATGACGTGTTCGTCTACGCCGCGATCGTGTCCGCCGTCGCCGCGGTCATCTCGCTCTTCCTGCAGGAAGTGCCCCTTCGCGGGCGCGAGCAGATCCAGCGTCGCGAGTCCGAGCCCGTCGCGGCGTACGGCAAGTAGATGAGCGCGGTCATCGAGGTCAAGGGCCTCGTCAAGAAGTACGGAGAGCTCGAGGCGGTCCGCGGGATCGACCTGACGGTCGAGCAAGGCGAGGTCTTCGGGTTCCTCGGCCCCAACGGCGCGGGCAAGACGACCACGATCAGCATCCTCTGCACGCTCCTGCGGCCGACCGCGGGCGACGCCCGCGTCGCCGGGGTGGATGTCTCGCACGACCCGGCCGAGGTACGGCGACGGATCGGTCTGGTCTTCCAGGACCCGTCGCTCGACGACCAGCTCACCGCTCGTGAGAACCTCGAGCTGCACGGTCGCATCTACGGCGTGCCGGGGGCGCTGCGCCGTGAGCGCATCGACGAGCTCCTCGCCGTCGTCGAGCTCGCGGACCGCGCGAACTCCCTGGTGAAGACCTTCTCCGGTGGCATGAAGCGGCGCCTCGAGATCGCGCGCGGCGTCCTCCATCATCCGCAGATCCTGTTCCTGGACGAGCCGACGCTCGGGCTCGACCCCCAGACGCGGAAGCACATCTGGGATTACCTGAACTCGCTCCGCAAGCGTGAGGGCGTGACGCTCTTCATGACCACCCACTACATGGACGAGGCGGAGTTCTGCGACCGCATCGCGATCATCGACCGCGGCACGATCGCCGCGCTTGGCTCGCCCGCGGAGCTCAAGGGGCGCATCGGCGGCGACGTCATCACGCTCGCGGTCGCCGACGTTCCCGCCGCCGCGCGCGAGATCAAGGAGCGCTTCGACATCGCGCCTCTCGCCGCGAACGGCACGCTCCGCATCGAGGTTGCGGACGGCGCGTCCTTCCTGCCGCGCCTCGTGCGCGAGCTCTCGATGCCGATCAGCACCGTCTCGCTCTCGCGCCCGAGCCTCGACGACGTGTTCCTGAAGCTCACCGGTCATGCGATCCGGACCGAGGGGGCGAGCGAGAAGGACATGATGCGGAACATGGGCCGCATGTGGCGGGGAGGTCGGCGATGACGACAGCGGCACAACGCACGACGACGGTGGCCGCGCCGCTCAGCGGCCTGGGCGGGGGCTTCCTCGGGGCGGTCTACATCGTCTGGTGGCGCGACCTCATCCGCTACTGGCGGGACCGCGCGCGCGTCGGCGCTTCGCTCGCCCAGCCGCTGCTCTACCTGGTCATCTTCGGCACCGGTCTCGCGTCCTCGCTCGGCGGCGGGTTCGGGGCGAGCGCTCCGGGCGGCGCCGGCGTCAGCTACACGCAGTTCATCTACCCGGGTGTGATCAGCATGTCGGTGCTCTTCACCGCCATCTTCGGCGCCATGTCGATCGTGTGGGACCGCGAGTTCGGCTTCATGCGTGAGCTCCTCGTCGCGCCGATCGACCGAGCCGCGATCGCGGTCGGCAAGACCCTGGGTGGGGCCACCCAGGCGATGATCCAGGGGCTCATCCTGCTGGTGCTGGCGCCGTTCGTCGGCGTGACGCTCGCCCCGCTGGTGATCGCCCAGGTCGTCGTCCTGACGTTCGTGCTCGCGTTCGGCCTGTCGGCGATGGGCGTCGCGCTCGCGTCGTTCATGCGCTCGATGCAGGGATTCCAGGTCGTGATGAACTTCCTGATGATGCCGATGTTCTTTCTCTCTGGAGCGCTCTTCCCGCTCGTCGGCCTTCCCGGCTGGATGACCGTGCTCACGCGGCTCAACCCGGCGTCGTACGGGATCGATCCGATCCGCCGTGTGCTGCTCGGCTCATCCGGGTTCCCCGTCGAGCGGTTCGCGATCAGCATCTTCGACCAGACGCTCGCGATCCCGGTCGAGGCGGCGATCGTGCTCGCGTTCGGCGCGGTCATGCTGCTCGTGGCGGTCCGCGCCTTTCAGCGCCGCGATTAGCCTCGACCGACCCTCCGTCGGATAGCCACGTCCATCTCGCGCGTGGCCTCGCGCTCCTTGATGACCTGACGCTTGTCGTAGCGCTTGCGTCCGCGCGCGACGCCGAGTTCTACCTTCGCGCGCCCGCTCTTCACGTACATCCGCAGCGGCACCAGGGTGTAGCCCTTCTGGGCGACGGTGCCGACGAGCCGCGCGATCTCGTCCTTGTGGAGCAGCAGTTTTCGCGGCCGGAGGGGGTCGTGGTTGTCGTAGGGCGAATTCGGCCATGGCGCGATGTGGACGTTCCGGAGATAGACCTCGCCGTTCTCGACCCGGGCGTAGCCGTCGCGAAGGTTCGCGCGCCCGGCCCTCAGTGATTTGATCTCCGTGCCGCGAAGGGCGATGCCCGCCTCCATGCGATCCTCGATCTGATAGTCGAATCGGGCGCGGCGGTTGTCGGCGAGCTGCACCTCGCGTTTTTCCGTTGGCGCATCGGCGTCGGCCGGCGGTCGCGTCCTGCGGGCGGGCATGGCAATCGAGACTAGGCGGAAAAGCAAGAGCGGCGGCATCGCTGCCGCCGCTCCGCCCTGCTTTCGCAGATTTGCCGGGGTCACCAAAGACCCGAGGCGCTAGTTCGCGATCACCTCAGTTGGATGCATTCCGAAGGCTGAAGTGAGCTCTCAGGGGTCTTTGGATTCCCACTGGCATCGCCCACTCCACATCACCTCCTTTCCTTCGGAATTGATGCTCACACGGGAGTCCGCCTCCCGTCAACGTAAGTGGGGTCGCATTGCCAAAACCGCCCGAATATCCGTCGACAGGCGAGGCGAACGGCCAGCAGCTCTGAGCCCGTGTCGAGACGCGGAGGCTAGGCCGACGCGACGAGACGCTGAGTCAGGGCAGGTAGGTCATCGGGTTGACCGCGCGCCCGTTCGCGATGGTCATGAAGTGCAGGTGCGGCCCGGTGGTGAACCCGGTCATACCGACGTAACCGATCGTCTGCCCCGCCGAAACCCGCTGGCCGACCTGGACCGGCGGCAGACGCCGATCGTCGAGGTGCGCATAGAGCGTCGAGAGGTTGAAGCCGTGGGCGACGATGACGATCTCCGCGGTGTCCCCGTACGCGAAGTACGGTTTGCCGACCGTCACCACGACGCCCGCGGCCGCGGCACGGATCGGTGTGTACATCGGCGCCGCGATGTCGATGCCGTTGTGGAAGCCACCCCAGCGCGGCCCGAACGGCGACGTGATCGGACCGGTCACCGGCCAGATGGCGAGCTTCGCGCCGAGGTAGTTGCCACATCCGCAGTTTCCGGCGGCCTGCGCGGCGAGAAACTCGTACATGGCGTCGGCTCGGTCGAGCTGCGCCTGGAGGTTCGCGGTCTGGCCCTTCGAGGAGACGACCTGGCCGACCGCGACGTTGCGGTTGGTGGCGGCGTCCGCGCGGACCTGATCCTGTGCGTCCATCGCCGTGTTCGCCTCGGCCACGAGCTTGTCGTAGCGATCCTTCTGGACCGTGAGGACCTTGCGCGTGTTCGTGACCTGGTCCTGCAGGCCCAGGATCTCTTTCTCCTTGGTGGAGGCGTCGTCCAGCTTGAGCCGCGTATCCACTCGGAGCGCACGGATGTCGTTCGCGAGCTGCACGTCCTGCCGGTTGATGAAGATCATCGCCTGGAGGCGGTTCGCGAACTCGGTGAGCGAAGCCGACGACAGGAGCATCTCGAGCGGGCTCACCAGCGCCTGGCGATACGTCGTTCGGAGGTGCTTCGCGTAGAGATCCTCTCGCGTGACGAGCTGCTTCGACTCCTCGTTCGCTTGGGCGTTCAGCGAGTCCGCGAGCGCCCGGGTCTCGTTCAGCTGGAACGAGACGAGCGCGAGCTGCTCCTCGGCGATCTGGATCTGGTAATAGAGCTGGTCGGCCTCGGATTGCGCCGCGTCGGCCTTTTCCGCGAGGTCCGCGATCTTGACGTTCGTATCGTTGACCACCGCCTGGAACTGGCTCGCGGCCGCCTGGTAGCGCTCGGTGTTCGCGCGCGCGTTCTGGACGGCGCGCTCGAGCTCCTGCTTCTTCTTGAGGGCGTCACCGAGCGGGTCATCCGCGGCGACCGGCTGGGCAAGGCCGCCGAGGAACGCCGCGACCACGAACGCGACCATCGTCGCGCTCGCGAAGCGCTTCCTCCATGCCCCACCTCCCCGAAGGCTCCGGGGAGTTCCCATTCGAGGCGAATCCTCGCATCGGCGAGCGACCACGGTCAAGAAGATCCTTCGGTCACTTGGCGAGGTGGTTCCGCACCGAGAGCATCGCCCCGCCGCCGCCCACCAGGAGGGCGAGCCCGAAGACGCTCGCGGCGAGCTGCCAGAGGAACGCCGATCCGAACGAGAGCGGGACGATTTCGAGGAAGCCGACGAGCGAGCTCGTGATTGGACCAGCCGCCGTTAGCACGACGGCGAGCGCGGCGACCGCCCCGAGCATCCCGACCAGCATGCCCTCGAGCACGAAGGGCCACCGGACGAACCAGTCCGTCGCCCCGACGAGCTTCATGATCTCGATCTCGTCGCGACGGGCGTGCACCGCGATCCGGATCGTGTTCACGATCACGAAGAGCGTGACGATCAGCATCATCGCGAGCACCGCGACGCCTCCGATCGAGAGCACCCGCGTCACCGTGAGCAGCTTGTCGACGAGCGGCGGGTTGTCGACGACTTCTGAGACGACGCCTTTGCCGATCTCCGACCGGAGGATCGCCCCCACTCGGGCGGCGTCCTGCGCGCGCGCGAGCTTGATCTCGAGCGATGCCGGCAGGGGGTTCGTCCCGACGTCGACGAGCTGGATGTCCTTACGACTCGCGGCGATGTCGACGAGCCGTTTCATCGCCTGTTCCTTCGTGACGTAGTCGACACGGTCGACGGCAGGGTCGGCCTCGATCCGCGCGCGGAGATCGAGGATGTCGGAGACCCTCGCGTCGTCGTCGAGGAACAGCGCCAGCTCGACCTTGGACTCGAGGATGCCCGCGGCCGCCTGCAGCCCCCGGTCCGTCGTCAGCATGAAGGCGAAGAGCAGGAGCATGAGCCCGACGGTGAACGTCGACGCGAGGCTCATCACCGGGTTGCGCCAGAACCCCTGCCACGCGGCGTTGAGCACGTAGGCCGTCCGTCTCATGCGGCGTACAGGCCTTCGCGCTCGTCGCGCACGACCGTGCCGTGATCGAGGTGGATCACCCGACGGCGCAGCGCGTTCACGATCTCGGCGTTGTGCGTGGCCATGACCATCGTGGTTCCGAGCTCGTTGACCCGAAGCAGGAGCTTGATGATCTCCCAGCTCGTGACCGGGTCGAGGTTCCCGGTCGGCTCATCGGCGATGAGGATCGACGGCCGATTCACGAGAGCTCGCGCGATGGCGGTGCGTTGCTGCTCGCCACCGGAGAGCTGATCCGGGAAGTGATCGCGCCGCTGTGAAAGGCCGACGAGGGAGAGCGCGCGCTCCGTCTCCTCGCTCGCTTCTTCCTCCGAGCGTCCGGTCACGAGGAGCGCGAACGAGATGTTCTCGGCGACGGTCTTCCGCGGGAGCAGCTTGAAGTCTTGAAAGACGACACCGACGCGACGGCGCAGCTGCGGGATCTGACCGTGGCGCATCGCGACGATGTCCTGCCCGTCGACGAAGACGCGTCCGGTCGTGGGCAGCTCCTCGCGGATGAGAAGGCGGATGATCGTCGACTTTCCGGCCCCCGACGAACCCACCAGGAAACAGAAGTCCCCGGACGCGATCTCGAGATCGACATCGCGGAGCGCCTCGGTCCCGTTCGGAAAGCGCTTGCTGACGTCGTCCAGCGTGATCAGCCCGAGCCCTCCCTGAGCGCACCGCGGCAGAGCCGCTCGTCGCTCGTTCGTGTCTTTGCCCGAACCATATGCGGCCGGGAGCGCCCAAGACAACGGGTTTTCGCGGGAAATTGGTACTGGGGAGTGTCAAACGTACGCCGGACGGACACCGTCCGCCCTCTTTTCTGGCTGCTAGCGGCGAAGATCGAGCTCGGTCTGGGCGGGCCGTGTGGTGGTGAACGTCGCGATCGAGGCGATCTTCGCATCGCCAACGGCCATCACTTTGACACCCATGGTCGCGCGACCGAGGACGCGGACCTGCTCCAGCGGCGTGCGGATCACCACGCCGGTCGAGCTGATGAGCAGGATCTCCTGGGTCGACTCTTCGACCATCTGCATGGCCGCGACGTTCCCGGTCTTCGCCCCGAGCGCCGCGAGGATCACGCCCTGGCCGCCACGGCCCTGCGTCGGGAACTCCTCGATCGCGGTGCGCTTGCCGAACCCGTTCTCCGTGACCGAGAGGACCTGCATGCGTGGGCGGGCGATGCCCATGCCGACGACCTCGTCGCCCTTCGCGAGACGGATGCCGGTGACGCCCTGGGTCTGCCGGCCCATCGGACGGGCGTCCGTCGCCTTGAAGGTGATGGCCTTCCCCTTGCGCGTCGCGAGGACGATCCGGTCCTGTGACCCACAGGGGGCCACCCAGGCGAGCTCGTCGCCCTTGCGGAGCGCGATCGCGATGAGGCCCGCGCGACGGACGTTCGCGTACTCGGCGAGCGGCGTCTTCTTCAGGAACCCCTTGCGGGTGGCCATCACCAGATGCTCGGCCGAGGTCGTGTCGCGGAGCGCGACGAGCGCGGAGACGCGCTCGCCCGCCTGCATCGCCTCGAGGATGTTCTGCATCGGCGTGCCCTTGGCGGTGCGGCTCGCGTCCGGCAGCTCGAAGGCCTTCAGCGCGAAGACCCGGCCGCGGTCGGTGAACACGTAGAGTCGGTCGTGGTTGCGGCCGACGACGAGGTGCTCGACGTCGTCCTCTTCGCGGGTGGCCATGCCGATGATCCCCTTGCCGCCGCGGTGCTGTGCCCGGTAGGTCGACAGCGGGATCCGCTTCACGTAGTTGCGGGTCGACACGGTGATGACGACGTCCTCGTCGGCGACGAGCTCCTCGGCCGAGAGCTGGCGCGGTGTGTCGTCGACGACTTCGGTCCGCCGGTCGTCGCCGAACTTCGCCGACAGCTCGTCGAGGTCGGCCTTGATGAGGAAGAGGACCTTCCGTGGGTTCGCGAGGATGGATTCGAGTTCGGAGATGAGCTTGATCGTGTCGCGGTACTCGTCGTCGAGCTTCTGCCGCTCCAGACCCGACAGACGCCGGAGCTGCATTTCGAGGATCGCCTTGGCCTGCGGTTCGGAGAGGCCGAACTGCTCGCGCATCCTTCCGACGAGGACGACCTCTTGGCCCTTGTGCGCACGGATCATCTTGATGATCTCGTCAATGTGGTCGTGCGCGATCTTGAGCCCCTCGAGGATGTGTGCGCGCTCCTTCGCCTTCGCGAGATCGTGCTCGCTCCGCCGGCGGATCACCTCGCGGCGGTGGTCGATGTGGTGCTGGAGGATCTCCTTGAGCGAGAGGGTCCGCGGCTGCGCGTCGACGAGCGCGAGCATGTTGAAGTTGAACGCCGATTGCATGGCGGTGTGCTTGT
Source organism: Chloroflexota bacterium (assembly GCA_005889275.1). GTDB lineage: Bacteria > Chloroflexota > Limnocylindria > P2-11E > P2-11E > 3-1-20CM-2-70-9. The sequence goes on along the minus strand of VBFI01000100.1, from coordinate 7,544 downwards.
ACAGGTTGTTGAGCACGAGCGTCGCGTCGTCGTCGCGCTTCACCTCGATGACGATGCGCATGCCCTCGCGATCGCTTTCGTCCCGGATGTCCGAGATGCCGGCGAGACGCTTGGCCTGGACGAGCTCGGCGATCTTCTCGATCAGCGACGCCTTGTTTACCGCGTACGGAAGCTCCGTGACGATGATCGCGTCGCGATTTCCCTTCAGCTGCTCGTTGTGCGCCTTGGCGCGCGCGATGATCCGTCCCCGGCCTTGCGCGTACGCGCGCCGGATCGCGTCGACGCGCTCCGCCGCGCCGGTCTCGACGTTCCGCTGCTCGTCGAAGCGGTAGATGACCCCACCACCCGGGAAGTCGGGACCGACGACCGTCTCGCAGAGGTCGTCCGTGGTGAGCTCCGGGTCGTCGATGAGTCGTTTCGTCGCGGCGACGATCTCGCGCAGATTGTGTGGGGGGATGTTCGTCGCCATACCCACGGCGATGCCGGCCGAGCCGTTCACGATGAGGTTCGGGAAGCGCGCCGGCAGGACCGTCGGCTGCTGGTGCCGGTTGTCGTAGTTGGGCACCCAGTCGGTCGTTTCCTTTTCGATGTCGGCGAGCATCTCGTTGGCGATGGCCGCGAGGCGCGCCTCGGTGTATCGCATGTGTGCGGGCGGATCGTCGTCGATCGAGTTGTGCGCGAAGACGCCGGCCGCGAGCGCGAAGTTCTGCGTCACGTCGACCGTGAGGTCGTACACGTCGGCGCGGCCGGCAGGCTCCACCTTGCTCACCTTCTGCGTGAGGCTCGCCGGGATCGGGAACGCGCCGGTGCGATGCAGCCGCTCGGGGATCGCGCTCCGCGAGAATGGCATCAGCTGGTCCTTCGGCTTGAGCTGCTGCGCCTCTCGGTATGTTCCGTCGCGAAGCATGAAGCGGTGGTCGGGCGTGCAGACGATCTCCGCGCCCGACTCGAGCGTCACCTTCACGACCGGATCGTTGCGGCGGACGAGCCGTGGCGCGCGGAGCGGCTTGATGCGGACGTTGCGGTGTGCGTCCACCGTGAAGATCTCCGCGCGGAGGCCGGTGTGGGCCATCTCGACGAGCTCGGTGAACGTCCGCTGTTCGCCGTTGTAGAGCTCGACCTTCGTGTCACCGGAGAAGCAACCGAAGTTCCCCTGCCCCTGCACGAGCGGCGTGCGCGCCGCGAAATCCTGCGCGAGGCGCACGAGCGCGTCGTAGATCGGGACGTCGCCGTGCGGGTGGTACTTCGCCATCACCTCGCCGACAACCGCAGCGGACTTCCGGAAGGGCCGGTCGTTCCGGAGGCCCATCTCGTGCATCGTGTAGAGGATCCGGCGCTGAACCGGCTTCAGGCCGTCGCGCACGTCCGGCAGCGCGCGCGCGACGATGACGCTCATCGAGTAGTCGAGATACGCCTGGCGCATCTCCTGCTCGAGCTCGACACCGATCACGCGGTCGTTGCGGGGCTCTTCGATCACCGGGACTCTCCGCTCACGTGCGTCCGTGCTCCACGGCCTCTTCCGCCTCGATCGCGGCCCGGACCCGCGCGAACGCCTCGTCGGTCCGCGAGTAGCGGCGTTCGAGCTCGCGGCGGCGCGTCTCGGGCATGCGCAGGAACGTCGCGTCCGCCTCCGCGAGCACCGTCTCGTCGCCCGCGCGCGACAGCGTGCCGTGCGTCTCGATGAGCCGCCCGCGGTCGCGCGTCACCTCGCCGACGACACGCAGCTCCTCGCCCACGGGAACCCCGAGACGGAAGCTCACGTTGATGCGCGCGGTGACGCCCCAGATCCCCTGGTGAAAGATGGCCCAGCCCATCGCCTCGTCGAGCAGCGCGGTCACGACGCCGCCGTGCAGGAGACCGTCGTAACCCTGGTGACGCCGCTCGGCTGTGTAGCGCGCTTCCGCGCGGTCGCGCGCGACCTCGAAATCGAGGTGCATGCCGCCGGGATTCAGCTGGCCGCACGCGAAGCACCAGTGCTGGAAATCCACCCCGAGATCCGAAAGCCTTGCCACTAGATGTCGAGTGACGCCTTGTCCGCGTTGGCCATGATCCACTTCTTCCGACCCTCGACCTCGCTCCCCATGAGCTCGTCGAACACCAGGTCGGCCTCCTCGGCGTCCTCCAGCGTCACCCGCTTCAAGGTCCGGGTCGCCGGATTCAGGGTCGTGTCCCAGAGCTGCTCCGCGTTCATCTCGCCGAGACCCTTGTATCGCGCGATCGCCGGCTCGCGACCGCCCTTGCCGTCGTCGGTGCCTTCGTCGGTGTTTCGCGCTCGTGGTCCGAATAGGCCCAGCGGACCTCTTTGCCCAGCTGCAGGCGGTAGAGCGGCGGCTGCCCGATGTAGATGCGGCCGTCCTCGACAAGCGGCCGGAAGTGCCGATAGAGCAGTGTCAGAAGAAGCGTGCGGATGTGCGACCCGTCGACGTCCGCGTCGCACAGCAGGATGGTGCGGCCGTAGCGCAGCTTCTTGATGTCGAAGTAGTCACCGATCCCCGTGCCGAGGGCGGTGATGAGCGCCTTGATCTCCTCGTTGCCGAGCATCTTGTCGGCGCGTGCCTTCTCGACGTTCAGGATCTTTCCCCGAAGAGGAAGGATCGCCTGCGTCCGGCGATCGCGGCCGCCCTTCGCGCTCCCGCCGGCGGACGGGCCCTCGACGATGAAGAGCTCGCACTTCTCCGGGTCGCGCTCCGAACAGTCGGCGAGCTTGCCCGGAAGCGAGAAGCCGTCGAGCGCGCCCTTGCGGAACACGTCGCGCGCCTTGCGCGCGGCCTCACGGGCGCGGAACGCGGTGAGGCACTTCTCGACGATCCGTTTCGCGTCCGGTGGGTTCTCCTCGAGGTACGCGCCGAGCGCGTCGTTCACCGCGGTCGCGACCTGCCCGGCGATCTCGGCGTTGCCGAGCCGCGTCTTCGTCTGGCCTTCGAACTGCGGCTCGCGGACCTTCACGCTGATAACCGCGGTGAGACCTTCGCGCATGTCATCTGAGGTCAGGTTCGGATCGGACTCCTTCAGGAGGTTGCTCTTTCGCGCGTACGCGTTGATCGTGCGCGTGAGCGCCGTGCGGAAACCCGTGAGGTGCGCGCCGCCGTCGATCGTGTTGATGTTGTTCGCGAACGTGTAGACCTTCTCCGCGAAGCTGTCGTTGTACTGCAGCGCGACCTCGACGATGGTGCCGTTCTCGTAGGGCCGTTCCACGTAGACGGGCTTCGGGTGCAGGTTCTGGTGCGCCCGATTCAGGTGGCGGACGAAGCTGATGACCCCGCCGTCGAAGTAGTAGTTCTCTTCGTCGCCGTTCCGTTCGTCGTGCAGCGTGAGCCAGAGGCCCTTGTTGAGGTACGCGGTCTCGCGCAGCCACTGGGTGACGATGCCGGCGTCCCACTCGATGACCGGGAACATCTGCGGATCCGGCGCGAACCGCGTGACCGTTCCGCTGAGCCTTCCGTGCTCGCGCCACGGCACGACCGGCGGCAGCGGGAGCTCCGGCTTGGTGATGGTGCGGACCGCCGTAGTCGGGCGTCCGCGCTCATACGACTGGGTGTGGATCTTTCCATCGCGGTGGACTTCGACGATGGTGGTCGACGCGAGGGCGTTCACCACCGAGACGCCGACCCCGTGCAGCCCGCCCGAGACCTTGTATCCCGCACCGCCGAACTTGCCGCCGGCGTGGAGGATGGTCATCACGACCTGGAGCGCGTCCATCGGCTTGCCCTTGGCGTCCTTCTGCGTCGGGTGTGGGCCTACCGGGATGCCGCGGCCGTTGTCCGCGACCGTGATCTCGTTGTTCGCGTGGATCCAGACGTCGATGCGGTCGCATGTGCCGTTCATCGCTTCGTCGATCGAGTTGTCGATGACCTCGCGCACGAGGTGATGCAGACCCCGGAGGTCGGTCGTCCCGATGTACATGCCGGGCCGGCGGCGAACGGCCTCGAGGCCCTCCAGGACCTGAATGTCCTTCGCGCTGTACGAACCGCCCCGCTTGTCCGCGTCGCGGGGCGGCGCTTTTCTCACTGCCACGGCTACGACTTCCCCGCCCTCGTCAGAAGCTCATAGAGCCGCTCGAAATCGTCGTCCGAATAGAACTGGATCGCGATCCGTCCGCCGCGGCGTCCGCGGAGGATCTCGACCTTCGTCCCAAGCGCGGCTCGTAGCTCGGCGCTCAGGTGCGCCAGGTCGGGATCGCCTCCGCGAACCCGCGCGCGCGCACGACCGCGGCGGGTCGGATGGACCATCTTGCGCGTCAGCGCCTCGGTCTCGCGCACCGAGAGCCCCTTCGCGATCACCGTCGCGAGCGCGGCGAGCGCATCCGAAAGCGGTAGCGGCAGCAGCGCGCGCAGGTGACCTTCACCGATACGGCCCTCGAGCACGGCGTCTTGGAGCGGCTGGGGCGCGGAGAGCGTTCGCAAGGTATTCGCGATAGCCGACCGCGACTTGCCCAGACGTTCAGCGAGCTGCTCCTGCGTGAGGTCGTAGGTCTCCATGAGCAGCTTGTACCCGCGGGCGGCCTCGATCGCGTTGAGGTCGGCCCGCTGGAGGTTCTCGACGAGCGCCAGCTCGAGACGATCGCCTGCCTCGTCGCGGACCACCGCCGGGATGCTCGTCCGGCCGGCAAGGCGCGCCGCGAGGACCCTGCGGTGTCCGGCGATGAGCTCGTACCCATCGCCGTCGCGTGAAACCACAATTGGTTGCAGCACCCCGTGCTGGCGGATCGAGGCGGCGAGCTCCGAAAGCCCCTCGGGATCGAAAGAGGTCCGCGGTTGCTGGCGGTTCGGCATCACCTTCTCAAGCGGGATCTCGGTCGACGCTGACGTCAGACCAAGTGGCGCATCAGCGTGCGGCGGCTGTCCGAGCAGGACGTCGAGCCCCCGGCCGAGCCCCGTTCGAGCCATCAGGCGATCGCTCCACCGAGCGCGATCGGCGCCCGCGACTTGAGGCGCGCGGCGAGCTCGCCCGCGAGGTCGTCGTACGCGCGGGCGGCGGGGGAGCTGGGGTCGTAGAGGGCGATCGGCAGCCCATGGCTCGGCGCTTCGGCGAGTCGCACGGTCCGTGGGATTCGCGCGCGCGCGACGAGCTTCGGGAAGTGCCGATGCACCTCCTCGATGACCTGGACGGACAGGCGATTACGACGATCTTCCATCGTCAGGACGATCGCGAGGACTTCCAGACGATCGTTGAGCCGGCCGCGCACCGCTTCGATGGTCTTGAGGAGCTGCGCGAGGCCCTCGAGGGCGTAGTACTCGCATTGGACCGGAATCAGCACCGCGTCGCCTGCGGCGAGCGCATTCACGGTCAGGAGCCCGAGCGAAGGCGGGCAGTCGAGAATGACCGTGTCATAACCATTGGTGTGTCGGAGCGCCTCCCGGAGCCGGTACTCGCGAGCCATCAGTGGCACGAGCTCGACCTCCGCCGCGGACATGTCCGGTCCCGAAGGCACGAGATCCAATCCATCCATCGCGGTGGTCGCGACCGCCTCTCGTAGCGGGAGGTTCTTGAGTAAGACACCGTAGATAGCGTTCGGCAGCTCCTTGCTGACGCCGAGCCCGCTGGTGGCGTTCGCCTGCGGGTCCAGATCAACAAGAAGGACGTGCTGTCCACGCTGGACGAGCGCCGCACCGAGGCTGATTGCCGTCGTCGTCTTTCCGACCCCTCCCTTCTGATTCGTGACCACCAGGACGGTCACCGACCGCGCCTTGTCACACGTGAAACATCACAAAATCGCCCGCGGGCGCACGTCCACGGAATCTGGGCAAACCTGGGAGCCGCCGAGGACCTCTCCGTGCCCTCCATTCTAGCCGAGGAGAGGTCGAGAGACCATCGACATTTGAAGACGCCGGCCAGCCGATGTCTGGGCCCTCCGATACCATTTCTGAATTCAGAGCCGCCACCGATCCGACGTGTTCGGGTGGGGAAGGCAGGCTGATAATCGGAGTCACCGATGGGTTCGCGTTGGAGTGCGACGACCAAGCGTGTCGTCGTCGTCCTGTTCGCCTTGATCGCCGTGTACGTCGTGTACCGCGCGGGCGACATTGTTCGCCCATTCGTCTGGGCGGCGATCGTCGCCTACGTCCTTCTTCCGGTGGTCGCGCTGATTGAGCGCCGCGCCGGGCTGCCGCGAACGGCCGCCGCCGCGCTCGTGTTCATCGCGCTCCTCGCCGCCATATTTGGTGGCGGCCGGCTGCTGATTCCGCTCGCCATCGACCAGGTCAGGGAGCTTCAGCGCTCGCTCCCCAGCCTGGTGACAAACGCGGAAAACACGCTCGCCGAAACGGCGGACCAGATCGGCCTCGAACAGCTCGATGAGGTCATCGTGAGCTTCGCCGGCGCGAACGATCTCAGCCAGACGATCGCCGGGGTCGCCGTGCCGTTCATCGTGGGGCTCGGCCACTTCCTGCTGGGATTGCTGCTCTTCTTCATCGCCACATTCTTCCTGCTGCGCGACGCGCCGAAGCTCGTGCAGTGGTTCCGGCGGATGCTGCCGCCGAGCCAGCGCAACGAGCTGGTGCCGCTCCTCGGTGAGGTGAATGTGCTGCTCGGCCGCTACGTGCGCGGCCAGCTCCTGCTGATCGGGGTCATGGCCACTGCAACCTTTATCGGGCTCAGTGTCCTCCAGGTGCCGTTCGTCCTGCTCCTCGCGATCATGACCGGCGTGCTCGAGGTGATCCCCATCGTCGGTCCGATCACCGCCGGGGCAATCGCCTGTCTCGTCGCCCTGGGCCACCCCGCGCCGTGGGGGCTCACGCAGATCTGGTACGTGGTCGTCGTCGCGATCATGTACACGATCCTCCGTCATGCCGAGGACTATTTCGTCATTCCGCTGGTGATCGGCCGGATCGTGAAGCTGCACCCCGCCGTGGTCATCTTCGCCCTGCTGACCGGTGGCGCGCTCTTCGGACTGCTCGGCGTGCTCCTCGCGGTTCCGGTTGCGGCGAGCGCCCGGCTCGTGCTCATCTTCGTCAGCGCCAAGCTTCGCGACGAGGATCCGTTCCGCCAGCTCGAGGAGGACCTCGCCGTTCCGCACGCCCCGGCCCACGGGGCCGCGCCGCCGCGCGCCGTCGGCCGGCGCGCGCACCCCTAGCGCGGCGAACTGAACGGACCACCGATGGCCGCAGCAGCGTGGTCGAGAGAGGGCGGGACGGTGCGCTTCGCGCTGGGCGTCCTGATCCCGCTCGCCGCCGCCCTCATGCAGGGAACGGTGGTGCCGCTCGTCGCCATCGGCGACGCCCGACCCTCGCTACCGATCCTGGTAGCGGGATCGTGGGCGGTCGCCGCCGGGGCGCGCGAGGCCGTCTGGTGGGCGTTCCTCGGTGGCCTCGCCACCGACCTCCTCTCGGGCGGTCCCCTCGGGGCGTTCGCGCTCGCGTCGCTGCCGCCGGTCGCTGCGATCGGCGTGCGTGACCGCGGCCTCCAGCGCGCGACCCCCGTTCTCGTGGGGGCGCTGCTGGTGGGGATCGCGGCGCTCTTTGCGCTCTTGCTCTACGTCGGGATCGTCGTGGCGGCGGGACAGCCGATAGCGTCCGTGCCCCTCGCCGTCGGTGCCGCTGCCGGCA
>VBFI01000099.1 GCA_005889275.1 Chloroflexota bacterium | reverse complement strand
TCGCGAGAAGTACCGAGAGACCCATGATCGGCGCGGTGAACGCGACCGGGTGGGCGAAGGGCCCGGCGCCCGCGCTCGAGCCGACGGTGAGCAGGACGGCGATGAACGAGGCCGCGCCGACGTTCAGCCCCCAGAAGATCACGTGGTCGGCCCACGGCCAGATGCGCCGAGCGCTGACCGCGCTCAGGATGACGGCGAAGAGAACGTTCGTCAGGAGACCCACGAAGTACGTGTGACTGAGGGCTGTGAACAGCCCCGGGCCGGGACCCTTCGACGGGTCGTTCCCCGCGGAGATGAACTGTTGGGTCAGCACGATCGTGAGGACGAGCGCGAGGATCAGGAATGGGATCGCGATCGCGGCATGCCGGATGCCGCTCGCTTGGCCCCACGGGGCGCGTACGACGTGGGATCCCAGCCGGACCACGACGATGATGACGCCGATCGTTTGCAGGAGGCTCCCGAGCATCAGGCCCGGAGTCAGTGTGAACAGCGTGCCGATCGCGAGCAGAAGGCCCGCGGCGAAGAGCAGCCACGACTGGACCTCACCCGCGCGCGTGCGACCGGCGTTCGGGACCAGGAGCCATTCGATGACGCCGGCGGCGACGAGCACGAGGTAACCCGCGACCTGCGCGAACGCGTGCGCGCCGATCAGCGCTCCGTTCTCTTCCTTGAAATTGTTCGTCGCGAGAAGGACCTGGACGATGACTCCCAGCGTGGAGCCGATCAGGAGCGTCGTGAGCCCGAGGACGACGGACAGCTGCGGATTCGTCAGACGGCTGTATCCAACGCTCGCGGCGCGAGAGACGACCCATGACCACCAGCCGAAGATCGTGGCGAGCATGACGACGCCGAAAACGGCGCGGGCGATGAAGTTGCCCGACCAGAACGCGAGGACGTACCCCGCCGTGGCGAGCGCCGTGAGAAGAATGTTCGGCCCGGCCGCTCCGTTCCGCGCGAACAGCGCGAGCGCGATCCCGAATACACCCATCGTGATCCACCCGAGCGTCCCGGAGTGCAGGTGGGTGAGCAACGTGTTCCGATCGATGTCACCGATGACCTTGGTGGCATTGAAGAGCCCGATGATGGCGGTGAGCGTGAGGATGCCGAGCCCGTATTGAAAGGCGCGAATAGTGCCTGCAGGAAACGTCATATCTAGGTAAACCTCCCTCCGGGCGGGAGGTTAGCGTGCGCGGGAGTCCAGGGCTACGACCTGCACGTTCTCAGGCAATGAACCGCGTGTAACCGAGAGCTTCGGCACGGGCGTGAGCTCCTTCACGCCGAGCTCGTGTAACAGGCGGTCGAAGTGGGTGTCCTTCTTGTCGGGGTCATACGACATCGGCACCACGACCTTGGGCTCGAGCTGGTGGATGACCTCGGCGGCTCGCGCGGCGGTGAGGTTCACCTCGGCGCCGGAGATGGGGACGAGGACGATGTCGACGTCGCCGATGCGCTCGAGCGCCGTCGCGTGAAGCTCGTGTCCGAGATCGCCGAGATGGCACACGACGAGGTCGTCGAGGCGGATCGCGAACACCGTGTTCCGGCCGCGCGCCGAGCCCTTCTCGTCGTCGTGGAATGTGCCCACACCGGTGACGAGGACCTCCCGCACTTCGTACTCGCCCGGACCGCGAAGGACGACCGGCTCCCCACCGACCGATTTGAGACTCGAATGCCCCGGATGGTCGTGCGAGATGGTGACGACCTGCGCGTCCGTTTTCGAGATGGCGTGCCCAGATTTGGGGTCAGGGGGATCGGTCAGCACGATCCCCTCGCGGCCGCGCATCCGAAAGCACGCGTGGCCGAGCCAGGTGAGGTCCATGGAGTGGGCCGAGAATACGCGAAACACCGCGCCGCCCCCCGGGGTACTGCCAATGACCGAGGGGTCTTGGTCGCGTTACGGAGGCCCCCGGCTGAACGCTAGCGACCAGGACCTCGTTCGGCGCTGCACCGGTGGTGACGCGGACGCCTTCGCGGGGCTGGTCGAACGATACGGGGGACGCGTCTACAACATCGCGCTGCGGATCACGAGCGACGGTGACGCGGCGAAGGACTGCGCACAGGAGGCATTCATCCGGGCATATCGCGCGCTCCACCAATACGACCCCGCGCTGCCGTTCGGACCGTGGCTCTTCCGCATCACCACGAACGCGAGCCTCAACTACGTGCAGCGCTGGCACGCGCACGAGACACCGGTCGACGAGCTCCCGGACGCGCCCGAGGAGCCGGAGGAAGGACCGGAGGCGACGACGGTGCGCCGCGAGGAGGTCGCCGAGGTCGTGAGCGCCATGGCCGAGCTCCCGGCGCCGTATCGCGCCGCACTGACGCTCCGGCACATGCAGCAGCTCTCCTATCAGGAGGTCGCCGACGCCCTCGGGATCCCGCTCGGCACCGTGAAGACGCATCTCCATCGCGCGCGCGCCGCGCTCAAGGGGCGGCTTGCCGCGCGAAGCAAGGCGCAGTCGTGATGGGCCCGTTCGCGCCGGAGGACCTCGCACCGGAGGAACGGCACGTCCACAGGCTTCTCGCGGCCGTGCCGCCGCGAGCGCTTCCCGTCGGGTTCCGGGACGACGTGATGCGCCGGCTCACCGAGCGTTCGGGCGTCGCCTGGGAGTGGATCGCGGCCGGGGCGCTGGCGCTTCCCTCGCTCGCGTTCCTCGTGTACCAGCTCATCGACCGGGGAGACGAGCTCGGTGCCGCGGTCAACAACGTCATCGCCGCGGCGTCGTCCGACGCGGCGGACGCGTTCTTCTTCGTCGACGGAACCACGGTCCTCGCACTCGCGATCCTCGGGGTCGCGAGCCTCATCGCGGCGCACGCCTCGATCATCGCGCCGCAGCGGCGGACGGCCGCGCGATGAAACAGCGTGACGCGCTGCTCGTCCTCGGCGCGGTCGTCCTGGCGACGCTCGTCGCGGCGATCCTGTTCGCGGGCTCGCTCGCGAGCGCGTCGTCGGCTGACCGCGGCGCGCGCCGGCCAGGAATCTTCTTCGACCCGCGCAATTCGCCGCCGCCGATCCGAACTCTTGTTGAGGAGCAGCGCGGCGCGCCGATCGTGCTCCAGCCGATCGTGCCGCTCCAGCGGGGCCTGGCGGACACCGCACGTGATGCCGCCGGCTATCTCCTCGTCCTCCTCGGCACATCGGCGGCGCTCGTCCTCGCGCGCGAGCAGGTCGTGAGCAGCTACCGCGCGTCGCTCGGCGGTTGGCGAACGCAGCTCCGGGTGGTCGGCACGGGCCTCGCGGTCATCGGCGTGGGCGCGTCCGCCGGGGCGCTCGCCTGGATCGTGTTCCTCGGATCGCTCGCAACCGTGCGGGCCGGCCCCCTCGGGGTGCCCGCCGCGTTGCAGTTCGGGCTCGGTGTCTTCAGCGTCGTCGTGGTCGTCGCGATGCTCGCGGGGATCGTCGGGTTCGCCGCCGAGGCCTGGCGTCTCGGGGACGCCCTCATCGGCCTGCCCTGGCTTCGTCGGTTCGCTGGAGTCCCGCCGCCTCTCATCGCGCTCTTAGGGGCGAGCCTTATCTATATCGCATGGCAGGTCCCGTATGCCGGTACCGTTGCCGTGCTGCTCGCGTTCGCGTACGCGCTCGGCGCCGTGGTGACCGCCCGTCTTCAGGGATCGCCGCAGGCAGTCTCAGCGCACTAGTGGCCGAGGGAGAGAAAGACAGATGGGCGTAGTTCGCGGAATGCTCCTGACGTGGCCGGGCCGGCTCTTCGCGCTCGCGCTGATCGGCGTGATCGTCGGTGGTGCCGTCTTCGTGTCGCGGGCAAACGCCCCGGCCGCGAAGCAGGAGCTCCGGACGCAGCCGGTGACCAAGGGCACGGTGACGCAGTCCGTCGCGATCTCCGGCTCAGTCGCCTCATCGTCGCAGGCGAAGCTCACGTTCCAGAAGACCGGCAAGGTCACGGCGGTCTACGTGAGCGTCGGCCAGCAGGTGAGCGCGGGACAGGCGCTCGCGAAGGTCGATTCCACCGATCTCGAGAACGCGCTCGCGCAGGCGCAATCGAGCCTCCGATCGGCTCAGGTCAGCTATGACCGCGCCGTCGCATCGGCGAACGACGCGCAGCGATCGCTCGAGCAGACCCAGCAGTCCACGCAGACCGACATCGCGAACGCGGAGCAGGCGGTGACGAAGCTGAAGGCGAACTACGTCACCGCGAAGAACGCGGCGCTCTCGGCGGCGACGACGATCTACACCGACATCGGCAGCTTTCAGTCCGGCCTCGACACCCTCAAGACGGACATCGACATCGAGTCGAACGACCTCGCGCAGGCGCAGCGCGACCCGGCCGTCGGGCTGAACGCGCAGAGCGACGTGAAGAACGCGCAGAACGCGATCAACGGCGGTTATGGGCCACTCTCGAGCGCTCAGAGCCTGACCGCCAGCGTGCTCAAGCCGGCGATCGACGAGTGGCAGCGCGGCATCGACGGGATCGGCGCCTCGATCGCGAGATTCGACTCGGCTCTCGCGAGCGGCTCCGATACCACCGCCGCGAGCGCCGACTTCCAGCAGTCGATGCTTTCGTACAACCTCGCGTCGCAGAAGCTCACCAGCGCGATCGACTCGGTGACCTCCCCGCTGAGCTCGATCGCGTCGAACGTCACGACGGCGCAGGCGAGCCTCAATACGACGAACACGCGAACGATGACCGCGCTCGACCGTTCGCGTACCGACCTCGCGACGCTTCTCACGGCGGTCACCGCCGAGCCGCAGCTCGCGAGCTCCACGAAGACCAAGCTCAGTCAGGCCGGTACCTCGTTGAGCACCGTGAACGACGCGATCGGCGGCTCGATCGTGAACGCCATGCAGAACGTCGACGCGACCATCCAGCGCTCCGCGCAGAGCGTGCAGTCGGCGCAGACGAACGTGGCTCAGCAGCCCTTCAACCTCGCGAACGCGAAGGCATCCGTCGACAACGCCGCGACGAACGTCCAGACCGCGCAGGCGAACCTGGACACGGCGACGCTTTACGCGCCGAGCAGCGGGATCATCGCGTCGATCGCGTCCGCGGTCGGAGAGAGCGCTGCCAGCCCGGTGATGGTCCTGACCGGCAGCAGCGCGCTCACGCTGCACGGAACGATCGGCGAGGCGGACGTCGCGAAGCTGAAGGTCGGCCAGGTCGCGAACGTGACCGTCGACGCCGTTGGCACGAGCGCACGCATGACCGGAAAGGTCACCTCCGTCGATCCGACGGCGACGATCCAGCAGGGCGTTCCCGTGTACGGCGTCGACGTGACGATCGATCTGCCGAACCAGCAGGTCCGTCCGGGGATGAGCGGCACCGCGAACGTGGTCATCGCGAGCCGGCAAGGGGTCCTCACCGTGCCGAACCTGGCGATCCGGACCACGAGCGGAAAGCGCTACGTCCAGGTCCTGAAGGACGGCGAGGCGGTCGACACCGACGTGACCTTCGGCATCGCGAACGACACCGTGACGGAAGTCACCGCAGGTCTCGCGGAAGGCGACCTCGTCGTGTTGCCGCAGTCGCGCACCACCTCAACGCCACGACCGGGCGGCGGGTTCGGCGGCGGAGGCGGACCGGTGATCGTCGGGCGGTGATGACCCAGGGCGTCGTCGAGCTCCGCGGGATCACGAAGACCTATCGCATCGGGCGAGAGATCGTCGTGAACGCCCTTCGCGGGGTCGATCTCGACGTCCGGCCGGGCGAGTTCCTCGCGGTGATGGGTCCCTCCGGCTCCGGCAAGTCGACCCTGATGAACATCCTTGGCTGCCTCGACGTCCCGGACGGTGGCACGTATTTCCTGGCCGGCGAGAACGTCGGCAAGCTCTCCGACGACAAGCTCGCCGGTCTTCGCAACAAGCATCTCGGCTTCGTCTTCCAGACCTTCAACCTGCTCCCGCGTCTCAACGCGATCGAGAACGTCGAGCTGCCGCTCGTCTACGGAGGAGATCGCCACGCGCGAAGACAGCGCGCGCTCGGCGCGCTCGAGCAGGTCGGTCTCGGCGATCGCGTCCACCACCGCCCGAGCGAGCTCTCCGGAGGGCAACAGCAGCGCGTGGCGATCGCGCGGGCCCTCTTGAACGACCCGTCGCTCATCCTCGCGGACGAGCCCACCGGAAACCTCGATTCGCGCTCGAGCGCGGAGATCCTCTCGATCTTTCAGCGCCTCAACGACATGGGGAAGACGGTGGTCATGGTCACGCATGAGCCGGACGTCGCCGCGCACTGCAAGCGCATCGTGCGGATGCGCGACGGCGTCGTCGCGCGCGATGAGGTCGTCGTGAAGCCCCGCCGCGCCGAGGACGAGCTCGCGGTCGGGATCGGAGCCGCGGAGTGAAGCTCTACGACTCCTTCCGCTCGGCGCTCCAGTCGCTCGTGGTGAACAAGCTGCGGTCGGCGCTGACCATGCTCGGCGTGATCATCGGTGTCGCGGCGGTCATCGCGATGGTCAGCGTCGGCAACGGCGCCTCGCAGAGCGTACAGAACGCGATCCTCAATCTCGGCTCGAACCTCGTGACCGTCCAGCCGCAGTTCGGCAACGACCAGGGACTGCGCGGCGCCGGCGCGCAGGCGCAGAACCTGACCCTCGACGACATGCGCTCGATCCAGGACCAGCTCGGTGCCTCGATCAGCGCGATCGAGGCCGAGCAGGGCGCCGGCCGCTGGCAGGTCACCGCGGCCGGCCAGAACTGGAACACCCAGGTGACCGGCGTGACCGAGAGCTACCCCCAGGTTCGTGACTGGGCTCTCGACAGCGGCGATTTCTTCACGACGAGCGACCTGAACGTGAACGCGCAGGTCGCGGTGATCGGATCGACGACGGCGAGCAACCTCTTCGGTGACGGGGACGCGGTCGGCCAGACGATCCAGCTCCGTCAGGTCTTCGGGGGCGGCAAGGACGCACGCGCGCGCATCCTGAACTTCAAGGTCGTTGGCGTGTTCGCGACGAAGGGGTCGACGTTCGGGTTCAGCCGCGACGACCAGATCATCGTCCCGATCACGACCGCGCAGCACGTGCTCACCGGACAGCTCAACAGGGTCAACGCGATCGTCGTCAAGGCGACGTCGAGCGAGACGATGGACGTCACGACGAGCGACGTGAACAGCATCATGCTGCAGCGTCACAAGATCTCGGACCCGGCGAACGCGGACTTCACGGTGACGAACCAGAACGACACCCTCGCCGCGCTGTCCTCGGTGACCGGGACGTTCACGCTCCTGCTCGGCGCGATCGGTGGGATCTCTCTCCTCGTCGGCGGGATCGGGATCATGAACATCATGCTGGTCTCGGTGAACGAGCGGACCCGTGAGATCGGGATCCGCAAAGCGGTCGGCGCGCGCCGCGGAGACATCCTCGTGCAGTTCCTCATCGAGGCGATCGCGCTCACCGGCCTCGGCGGCGTGCTCGGGATCCTGCTCGGCTGGGGGATCACCGAGGTGGTCCATCGCATCCCCCAGGCGGCGAGCCTGCCGCTCCTCATCACCAGCGGCACGGTGATCATCGCGGTCGGCGTCTCCGTGGCGATCGGGGTCGTGTTCGGCCTCTATCCGGCGATGCGCGCCGCGCGCCTCCACCCGATCCAGGCGCTCCGGTACGAATAGCAGAAAGGGAACGACATGAAGCCCACCCAGATCATCATCGGCATCGTCGCGGTGCTCGCTCTCGCGGGCGGCGGCTTCGCGGCGGGCATGACCTACGCGGGCGCCCAGACCCCCACAACCACCGGATCCGCGGCGACGACCGGAACGACCGGCGCGCGCGGCGGGAGCGGCGGCCGGGCCGCCTTCGGCCAGGGCGGCACCGCCGCCCAGCAGGCGGTCGTCGGGCGGGTCCTCGCGGTGAACGAGGGCTCGATCACGATCGCCGCGGTGGACCGTTCGCAGGGCCAACCGTCACCGGGCGCCTCACCCGCGACCACCTCGCAGATCGTCCTCGTCGGCGCGAACACGCGCATCGTGAAGACGACCGAGACCGACGTGAAGCTCGGCGACATCAAGCTGAACGATCAGGTGACGGTCGTCGGAACGACCGACGCGACGGGGATGGTCGGCGCGACCGCGATCGTCGTCGGGTCGACAAACGTCCTCGGCCAGCTCTTCGGCTCGCAGACCGGGACGCCCGGCGGATTCGGTGGGCGTCCGGGCGCGAGCGCGGCTCCGACGAAGGCGCCCTAAATCACATTTTTTCGGGGGCGCTGACCCCGAGGAGCCCGAGCGTTTGACGAAGCGCGAGCCGCACCGCCTCCACGAGGCGGAGCCGCGCCCTTGATCGCGCGACGTCGTCCGGATCGACGACGCGATGGTCCCGATAGAAGCCGTGGAAGGCGCCCGCGAGCTCGAGCGCGTACGTGGTCAGCTGGTGGACACCGTAGTGCTGCCGGATGTCGTCGACGAGCTCCGGGAACCGGAGCACCAGACGCACGAGATCGAGCTCCCCGGGCTCCTTCAGCAGCGTGAGGTCGGCGCCGTCCGGGGCGATGCCTCGCTCCGCGGCCGTCCGGTAGATGCTCACGATCCGCGCGTGCGCGTACTGCACGTAATAGACGGGGTTCTCGTTGGACTGCTGGACCGCGAGCTCGAGATCGAAGTCGAGCTGGCGGTCGGCGCTCGACTGGAGGAAGAAATACCTGGCCGCGTCCTTGCCGACGGCTTCGATGACCTCCTCGAGCAGCAGGAATTGATTGAGCCGCTTCCCCATCCGCTTGAGGACGCCCTCGTGCAGGAAGCGCACGTACTGGTACAGGACGACCTCGAAGCGCTCGAGGAGCCCGAGCGCCTTCATCGCGGTGCGCATCTGGATGAGGTGGTAGTGGGTGTTCGACCCCCAGACGTCGATCTTCTTGTCGAACCCACGCTCGCGAAGCGACTGCAGGTGGTAGGCGATGTCCTTCCCGAGATAGCCGGGCTCGCCGTTCGAGCGGACGAGGACCCAGCCCTCCTTGTCGTCGACCGCCTCGCTCGCCTGGAGCCACACCGCGCCGTCCTTCTCGTAGACGAGGCCGAGGCGGCGGAGCTCCTCGAGCGTCTTTTGGAAATAGCCTGACCGCATCATCTCCGCCTGCGAGTACCACGTGTCGTAGCGGATGCCGAGCATCGCCGCGACGCGCTTCGCCTCGCGGAGGACCCACTCCAGACCGACGTCCGCGAATCGTTTCGCCTGGTCGTCGAGCGTCAGCGACATCCACCTGTCGCCGTCGCGCTCCTTGATCTCCGCGGCGATGTCCTTCACGTAGTCCGCGGCGTACGCGTCGGGCGGGATCTCGATCGCCTCGCCGAAGAGTTGGCGGTAGCGGATCGCGATCGAGCGGCCGAAGACGTCGAACTGCGTGCCGGTGTCCTCCACGTAGTACTCGCGGTCGACGCGTGCTCCGGCGAACTCGAGCACCGCCGAGAGCACGTCACCGAGTGGGCCGCCACGCGCGTTCGCGATGGTGAGCGGCCCCGTCGGATTCGCCGAGATGAACTCGACCTGGATGCGCTTGCCCTGGAGGGCCGTCGTCCGTCCGAAGTCCGTCCCTTCGCGCACGATCTCGTCGATCTGACGTGCGAGCCACGCGGTGTCGAGCCGCACGTTCACGAACCCGTTCAGCTCCTCCACCGAGGCGATCGGCGGCGCCACGCGGACGCGCTCGCGGATGGCCTTCGCGATGTCGCGCGGGCTCTTTCGCACGGCCTTGCTCAGGCGGAGCGCGACGCTCGACGCGTAGTCGCCATGCGCCGGGTTCCCGGGCCGCTCGACCTCGACGGGAACGCCGTCGACGCCGTTCCAGCCGAGCTCTTTGGAGGCGCGGCCGAGCGCGTCGCCGATGGCGCTCGCGATCTGGTCCCGGAGGAGCGTGCTCACGCCCGCGAGTCTGGGACAGTGAGCGTGGGCGCGCCAATGTCGCCGCTCGGTTCGTGCGCGGCGAAGAGTCGCCAGGTGAGGACCGCCGCGAGCCCGTACGCCGCGACGAGCGTGAGGATGTTGACGGTGAAGCCCTCGGGTCCGAGTCGCGCGCGCAGCGCGCCCGAGAGGATCGCGCCGGCGGCGTTCGCGGCGCTCCATGCGAGCGCGAAGACCGCGTTCGCGCCGGCGCGCTCGGCTGGTGTGAACGAGGAGAGCTGGAACGCGTTGACGGTCCCGCTCGCGCCGAACATGAGGAAGTGGCGGACCGCGAGCGCGGCGACGGCGATCGGCAAGGCCATGGTGAACGCGGCGACGACGGCGAAAGGCAGCGAGAGCGTCTCGACGAGGACGACCGACGGGATCGCTCCGAGCCGCGCGGCGACAAATCGACCATGAAGAAGGGCCCCGACGCTTCCCGCGACCGCGAGCACACCCAGCAGGAGGCCGAGCGCCGAGAACGGCACGCCGTACCGGTCGGCGAAGAAGAGATTGAGGAATGGGAGGAAGCTCCCCGCTCCAAACCCGAAGAGAACTTCGATGACCAGAAACCTGCGCACGAGCCGATTGCGCTTCGGCGCCTCGAGCGTGCGCCGCTCGACCGGGACCGCGTGGATCGCGAGCACCGGGACGATCGACGCGGCGGCGATGATCCCACCGCTCGCGACGAGGGCCCTCAGCACGACCGCGTCGCCGGGACGGGCTCCGAGGAACGCCGCGACCGGCGCGGCGAGCGCGCCGGCGATCGCGCTCGAGAGGAACGCCGCGGTCGTGCCGAGCGCGATCTGCTGACCGAACCTGGTCGCGCGGCGCGTCGCCTCGGTCGCGTCGGCGAGGAGCGCGGCGCCCGAGGAGCTCGCGATGATGCCGCCGAACCCGATGAGCGCCGCGGACACGAAGAGCGGGACGAGCGCGTCGAAGACGAGGATGCCGACGATGCCCGCGCCGGTCAGCGTCCCGCCCACGAGGATCGCGGCGCGTCGTGAGCGTCCGCGCGTGAACAGGGCCGCAGGGATCGCGCCGGCGACGACGCCGATCGCTTGTGCGCCCACGAGGAGCCCGATCGCGAGATCGTCGAAGCCCAGCGCGCGATACAGGAAGTTCAGATAGAAGGCGGCGACGCCGAGCCCGAAGCTTCCGAGGGCCGCGGCGCCGAGGTACAGGAACGCGTCGCGTCGGCCGAGCGGTCGGGCTATTGCGGCTGGCCGAGCGTCACGTCGACGGTCTGCTCCTTCCCGTCGCGCAGGATCGTGAGCTTCACCTTGTCGCCGGGTCGGAATTTGACCATCACGCTCTGCAGCGGGTGCTCCGCATCGATCGCCTGGTCGTTGACCTTCGTGACGATGTCGTTCACGCGGATCCCCGCCTGCTGCCCTGGCGAGCCCGGGACGACCTGCGTGACCACGATGCCGGTCGTGCCCGAGGGCAGGCCCAGCTGCGCCGCTTGGCGCGGGGCCAGAGGCGTGTACTGGACGCCGATGAATCCGCGGACGATCTTGCCGTTCTTGATGAGCTCGTCCGAGATCGTCCGAACGGTGTTGCTCGAGATCGAAAAGCCCAGACCCTGCGCGTTGCTCGCGACGAGGGTGTTCACGCCGATGACCTGGTGCGTCGCGACCCAGATGAGCGGACCGCCGGAGTTTCCCTCGTTGATCGCCGCATCGGTCTGGATCAGATCCTCGAGGAACACCTGCGGCGTCTCGGCGACGCGACGCCCTTTCGCTGAGACCACGCCATGGGTCACCGTGTTCTGGAATTCTCCGAGGGGACTGCCGATCGCGACGACCGAGGAGCCGACCGGGGCGTCGTCGCTGTTGCCGAGGGCGGCCGCTTTCAGGTTCTGCGCCCCGGAGACCTGCAGGACGGCGAGGTCGGTGAGCTGATCGCGGCCGACGAGCTTCGCGGACATCTTCTTGTTGTCCGAGAACACGACGTCGAAGGACGCTCCGGGATTGGTGTCGCGGACGTCCTCGACCACGTGATTGTTCGTGATGACAAATCCACGCTGCGCGTCGACGACGAAACCGGAGCCGCTCGATTGGGGCTGTCCGTTGGAGACGTAGTTGATGACCGTGACCACGGACGGAAGCAGCTCGTTCACCGCGGACACGACCGGATCGGTGCCGGGACTGGGGTTCGCGAACGGCGTGGCCAGAGGCAGTGCGCCCGCCGTTGCCACGGCCGCGGGCGAGCCGGCCGCCGGCCCCTGGGGTCCGAGGTAGGTCGCGGTCAGGCCACCCGCGACACCTCCGATGATCGCCCCGGCGAGGAGATATGCCCCAGCGCGAGCGCCCCTCACGCGGTACTTACCGCCGCGGCGTGCGCGCAGTTTCGGCGGGAACCGCGCCCGGGGCCGTGCGCCTGCGCCGAGCGGTCGGCCGGGCGGCCTCGGGTTCGACCATCTGGCCGATCGCGGTCGCGCGGACTTCGAGGTCCACATGGGCGTCGGGCTCGATCTGCACGTCCCAGGTGCACGAGAGCTCGAGCTGCTGATACAGGCGTTCGAACCCCTGTTCCGAGTTCGTGATCGAATAGATCGGTCGCGTCGCGATCGCACAGGGCGGGTCGATCGCGAACGCGATGTCGAAGTGCCGCGACTCCGAGTGGACGGCGATCTCGGTCGCGTTGCGCACGTCGACTGGTTTCCCCGGGGTCGTCTTGCGAGTTCCGATGGTGATCGTGTCGGCCCCGGTCTCGGAGAGCAGGCCGATGTTCGACGCGCTCGTGAACTGGACGACGATGCGCTCCTCGCTGTCGTTCCGGAGTCGGTAGCGGACGCCCGCGGCGAGACCTTCGTCGGCGATCCGGATGTCCTTGCGGATCCCCAGACCCGGCGCGGAGACGAGCGCCCGCGCGGGCGGCTCGAGGATGAGACTCACGGTCCGCGCTTCCCGCTGCGGGGTGAGCTGGTAGTGAAAGGCGTGGAGCACGACCGGCTCGGCGCGGCCGACCCGGAAGCTGTCTTGGAAGAACGCGCGCCGCGCGACGTCGTACTCGAGCAGCTTCGAGAGACCCCGTTCCCGCGCGCGCACCGCCTCGTGGATCGACTTCGTTTCCTTCTCGGCCGCCTTGCCGACGAGCACCTTGCCGGCCTTCTCGGCGCGCCGGAGCGCCTCGTGCTCGGCCTCGGGCCGCCGCGCGAGGGTGTCGATGAGGTTCGTCGCTGACGCGTAGATGTCCCACTCGATCACCGCGCCACCCTGCACGTGGACGAAGACCGCGCCGGCATTGCCGCGGAAGATGTACTCGTCGTAGCCGTCGACGTCGTAGTCGCGCTGCTCCCCCGCGGCGGTCCGGCGCTCGGAGAGGATCCGCTCGGCTTTGAGGAGCGACGCGTACGCGTCCGCGCGGAGGTGCGGGAAGTAGATCCCGCCGAAGACGCCGTGCCAGTACACGTCGTTGCCCTGCGATCGCCAGAGGTTTTGCTGCGCCTGACGGACTTCGGCGGACGCGTCGAGGATGCTGCGGCGGGCGAGCTCCTCGCTCACGATGAGCATCCGCTTGTGGAGTCCGTTTGACTCCGGGTACTTCCCGAAGAAGTTGCGCCAGAGCGGGGCCACCACGAGCGCGGCGAGATCGCCCTCGAGCTTGTTGCGCGCCTGCAGGTAGCGGCGCGAGGCGTTCGCGTCGAGCGCCCACTCGGCCATCTCGGGGTACGAGCCGCCGGGAATGTAGATGCGCCGCGCGGGCTTCTGGAAGATCCACGCGTCCTCGAGGGTGGTCGTCTGCAGGAAGTCAGCCTGTGCGATCGCGGTGAAGAACTGCTCGAGCCAACCGTCCTTGTGTACGCGAGCGTACGTACCGGGCCACGCGCCGAACTTCTCGCCGTCGTCGGCGTAGACGACGAGCCTCGCGCCTTCGTCCGCGCGAGCGCGCAGCTCCTTCATCGTCTGGCTCACGTCGCGGAACGGGATGAGGTAGCGGAGCTTCATGCTGCCCGGGAAGACGATCAGTGGGAGACCCTGGTCCTCGGTCACGTAGGACTCGCCGAGCTCCTGCGGCCGAAGGCCCGCTTGGAGGAAATGGTCGTCGTCGAGAACGGTGTACGCGACGCCGGCCTCCGCGAGGAGCGACGGCAGATGCGGCTCCCAGACGCGCTCGGTGAGCCACGCGCCGAGCGGACGCTGGCCGAAGATGGCGTGCACGCGATCGCTGAGCGCGCGGATCTGCCCGACGCCGTCGCGTCGCGGGACGCCGACGAGGACGGGCTCGTAGTAGCCCCCCGAGAGGAGCTCGATCTGCCCGCGGCGGACGAGGTCCGCGAGGTCGCCGATGACATCGGGTCGGTTCGCCTCGAGCCAATCCAGCAGGGGGCCGGAGAAGTGGAGGCTCGCTTTGACCTCCGGATGCCGGTACAGGGTGGCAACGAGCGGGGCATACGCCCGCTCGGTCACCTCTTGAAACACTGACGGGAAGTTCCCGGCCGGCTGGTGCTGGTGGAAAACCAGCGCCAATCGCAGACGATCGGCCACTAACGACGCATTTTACCAAAAATGGAGTCTACGTACGGTCTGCGTACAGAATGGCAGGCTGCCTGTCGACGTACTCGACAGGCCACCGTTAGTCATAGACGCTGGACGGAATGGTCGGAAGGCTCGTTCTCTACGCGTCGCTGGTCCTCGCGCTCGGCGTCGTCGTGGTCGGAGCGTGTACCGGCCCCGCAGCACAATCCTCTCCGACCCAGGCGCCGCCGCTGGCCTCGACGCCGCGTCCTTTTACCCCAGCGCCGAGCGCGGTCCCGACCACGACGACCGCCACCCCACCCGCATCGGCGAGCGCCAGCGCCCCGGCGAGCCCGGGATCGTCGCCGGCCGCCGCCTGCCCGCGCGTCTCCGGTGGCGTCGGCGCCGCGCAGGCGCAGCTCATCGCGGTGCGCATCGCGCACCAGCCGGGGTTCGATCGGCTCGTCTTCGAGTTCGGCCCGAGCACGGCCCCGGGGTCGCCGGGCATCCCGCCGTACGTGATCGAGGCAGCGGGTTCGCTCTCGGGCGCGAGCGGGCAACCGGTCGCCATCAGCGGAAACGCCCTCTTCGGGGTGCGCTTCCAGAACGCCTCGACCCGCACACCGACGGGGACCGCGAGCTACCCCGGGAGCACCGATATCAAGCCGCTGACGCCGCTCATCAAACAGGTGAAGCTCGTCGAGGACTTCGAACGTGTGCTCACGTGGGGCGCGGGGCTCGATCACCTCGCGTGCCCGAAAGTCCTCGAGCTCGCCGGGCCGTTCCGCGTCGTGCTCGATTTCCCGACCCCGCCATGAGCTAGAATTTGGTTTCCGCAGAAAGCGTCAGGAGAGCGATTCGTCGTGGCTGAAGCCCAAAAGCTCACGGTCCGTCCGCGCGTGGTACTGGGAAAGAAGGTGGGCGCCCTTCGTCGGAAGGGTGTGCTGCCGGGCGTCGTCTTCGGTGGCGCGGGGCCATCGACCCCCGTCGAGACGGACATGCACGCCTTCGAGCTTTCCTACCGGCGCTGGGGCAACACGACGCTCCTCTCGCTGGCCGGCCTCGATGGTGGTGAGGTCACGGCGCTCGTGCACGACGTGAGTCGCGATCCGGTGAGCCGCCAGATGCTCCACGTCGACTTCGCGCGGGTGTCGCTCACCGAGAAGACGCACGCCGACGTGCCACTGCACTTCGTCAAGGAATCGCCCGCGGTCCGCGGGCTCGGCGCCGTCCTTCTCCACGCGCTCTCCGAGGTCACCGTGGAGGCCTTCCCGCAGGACATGCCACGATCGATCGACGTGGATCTCTCGGGTCTGCAGGAGATCGACGACGCGATCTTCGTGCGCGATCTGGTGATCGACGCGACAACCCTCCGCATCCTGAACGACCCCGAGGAGCTCGTCGTGAAGGCCGCCCCGGTGAAGGTCGAAGCGGAGCCCACGCCCGCCGAGGCTGCCGTGCCCGTCGAGGGCGTGGCCGCCGAGGGCGAGGAAGGTGCCGCCCCCGCTGCTGCCGGCGGCGCGGAAGGCGCGAAGCCCGCGGCCGCCGGTGCGGAAGCCGCGAAGGGCGCCGCTCCGAAGGCCGCCCCGGCCCCAGGTGGGAAGGCCCCCGCCGCCGGAGCCGCGAAGAAGGCCTAGCCCGCGAAGTCTGCGATGGTCGCGTCGGGGAACGGGTTGTCCGCGCGTTCGAGGCTCCGCAGCTCGACCTCATCTTCATAAGGGTCACCACCGCGCGCGATCGCGACCGCACGACGGAACCGCTGCGCATGCGCGCGAAATCGTTCGACCGCGTAGTCGGCGGCCTGTCCCGTCGTGACCAGGAACGGCCAGTCGCTCGACTGCGCGAGCAGCAGCTCGCGCATGGCCTGGCGTCCGGCGCGCTCACGTAGCGGATCGTCATGTGACACGGTGCCGTCGAGCGCGCGCATCTCGCCGGCGAGGCGCTCGAGCTCGTCCCACATCCAGGCGGTCGACTCGTTCAGCCAGGTGGAGTGGTCGTTGTTCTTCCCCCACGAGCCTTCGGCGAGGGCGACCCGCTCACGCGGCGGCTCGCGGTCGAGGTACTCGACCGCGGTCGCGACCGTCACATCGGACGTGGCGAGCTCGCGCAGCACCAGACCCAGCCAGTCGACTCCCTCGAACCACCAGTGTCCGAAGAGCTCGCTGTCGAACGTGACCGCGAGCAGTGGGTCCTGGCCATCCGTCTGGGGCCCGGTGAGCTCCTCGCGGACCACCGAAACGAAGTGCGATGCGTGTTCGCGGGCGCGTTCGGCGGCACGACCTGGTGAGTACTGCTCCTTCTCGGAGAGCCCCTTGTGCACCGAGGTCACCCGCCAGTAGCGAAGACCGCTCTGATCGTCCTTGCGGTGGAACTCGCGGTAGTGCGCATCGCCGGGGTAGCCCATGAACGCAGACCACACCTGGCCGGAGACTCGCTCGTGCCGCGCGATCGCCACGACGCTCGAGTCACCGACGTAGTAGGGACGCAAGAGATCCACCTCGGTCGGGGTCGCGACCGTAGCGACCGGCGCGACCGCGGTGTGCGCCTCGCGGGCCGCGAAGCGTCCGAGCTCGCTCTTTCCCCTCCGGCCGGCCACGTCGGCTGCGGGGCGCGCGCCTCCGGGGAGCAATGCCGCGTCGGTGAAGAAATGCGTGAGGCCGTGATCCTCGAGCACGGTCTCGAGCCCGGGCGCGTACGCGCACTCGGGAAGCCAGATGCCCTTGGGCGCGAAGCCGAGGAGCCGTCGCGACGAGCGCAGACCGATGCGGAGCTGCGCCTCGACGGAGGCGCGGTCGAGGAGCGGCAAGTAACCATGGGTCGCGGCCGACGTGAGGATCTCCACATGGCCGGTCCGTGCGAGGTCGGCGAACGCGCCGACGAGATCGCGGCCGAAGCGCGTGCGATACGCCTCGCGCAGCCTACGAAACGAGTCGACGTAGAAGCCCGCGAGCGCCGCGCTGGCATGATCGTCGGCGTCGACGAACCGGCGTACGTCCCGCTCGGCGCGGCGCACCTGGTCGTCGATGTACTCGAGATTGCGCACGTCGACGTCGTGGTCGGCGAGCTGCTCGAGCAAGACCGGCGTGAGGCCGATGACGATGCGGAACGGGACACCCGCGTCGCGCAGATCGTGGAGCAGCACGAGGAGCGGCAAGTACGTACCGAGCACCGCCTCGTGGATCCATTCCTCGCCGTGCGGCCAGCGACCCGCGCCGCGGCAGTACGGCAGATGCGAGTGGAGGGCGAGCACGAAGGTTCCCACGAGGCCATTCTCGCCGTTTTACGCTCCACTTCGTGAGCGAACGGCCCATTCGCTTCGCCACGCAGAGCGGTGGCGCACCTTCGGGCGCCGAGTGGCTCGCCCGGGCGAGGCGTCTGGAGGCCATTGGCTACGAGACGCTGGCGATGCCCGACCACATGGTCGGCGGCGCCTGGGCCAACCTGCCCGCGCTCGCCGCGGCGGCCGCGGCGACCACCACGCTCCGTCTTGGGAACCTCGTCCTCGACAACGACTTCCGCAATCCGGTCGTGCTCGCGCGCGAGATCGCGACGCTCGACGTCATCTCGAACGGGCGAGTCGAGCTCGGACTGGGCGCCGGGTGGTTCGACCGGGATTACCAGAGCATCGGCCAGCCATTCGACCGTGGCCGCGTGCGCGTGGCGCGTCTCGCCGAGGCGGTGACCCTGATGAAGCGGCTTTTCACCGAGGACGAAGTGACCTTCGCGGGCGTCTACTACCGGACCGAGCGGTCGGAGTGCCGGCCAAAGACGGTCCAGCGGCCGCGTCCGCCGTTCCTCATCGCGGCCGGCGGACCCCAGATCCTCGCCCTCGCCGGCCGTGAGGCCGACATCGTCGCGATCATTCCGTTCGCGTCGGGCGTCCGCGAGTCCCGAGCCGACGACGTCTCGGTCGACGCTGCGCGCGCGCAGATCGGCGCCGTTCGCGCGGCCGCCGGGGACCGATTCGGCGAGATCGAGCTGAGCATCTTCGTCGACGTGACGCTCACCGACGATCGCGAGCTCACGATCAGGGAGCGCGCCGAGAAGGCGAAAGCGGACCCCGAGAAGCTTCGCCGGTCGATCTACGTCGGGATCGGGACGCTCGAGGAGGTCCGCGAGCACCTCCTCGCCGTGCGGAAGGCCCTCGGCATCACCTACTTCTGCCTGCGCGGACCACACGTCGAAGAGCTCGCTCCCGTGGTGAGGGAGCTCGCGGGCAGGTAAGCGTGTCGCGCAGCTGTGCGCCTGGCGTTACACGACCGAGCGCCCTCGTCATAACGGGGCGTCATCTCTGGCGCGACCGATGCAGGCCCGGCTCGCTGGGTCGCCGTCCGACCACAGCAGCGTTGTGAGGTACCGAATGCCCGCCCCAGTCACCGATCTCTCCACCGCGCTCTTCACCGGCCTCACCGCCGGTCTCGTCGCCCTGATCGCCGCGGTTCCCGCGATCCTCGGCGCTCTCGTGCTTCTGATCCTCGGCTGGATCCTCTCGGGCATCGTCGCCGGGCTCATCGCTCGCGGCCTGCGAGCGATCCGCGTCGACACGATGGCCGAACGCGCAGGCGTCACCGCATTCCTGCGCCGCGCGCAGTTCCGCTCGGACGTTGCCGGTCTGGTCGCCGGCATCGCGAAGTGGTACCTGCGCCTCGTCTTCATCCTGATGGCAGCGGACGCGGTCAAGCTCACCGCGGTCAGCACGATCGTGAACGAGGTGCTTGGTTTCATTCCGAACCTCGTCGTCGCCGCGGTCATCCTCGCGGTCTTCTCGTGGCTCGCGAACCTCGCCCGGAACGTCGTGACGGGCGCGCTGCAGCCCTCGATGCCGAACGCCCGCACCATCGGCCTGCTCGCCTATGGCGCGACGTTCGGATTTGGGGTGGTCGCGGCCGCGACGCAGATCGGCGTCGCCGCGCCGCTCATCCAGATCCTCTTCGCGGGGATCGTCGCGTCGCTCGCTCTCGCGTTCGGGCTCGCTTTCGGGCTCGGCGGCCGGGAGGAAGCGGCTGCGCTGTGGCGCGGCTGGCGTGGCTCGGTCAACGTCCCCCAGGGCCAGGAGATGGCCTCGTCGGCCTCTTCGCCCGGCAACGGGCGGCCCCGCACCGAACGCGAACCGATGATCGGCCGAGGTTAGCGACCCCGCACGACGCAACGCCGCCGGCCCGACGTGAGCATCGAGAGGCCGGCGGCGGCTAGGGTGTCGGCAACGCGTACGATGCCGCCGCGCCGTGAGCCGATACACCTTCGAGATCGACCCGGACATCCGCGTCGCCGAGACGTTGCCGGCGCGCGTGTACTCCGATCCGGAGCTCTTTAGGCTCCAGCGCGAGCGCATCTTCGCGCGTACCTGGCAATACGCGGGACACGACGACCTGGTCAAGGTCGCGGGACAGGTACACCCTTTCACGCTGCTCCCGGGCGCTCTCGACGAGCCGCTCCTGCTCACGCGCGACGGGAAGGACGAGGTCCACTGCCTTTCGAACGTCTGCACGCACCGCGGGACGCTCGTCGCGGACGGACCCGGCTTCGCGCAGCAGCTCCGCTGTCGTTATCACGGTCGGCGTTTCGCGCTCGACGGCCGCTTTCATTCGATGCCCGAGTTCGAAGGGACCGCGAATTTCCCTTCGCCGAAGGACGACCTGCCGCAGGTGCCCCTTGGCGCGTGGGAGCGCTTCCTCCTCGTCGCCCTCGCTCCCGCTCACCCATTTGCCGAGCTCGTGGCGCCGCTTCGCGCGCGGGTCGGGCACCTCCCGTTCCGCGAGCTCGTCCACGACGCCGCGGGGACCCGCGACTATCTCGTCAACGCGAACTGGGCGCTCTACATCGACAACTATCTCGAGGGTTTCCATATCCCCTACGTGCATTCGAGCCTTGCCGACACGCTCGACTACGGCGAGTACGCGGTCGAGCTCGAGCGGCACATGGTGCTTCAGCTCGGCATCGCGAAGCCCGGCGAGCCGGCATTCGCGCTTCCCCCCGGCCACCGCGACCACGGACGCGCCGTCGCCGCGTACTACTTCTGGCTCTTCCCCACCACGATGTTCAACCTCTACCCCTGGGGCGTCTCCGTGAACGTCGTCACGCCGCTCGCCGTCGACCGCACGAAGGTCTCGTTCATCCCCTTCGTGTGGGACGACACGAAGCGCGACCATGGGGCTGGTGCGGGCCTCGATCGGGTCGAGCGCGAGGACGAGGCGGTGGTCGAGGCGGTGCAGCGGGGTGTGCGGTCTCGCCTCTACGAGCGGGGCCGCTATTCACCCAAGCGCGAGCCCGGCGTTCATCACTTTCACCGGCTGCTCGCCGAGTTCATGCGCGGCTGACGTCATTTCGTACCGCAAGCGGCTACCGCAAGTTGACGGACCCCTACCCATAACGCGATGCTCTGATTCCCCGGACCGCGGAGCGATCGACGTTCCATGACCGGGAGGTCGAACAAAGGGAGCCACGACTGACGGAGCCGAAGGCGGCCAAGTCGTTTCGCGCCGCCGGCGACAGGATCGTCCGTCAGGAATCGACGACGGCGAGCGCGGTCACTCGCCTTCTCGGCGGTCCGACGGCTGCGCCGCTACAGGTCGGAAGCGACGACGAAGCTTGGGCGATGCGCCTCTCAGCGCTCGCGATGCTTGGGCAGTACGACGCCCTCGCGATCGTCGGCGATCCGGACGAACGGACGCGGACACACAACGTCGCGAGCGATCCCCTGCTCGATCCGGTCATCCGCGGCGCGGTCGAGCGCGCGAGACGCACGCCAGAGACAGCGCAGGTGCGCGGGCCACTGGCTCTCGCCGACGGCCGAACGGCCAGCGTGATGCTGATCGCGCCGGTGATCGCGAACGAGCGGACCCGCGCGGTCCTCCTCGCCGCCCGCGTCCTGCGCTCGTTCTCGACCGCCGACGCGATCGCGGCGCACAGCATCACCGACCTGCTCGCCGTCGACCTCGTGCGCCAGCTCGCCGCGAGGCGCGAAGCGCTCGAGCGGAAACAGGCACTCGCGCTGTACGAGCTCGGGCGGATCGCGCTGTTCAGCGACGATCTCAGCGAGACCCTGCAGAGTGCGGTCACCGTGCTCGCGAACATGCTCGATCACGACGTCGCGCGTCTCTGGCTCATGCGCTCCGCTGAAGCGCTCCAGCTCTGGGCCGCCTACCCGCAGGACGCGCCACCGCTCGGGGTCCTCCGTGCGCGAGACCACGGCGTCCTTTCCGAGGTGCTTGTCCAGCGCCGCGTCGTGCGCGTCGATGATGTCGCCCCGGATCCATGGGTCCCCCCGGAGGCGCGGGCGCTCCTTGTCGCGCCACTCCTCGACCGGTCGCGACCGCTCGGCCTCCTCGTGCTTGGTCGCTCCAGCCAGCCCTACTCGGCTGAGGATGAGGAGCTCGCGGGAGTGATCGGCCACTTCATGGCTCGCCTCGTGCTCGTCGTCACTCGTCAGGCGGACCAGAACGCCGAGGGCGCGAGCTCGCGCGTGTTTGCCGAATGGCATGAGGAGCGCGAGCTCCTGCGGAGCTGAACGCGGAGCCAGCCAAGGGAGGAGCACATGGGTAAGGACATCGACGAGATCGTGGCCATGGAACGCAGGCTCTGGAGCAGCGCGAACGATCCGAAGGTCTACGAGCAGGTCATCGCCGACGGCGGCATCAGTGTCATCGAGCCGATGGGCGTGGTCGAAAAGCAGCAGGCCGTCGCGATGTCCGCGAAGGGAAAACCTTTTCGCGATGTCAAGATCACCGATCTCGTGGTGCGGGAGTTCGCGCCCGACTGCGTCGTTCTCGCGTACCACGGCCAAGGCCGCCACGAAGACCAGGAGAACACCTATCACGGGACGATCTGCTCGACGTACCTGAAGCGCGACGGCCGCTGGCAGCTCGTGGCGACCGCGCACCAGCCGTGGAAGCCGAACGGCTCAGGGGGTGCGCAGAAGCGAGGCTAAAAGCGCTTCTTGCCGTGGTGCCCTGCAGGCGAGCGCCGTTCCGGTCCGCACGCGCTGGGCGAATGCAAGACATCTAACGAAAGTGCCGAACTACGTCGTAGGGCATGAATTTCAGGCACGTCCGTGCTGTTCACTCGACACGAATCACCCCACTTCTGGAGGACAGCCCGATGGCACTCCCTGACGTTTCCGCGCCCGTTCTGGTCGATCCGCGGACCCGGACCCAGATCGTGGTCGCGGTCATGCTCGGCCTCTTCGTCGCGGCGCTCGACCAGACCGTGGTCGGTACGGCGCTCCCGCGCATCGTCACCGAGCTTCACGGGAACGAGATCTACACATGGGCGTTCACCGCCTATCTCCTGACGGCGACGATCAGCGGCCCGATCTATGGGAAGCTCTCCGACCTCTTCGGCCGGCGACCCGTGCTCCTCTTCGCGCTGGCGGTGTTCCTCATCGGATCGCTGCTGTCGGGCCTCTCTCGCGAGATGTGGCAGCTCGTCGCGTTCCGGGCGCTGCAGGGGCTCGGCGCGGGAGCGCTCTTCCCGATCGCGCTCGCGGTCATCGGAGACATGTTCTCGCCGGCCGAGCGCGGGAAGTACCAGGGCTTCGTGGGGGCGGTGTTCGGCCTCGCCTCGCTCATCGGACCCGCGATCGGCGGCGTGATCACCGACACGGTCGGCTGGCAGTGGGTCTTCTTCGTCAATCTGCCGATCGGCGCCGTCGTCTTCGCGGTCATCTGGCGAACGCTGCCGAGGGTGCGCCCGGGCGACGCGAGTACGCGTATCGACTACCTCGGCGCCACCGTCCTCGTCGCGGCACTCGTTCCGATCCTCATCGGCTTGACGAACAAGCAGTCGGGGAACTGGGGAGACCTCACCGTTGGTGGCCTCATCGCCGCTGGTCTCGCCATCACCGCGCTCTTCGTTTGGATCGAGGCGCGCACGGGCGACCCGATCGTACCGATCGAGCTCTTCCGCAATCGTTCCTTCACCCTCTCGGTGATCGCGATGTTCATGGCATCGATGGCCTTCTTCGCGCCGGTGGTGTTCCTGCCGCGATGGTTCCAGGTCGTCGGCGGCGCGAGCGCGACGCAGTCCGGTTACCAGATCCTTGCCCTGCTCGGGGGTCTCATCATCAGCGCGATCGTCTCGGGGCAGATCGTGGCACGCACCGGCCGGTTCAAGCCGCTCGCGCTCGGCGCGGGCGCGTTGCTCGCGATCGGCCTGTTCCTGCTCTCGAACCTCCGCGCGGACACGCCTCTGCCGATGCTGTGGGTCTGGATGTTCATCACCGGGCTCGGCGTGGGGCCGATCTTTTCGATCTTCACGCTTGTCGTGCAGAACGCGGTCTCACCGCGGCAGATCGGCACGGCGACCAGTAGCCTCACGCTCTTCCAGCAGGTCGGCGGAAGCGTTGGCCTCGCAGCGGCGGGAACGGTGTTCGGCTCCCGGCTCCTCGAGGAGCTGCCCCGGCAGCTTGCCGCGTCAGCGGTCCCCCCGCAGATCACTGCGGCTCTTTGGAGCTCGGGCCTCGGCCTGAATCAGCTCACCGGCGTTGGCGATGTCGGACGGGCGATCCTGGCGGGAGCGCCCGCCGGCGCGCAGGCGCAGCTCGCTCCGTACATCCCGGAGATCGTCGCCGCGATCCACCGCGCGTTCTCGCTCGCGACGGCGAGCACATTCACGTTCGGGATCGCGGCGGCGGTCGTCACCGTCCTCACGGTCGCATTCCTCCGTGACATGCCGGCGCACGCCACCACGCCGGCTTCGGCCGCTCTCGACACCGGACGCCTCCCGCGCGCGGCGATGGCCGAGTCGGCGGAGTAGCGCGGCGAGGTGAGCGGGTCGTCTCGCGGCGACTGGCTCATCTTCGGAGCGCTCGGCCTCATGTGGGGGTCGAGCTATCTCTTCATCAAGATCGCGGTTGACGACTTCGGCACGTTCACGCTGGTCGCCCTTCGTCTCGCGATCGGCTCCGCGCTCCTCTGGGCCGTGCTCCGGATAGCCCGGCAGCCCCTCCCGAGGAGCGCGCATGTGTACGGGCACCTCGTTGTCATGGCGGTCGTGAACATCGCCGTGCCGTTCCTCCTCATCACCTGGGCGGAGCGGAGCGTCGAGTCGAGCCTCGCGGCGATCCTCACCTCGATCGTCCCGCTCTTCGCCGTCGTCATCGCGCCGCTCTTCATCGAGGACGAGGCGATGCGCATCAACGGCGTCGCCGGCCTGGCAATCGGATTCATCGGCGTCGTCGTGCTCACCGGCGGGGGTCTGAGTGGAGCAAGCTCGGACCTCTTGAGCGAGATCGCGCTCGTCGGCGCGTCGCTCAGCTACGCGGTCGGAGCGGTCTACGCGCGCCGCAGCATTCGCGGGTTGCCGCCGATGATCCCTGCGGTGTTCCAGGTGACTTTCGCGATGATCATCACCGGGACGATCGCGATCGTCGTCGAGCATCCCTGGACGATCCAGCCGACGCTCGCCGGCGTCGGGGCGATCGTTTGGCTCGGCATCTTCGGCTCC
>VBFI01000098.1 GCA_005889275.1 Chloroflexota bacterium | reverse complement strand
CCCGTAGCCGCCGAAGATCTGGACACAGTCGCGCGCCGCCTTCACGGCCACGTCCGACGCGAAGAGCTTCGCCTCCGCCGCCGCGAGGATGTGATCGGCGCCGGCGTCCTTGAGCGCGGCGGCCCGCCAGGTGAGGAGCCGGGCCGCGTCGATCTCCGTGGCCATGTCCGCGAGCATCCACTGGATCGCCTGGAACTCTCCGATCCTTTTGCCGAACGCCTGGCGCTCGTTCGCGTAGGCGAGCGCGTCCTCCAGGCACGCGCGCGCGATCCCGACGGCCTGCGCCGCGATGGAGATCCGGCCGCCGTCGAGAGTCGACAGCGCGATGCGGAAGCCGTCGCCGACGCCGCCAAGTAGGTTCGCGGCGGGAACGCGACAGTCCTCGAAGACGAGCTGCGCCGTGTCCGAGCCCCGGATGCCGAGCTTGCGTTCCAGCTTGCCGACCGCGAACCCCGGCGTCTTCGTCTCGACGACGAACGCGGCGATGCCTTTGTGCCGCTCCGCCGGCCGCTCCTCACCGGATCCGGGGGCCTGTGTCTGTGCGAAGACGACGGCGACGTCGGCGATGCTCCCGTTGGTGATGAAGTTCTTCGTTCCGTTCAGCACCCAGGTGTCCCCATCGCGTCTCGCGCTCGTGCGCATCGCGGCCGCGTCGCTCCCGGACGCGGGCTCGGAGAGCGCGAAGCAGCCGATGCGCTCGCCGCGCGCCATCCCGGGGAGGAAGCGCGCCTTCTGTTCCTCGGAGCCGTGATGGAGGATCGGATCGACCGCGAGCGACATGTGCGAGCAGAGGACGACACCCGTGGACGCGCACGCGCGGTTGATCTCTTCGACGATCAGGGCGTACGAGACCGCGTCGAGCCCTGAGCCGCCATACCGCTCGGGGACGTAGCTGCCCATGAAACCGAGCGCACCCATCTCGGCGATGAGCTCGCGCGGGATCCTCCCCTGCTCGTCGATCTCCGCGGCGCGCGGGAGCACTTTCTCGGTCGCGAAGTCGCGCGCCGCCTTGCGGGCGAGCTCCTGCTCTTCCGTGAGGCTCAGGTCGAAGCCGGTCTCCCTCGCGGTCACTGCCACTGCCGCACTCCGAGCACACGGCCGTCGGGATCGTGCGCGAAGAAGTAGCCCTCGCGCATCTCGCCGATGCTGGCCCCCCGCGATCGCGCGCGCTCGAAGGCGGCGGCCAGGTCGGAGACGTGGAACCAGGGGACGAACCCCCACTCGCTCGGCTCGTCCTCTCGGTCATGCACCGTGAACGTGGCGCCTCCGCCGGGCGCGAACCACACCGAGTCCTCGTGAGAACGCTCTGAGGTGAGCCCGAGCACCTCCTCGAAGAAACGCGCCACCTCGTCGCGCCGGTCGGTGAACGCGAACACGTTCGTCAGCGCGGGACCCCGCATCAGACGAGCTCCACGGCGAGCGCGACCGCCTCGCCACCGCCGAGGCACAGCGACGCGATCCCGCGACGCTTGCCGCGCGCCCGGAGCGCGTAGAGCAGCGTCACGAGAAGACGCGTTCCCGACGCGCCGATGGGATGGCCGAGCGCGACCGCGCCGCCGTTCACGTTGAACTTCTCCTCCGGGATGTCGAGCTCGCGCCTCACACACTCGATCCCGCTGAAGGCTTCGTTCACCTCGAAGAGGTCGACGTCGGCGAGGCGCCACCCGGCCTTCTCGAGGCAGCGCTCGATCGCGCCCTTCGGCGCCGCGAGAAAACGCTCCGGCTCGTGCGCGAACTGCGCCTGCGCGACGATCCGCGCGAGGGCGGTCGCGCCGAGCTCCCGCGCGCGTTCAGCCGACGCGACGATCACCGCGGCCCCGCCGTCGTTGAGCTTCGAGGCGTTTCCCGCGGTGACCGTCCCGCCGGGCTTGAAGGACGGCTGCAGCTTCGCGAGCGCTTCGCGGCTCGTTTCCCGCGGCGTCTCGTCCTTGCGCACCACATTGACCACGCCCTTCCGGCCGGCGACCTCGACCGGGACGATCTCCGCGTCGAACGCGCCCTCGCGCTGCGCGCGGAGCGCCTTGTCGTACGACGCAAGCGCGAAGCGGTCCTGATCGTCCCGGCCGAGACCGCACTCGGCCGCGACGAGCTCTCCGCCCAGGCCCATGTGGCCGTGACCGTAGGCGTCCATGAGCCCATCGGTGAGGTTCGCGTCCTCCATCGTGTGCTCGCCAAGCGAGAGGCCGGCGCGGGCGCCGCGCAAGAGATACGGCGCGTTCGACATCGACTCCATGCCGCCCGCGACAACGAGCCTCGCCTCGCCCGCCGCGATCTGCGTGGCGGCGAGCATCACCGCCTTGAGCCCCGAGCCGCAGACCTTGTTCACGGTGGTGCACGGCACCGAGCTCGGGAGCCCGGCCGCGAGCGCGGCCTGGCGGGCGGGCGCCTGACCCACCCCGGCCTGCACGACGTTGCCCATGAAGACCTCGTCGACCTGGTCGGGCGCCACTCGCGCTCGCTCCAGCGCGCACTTGATCGCGATGGCGCCGAGCCTCGGTGCGGTCAGCGGGGCGAGGCCCCCGAGGAACGCGCCGATCGGCGTCCGCGCGGCGCCGAGGATGACCGCGCTCACTTCGCCTCCGCCAGGCGCCTGCTCACGTGCTGACGGTACGCGCGGATCTCGTCGCGGAGCGCTGCGAGCTCGGAGAGCCGCTCGTTCACGGTCCGCTGGTGGGCGTCGAGGAGCTCGATGAGACGCGGGAGCACTTTCGCGTTCGTGTGATGCCGGCCATAGAGCGTCTCGAGCTCCTGCATCTCAGCGAGGGAGAGGCCGAGGACCTTGAGCTTCTGGATGAACTTCAGCCGACGAACGTCGTCGTCGGTGTACACGCGCTGCCCGCCATCGAGCCGCTTGACCGACTCCAGCAGGCCGCGCTCCTCGTAGTAGCGAATGGTGCGCTCGGTGAGTCCAACTTTGGATGCGAGCTCGCCGATCCGGTAAGTCGTAGGCGCCGCCGTCGCCACGTCGCCAGTTTACGTCAACTGGCGTGTGATGCGTTTGCCGATCTCAGCCAGCAATGCGCTGGGTGTGGCTCGCCGGCTCGGCGTGGTCGACGATCCGGCAGAAGACGCAGGCCGCCCGGTCGGTCACCCCGCGATCTCGCGGAGGGTGTTGGCGAGGGCCTGAGCGCCGAGCGCCGC
Source organism: Chloroflexota bacterium (assembly GCA_005889275.1). GTDB lineage: Bacteria > Chloroflexota > Limnocylindria > P2-11E > P2-11E > 3-1-20CM-2-70-9. The sequence continues at coordinate 15,220 of VBFI01000098.1, read as the reverse complement.
GTCGTCGAGCGAGGCGAACTCGCTCGGCTTGTGGGAGCCGCCGGTCGAGCGCACGAAGAGCATTCCGGTGGGCACGCCGGCGAGGGCGGGGTTCTGCGCGTCGTGGCCCGCGCCGCTCGTCAGCTCCGGCGCCTCGACGCCAACGCTCCTCGCGCCTCGCCGCAACGCATCGCGCAGCTTCGGGTCGAGGGTCGTGACGGGGACCCGCGCAAGCTCGTCGATGGACGCGCCGACGTTCCTCGCGTGCGCGATGCGCTCGACCGACGCGAGGACCTCGTGGACGTACGGATCGAGATCGCGCGAGGTCCGCAGATCGAGCGAGAAGACGCACTCGCCGGGGACCACGTTCTTCGCGCCGGGCCGCACGGCGATCTCGCCCACGGTGCCGACCGTGTCCGGACGCGCCCGCGCGATCCGCTCGACGGCGAGCACGACCTCCGACGCCGCGACGAGCGCGTCGGCCCGAGAGGTCATGACCGTGGCGCCGGCATGGTCGGCCTGCCCGCTCATCGTCACGCGCGCGTGATAGATCCCGACGATCGCCGCGACCACCCCGAGCGCGAGGCCGGCCCGTTCGAGGCGAGGACCTTGCTCGATGTGCAGCTCGAGATAGGCGGTGAAGTCCTTCGCGCCGCGCCGCGCGAGGGCGGGGTCACCGCGCTCCCCGAGCGCACGCAGCGCGTCGGCGACGGAGATGCCCTGCCGATCGCGGCGCTCGGCGACGCCGGGGGCGAGCCGTCCGAACACCGCCGCGGACCCGAAGAGACCGACGCCGAAGCGGGCACCCTCCTCGTCGGCCCACGCGACGACCTCGATCGGCCGCCGAAGATCGGCGCGCCCCTCGAGAAGGGTCTCCACCGCCTCCACGGCGCAGAGCACGCCGAGCGCGCCGTCGAAGCGGCCACCGTCCGGGACCGAGTCGATGTGCGAGCCGACGAGGACCGCCCCACCCTCGCCGCCAATACGGGCGAAGAGGTTTCCGGCGGGATCGCGCCGGATCGTCGCGCCACGTCCGGCGAGCCAGCTTCCGACGAGATCGCGCGCGGATTGCTCTTCGGCCGACAGGCCGAGCCGGGTCACCGACGTGCCGCGGCCGCCCACGCGCGACAGCTCGGCGATCCGCCGTTCGAGGCGGGCACGATCGATCACCGCACCCGCTCGGCGAGCTCGTCGGGTCCGAACCGGAGCTCCGCGAAGACCTCGAGCTCGAGCTCTTTCGCCAGGGGGACCGCGCGCTTTCGCGGGGCGAGCGCGGGATCGAGAACGCAGTAGATCGCGTGGCGGCGGGCGAGCTCGATGCAGGGCTCGAGGCCCTCGGCGGCGAGGACGAGCCCCGAGAGGATGTTGTGGTCGCGCTCGTCGCCTGCGAGCAGCGGGCTCCGGCCGATGTCGTGGAGGTACGCCCCGAGGATGATCGGGCCAGCCTCGAGGGGCTGACGGCCCGGGCGGAGCCCGGCGACGAGCGCCTCGGCGATCCGTCCGACGACCCGGCTGTGGACGGCGAGCCAGTCGGGATACCGGTAGCGGTCCCAGAGACGTTCGGCTTTCGTGGACAAGTCTGTCAAGTCGCTATTGACACGCGCCGGACCCGTGCCTACGGTCGGCGGCACGGGGGAGCCATCGGCACACGCAACGCTCGGCGATGACCGCATCATCGCGCACCTGCAATTCGCCCGAGCCGTCGCGTCGCGGGCGATCGATCCGCGGTGCCGCGGCGCCGACCGCGAGGACCTCATCGCCTGGGGTCTCGTCGGCCTCGTGCAGGCGGCCCAGCGGTACCGCGGCGACCGCGGCGCCTCGTTCGGCGCGTATGCAGCGCGGCGCGTGCGCGGCCAGGTCCTGGATGCGCTGCGCGAGCGCGACCCACTCACCCGCTCCGCCCGCCGCGCGTTCCGGTCGGCTCAGCAGCAGACCGCGGACCTGCCGCAGCCCTACGTCGAGGTCTCGCTCGAGCGGGTCGGCGATCTCGCTGAGAACCGGCGGCGACCCGCACCCCGCGACCACCGCTGGCCGGTCGTCGCGCAGGCGCTCCGCGGGCTCACGCCCGTCGAGCGTCGCGTGCTCGTGCTCTCGTACGGGCGCGGGCTCACCCTCCGCGAGATCGGGCGCGAGGTCGGCCTCTCCGAATCGGGCGTATGCCGTCTCCGGGCCCGCGCGCTTGGGCGCATGCGGTCGGCGTGCGCGGCGTGAGCGATATCGTGCGTTCGTGTCCGATCTGCGTCGTGCGCGATTCGCGCGGCTCGTCCGCAACGCCCTCGCCGAGCTTCCGGCGGAGTTCGGAGAGCGGATACGCAATCTCGCGATCGTCGTCGAGGATGAGCCGACTCCCGAACAGGTCCAGGGCGAAGGCGCGCTCCTCGGCTTGTACGAGGGCGTGCCGCTCACCGCGCGCGGCTACCAGGAGCCCTACCTTCCCGACCGCATCATCATCTTCCGCGGCCCCATCGAGCGGATGAGCGCGTCCCCGCGCCGTCAGGCGGAGATCGTTCGCGACACGGTCGTCCATGAGGTCGCGCACCACTTCGGGATCAGCGATGCGCGCCTGGACGAGCTCGGGCTCGGTGACGCCTAGGCGCGCACCGCGCGCTTGAACTTCGCGAGCGCTGCGCCTGGTCCGGCGGGGTCTTCGTAGATCGCCGAGCCGGCGACGAGCACCGTCGCGCCGGCCTCGACCACCGCACGCGCGTTGTCCGGTTTGATGCCGCCGTCGACCTCGAGCTCCGCGCGAGCGCCGTGCGTGTCGAGCGCGCGCCGGATCGCCCGAACCTTGTCGAGTGATCCCGCGATGAAGGACTGCCCGCCGAACCCCGGGTGGACGCTCATGACCAGCGCGAGGTCGAGCGCCCCCAGATGCGGCAGGATCGCCTCGACGGCGGTCTCGGGATTCAGCGTGAGCCCCACCTTCATCCCGCGCGCGCGGATCGCCGCGAGGGTCGCCCCGACGTCGGCCGCCGCTTCGACGTGGACCGTCAGGTAGGAGGCGCCCGCCTCGGCGTAGCGATCCACCCAGGCCTCCGGCCGCTCGATCATCAGGTGGACATCCAGCGGGAGGCGGGTCGCCCTGCGCAGGTCGGCGACCATCTTCGGCCCGAATGTGAGATTCGGCACGAAATGACCGTCCATCACGTCCACGTGGACCCAGTCGGCACCCGCCTTTTCGACCGCGGCGACGGCCTCGCCGAGCCGCGCGAAGTCCGCCGACAGGATGGAGGGAGCGAACTTCGGTTCAGCCATACGCGCCGATCGCCTTGTGATGGGCCGATGCGGCTGGCAAAATCACCACCGGGAGGGCGCTCAATGTACCGTCCGCAGAACCTCCGCATCCCTGGTCCAACCTTCGTTCCTCAGTCGGTCCTCGCCGCGTCGGCGAGGCCGCTTATCAATCACCGCGGCCCTGAATTCGCCGCGCTTCTCGCCGCCCTGACGAGAGCGCTGCAGGACTTCCTCCGCACCGAGCACGACGTGCTCATCCTCACCGCGTCCGGCTCGGGCGCGATGGAAGCCGCGATCGCGAACACGCTGAGCTCCGGCGACAAGGTGCTCGCCTTCAGCGGCGGCGCCTTCGGCGAGCGCTTCGCGGCGATCGCCAAGGCCTATGGCGTCGAGGCGCGGCGCGTCGACGTTCCGTACGGACGCGCGATCGAGCCCGATCTCGTGCGCGACGAGCTCGCGAAGGAGAAGGGCAAGGACGGCGCGAAGGCCGTGCTCCTGACCCACAACGAGACCTCGACCGGCGTCCTCAACCCGGTCAAGGACATCGCCGCGGTCGTTCGCGAATCGGGCAAGCTGCTTCTCGTCGACAGCGTCTCGGGTGCCGGCTGCTCGGAGCTCGAGATCGACGAGTGGGGCATCGACGTCTGCGTGACCGCGTCGCAGAAGGCCTGGGGCGCGCCCCCAGGGGTCTCCATGATCACGATGGGCCCGCGCGCCTGGAAGGCCTACGAGAAATCGAACCTGCCGAAGGCCTACTTCGACCTCGGCTCCTACAAGGCATCGCTCGAGAAGGCGCAGACCCCGGCGACGCCGGCGGTCACCGTCTTCATCGCGCTCCAGGAGTCGCTCCGTCTCATGGCCGAGGAGGGTCTCGAAGCGATCATCCGACGCCACCGCGACCTCGCCCGCGCGACACGTCGCGGGCTGCAGGCCGTGAATCTCCAGCTCTTCGCCGACGAGCGCTACGCGTCGCCGGCGGTGACCGCATTCCGTCCGCCCGCGCGGGTCGACGCGCGGAACCTGATCCGCATCCTGCGCGACGAGCACGACACCATCGTGGCCGGCGGCCAGGGAAAGATGGAGGGACAGCTCGTCCGCGTCGCGCACCTCGGGTTCGTGACCCTGCAGGACATCGTCGCGTTCTTCAGCGCGCTCGAGCTCACGCTCCGGGATCTCAACCAGCCGGTCGAGCCGGGCATCGCGATCAGCGCCGCGCTCCGCACCTACGCGGAGAGCACGCAGCAGCAGTCCAGCCGCCCGGCGGCGCGCGCGGCCTCGCGGCCGGCGGCCGATCCCGTCGCGACCCGTCGCTAGCCGCCGCGGCATCGTCCACATCGCGGACCCTCTCGCGGAAGAGGGTCTCGCGTTGCTCCGTGCGCGCTGCGAGGTGCGCCAGACCACGGGCTTGAAGGAGCCCGAGCTCGCGGCGCGCCTCGGCGACGTCGACGCCCTCGTCGTGCGCAGCGAGACGAAGGTGACCGCCGCGATCCTCGACGCGGCCAAGTCCCTCCAGGTGGTGGGCAGGGCCGGCGTCGGGGTGGACAACATCGACGTCCCGGCCGCGACCGCGCGCGGCGTCTACGTGGTGAACGCGCCGCTCGGCAACATCGTCGCCGCGGCCGAGCACACCGTCGCGCTGACCCTCGCCCTGCTCCGCCGTGTCGTCGACGCGGACCGCAGCGTGCGCGCCGGCGAGTGGACCCGGTCGAAGTTCATCGGCCGCGAGCTCCGCGGCAAGACGCTCGGCCTCGTCGGCGTGGGCCGGGTCGGCGGCGAGGTGGCGCGCCGCGCGGTCGGATTCGGCATGACCGTGATCGCCCACGACCCCTTCGCGACCGAGGCGTCGGCGCGCGCGGCCGGAGCTCGGCTCGTCGAGCTCGACGAGCTCCTGCGGACGGCCGACGTCATCTCGCTCCACGTCCCCCTCACGGAGAAGACCCGTGGACTCGTCGACGGGGCGGCGCTCGCGAAGCTGAAGCCGACGGCCGTGATCGTGAATGCCTCCCGCGGCGAGGTCGTCGATCTCGATGCGCTCGCCGCCGCGCTCGAGAAGGGATCGATCGCCGGCGCGGCGCTCGATGTCTTCGCGACCGAGCCGCTGCCCGCCGACGCGGCCATTCGGCGGGCGCCGCGGACGGTGCTGACCCCGCACATCGCCGGCTCCACGGCCGAGGCGCAGACGAATGTGGCGGTGGACGTGGTCGAGCAGATCCTCGACGTCCTCGACGGTCGGCCCGCGCGCTTCGCCGTGAATGCGCCACGCCCTCCCGCGGAGGAGGCCGGCGGGATGGCCTGGCTGCGGCTCGCGGAGCGGCTCGGGTCGCTCGCGGCGCAGCTCCTCGACGATCGGCCCGCGCAGCTCTCACTCTCGTACGCGGGATCGGTCCTGGAGCTCGACCCCGAGCCGCTTCGCGCCGCCGCGGTCAAGGGGCTCCTCGAGACGTTCAGCGAGCAGCGCGTGAACCTGGTCAACGCGCTCGACCTCGCGCGCTCGCGGGGTCTGGTGATCGAGGAGCGTCGCGAGACCGAGGCCGGACGCTACGTCGCGCTCCTCTCGGTGAGCGTGGGGTCGACCCAGGTCGCCGGGACCCTCGTGCAGGGCGAGCCGCGGATCGTCTTCATCGACGACTTCTGGGTCGACGTGCCGGTCGAGGGGCACCTGCTGCTCACCAAACACCAGGACAAGCCCGGCCTGGTCGGTCGCGTCGGAACGCTTCTTGGCGAGCACGACGTGAACATCTCGTCGATGCAGGTCGGCCGGCTCCATCCGCGCGGCGAGGCGCTCATGATCCTCACGCTCGACGATCCCGTCCCCGACGAGGTGCGCGCGCGCATCGGCGCGTTCGCGGACATCAACGCCGTCCGGACGGCGCGCCTCGGGGTCGGCTGAACGCGCGCTTGTAGGCGCTCTCTAGGCTGACATCTCGTGATCGAGACGATACGGACCGCCGCCCTGGGACTCATCCTCGTGGTCGCGTGCGGGCCCGCGGCCGTCGGTCGGCCCGATGTATCACCGACCACGCCTCCCTCACCGACAGCGAGCCCGGCGGCGAGCGCCAGTCCAACGCCGGTTCCGACGAACGATCCTCGCGCGCAGGGAGCGACGAGCGCCTCCCTCGCGTCTCGTGCCTCGCCGGATCCGCTCTACGAGCGTCCCTACGTGGGCGCGTACGAGCTGCCGAACCAGCCGCCGGGCGGGACGCTTGAGCATGGCGCGCTGCCCAGCATCTGGTACGTCACGAAGGGCACCGTGCGCTGGACTACCACGAGCGGCACGGTCATCGATGTAGGGACTGGCGAAGCTGCCGCGACTCCGACGCTGGGATTCGTCGAGTCGAACCCCGGGACCACGAGCAACTCCGCGTACGGGTTTCTCGTCTATGCCACGCAATCGCGACTCCTCCTGAGCAACCAGGTCCAACGCGAGATCGTCGCGAGTCCGACGCTGCCGCTACCTCAGCCGGCGGGTCCGTACACGCTTCGGCTCGAGCTCGTGACGCTCCAAGGGGCTGGCAGGACCGCGGCGGCGAGTCACGCCGGCGCGGCCGTCCTCGTCGTGCTCGAGGGCGACATCGAACTCCGTCAGCAGGACGGCAAGCACGAGTACCTTGCCTCCGGCAGAGGAACCTCGGTGATGCCCGGCAGCAGCATGCAGGTATTCAATCGGGGTTCGGCGAGCGCGCGTGTCCTTGAATTCTTCTACACGCCCGACAGCAAGCCGTTCGAGACGCTTCTGACTTCCCCCCTCTGAACCGCGCGATCCTCGGCGGCCATGGGGTACCCTCACGCGACCGATGGAATCCGCGCGTTTCGAACGCACCGTCCGCACCGAATCGAGCGAGATCTTCGCGATCTACGGCGGCGCGCGCCGCGTGGGCCGCGTCGACATCCATTACGGGCGCTTCGAGGTGCACGCGACGCTGCTCGTCGAGGTCGACCTCACCGACGACGAGCTCCAGCAGATCATCGATCAGCTCGACGAGGAGCTCGTGCAAACGCACGACCCCGAGCGCGAGGACTTTCTCGTCACCGTCTTCAAGGCCGAGGAGCTGGGCTTCTATTCGGATGAGTACGAGGGGGACGACGATGCCGGCGAGGAAGAGGAAGAGCGCTAGCGGCCCGCGCGCCGAACGGCCCCGGATGCCCAAGAGCTACGGCGTCCCAAAGACCGCGACGGGCATGATGCCGTGGGACGACACTCGGTCGCTCCTCGAGCGCGCGACGTCGTACTGGCTCGTGACCGTCGACGCGGACGGCAAGCCGCATCTGGTCGGTCAGTGGGGCGCGTGGATCGGCGATCGGTGGTTCTTCGAGGGCGGCGAGGACACGAAGTGGGCGCGCAACGTCGCGCGAGAGCCGCGCATCGCGATGGGTGCCGAGCGCGGAACGAGCGCCGTGATGGTCGAGGGCCGCGCCGAGAGAGTTCCAAGCGTCGACCACGACACCGCGGTCGCGATCACCGCGCAGTACGGACGCAAATACGGGCGCGTCTACAAGTACCGCCCGAAGCCGGAACAGTGGGAAGGCGGCGGCTACGTGCTCACGCCGGCGAAGGTCTTCGCCTGGGACGTCCGAGGCTTTCCGCGGTCGGTGACCCGCTACCGCTTCGACTAGCGCGCGACAGCCGCGACCTCCGCGCCGGCGATCCGGGCGAGGTCTGCCGGCGCGATCGCGAACACCGCGTCGGGCAAACCGGCGGCCGCCCACACCAGGTCGAGGCCGAGGAGCGCCTCGTCGAGGACTACTCGACAGGCCCGCGCGTGCGCGAACGGCGGGACTCCGCCGATGGCGTAGCCGGTGAAGGCCTTCGCCTCCTCCGCGGTCGCCCGGCGGACCGCGCCTGCCTCGAGCGTGGCCGCGAGCGCCCTTTCGTCCACGCGCGTGGGGCCGGAGGCCAGAACGATCACCGGCGCGCCGCTCGCGACGAAGACGAGCGACTTCACGATCCGCGCGACCTCGGTGCCGATCTCCCGCGCGGCGTCCTCGGCCGTGCGCGTGCTCGCCGCGAACCGGCGCACCTCGATCGGATGCCCGCGCTCCGCCGCGTACGCGCGAACGCGCGCGACGTTGGGGTGGTCGGCCTCGGTCGGGCTCAGCGGCCGAGGCGCGTGAAGAATCGAAGGATCCGGCCCGGGAGGAGCGTGAGCATCGCGCTCGCGGCGCGGTGCCACGCGATCACCGCCGCGTCCTGCGCGTCGTCGTCCGCGCCCGCCGGCGAGTAGCGCTCCCGTACCCGCACTTCGGCGAGCGAGCGCACCGGATCTCGCGTTTCGGGGATCGCGGCACCGAGCGACGCCGCGAACTCGTACGTCGTCTGCGAGGGATGCGGTCCGTAGCCGACGTAGCTCGCGAGCAGCCGTGTCTTGGCCCAGGCGGACTCGATGGGGCCGTACTTGCGGAAGCGCCAGTTGAAGCGCGCCACCGCGACGACGAGCAGCGCGAGGAGGAGCCCGAGGAGGCCGAGCGCCGGACGGGGGTCGATCGCGCGCACGACGGCGGCGACCGCGCCGGCCGGTCCGCCGTCGCCCTGGTCGGCGCCCTGGTCGATCTGCGTCTCGCGGTCGCTCGCGTCGCGCACCGAGCCCGCGCCGCCCGACGAGTCCGTGCCGTCCCCGCTCCCGCCATCGGAGCCGAGCGTTTGGTAGTTGTCGACCCGCGCGAACGGTGCCTGCGACGGAGTCGGCTCGAACTCGATCCAGCCGTACTGCGGGAAGTAGGCCTCGACCCACGCGTGCGCGTCCTGCTCGCGCACGACGTACTGCGCGATCGTGGCGTCGAACGTGCCGGTCGTGAAGCCCTCGACGAGCCGCGCGGGGATGCCCTCCTCGCGAAGCATGACGACCATCGCGGACGCGAAGTACTCGCAGAAGTCCTTCTTCAGGTCGAAGAGGAAGTAGTCGACCGGATCACGCCCGGGCGGCGTGGCACTTACCTGCGCGGAGTACTGGAACGGCGGGCTCCGCAGCCAGGTCTCGAGGTACTCCGCTCGGTCGTACGTGTTGGCGATGCCGTCGAGCAGCTTGTGCGCCTGGTCTTTGACTCGCTGGGGCAGCGTCGATGGGAGCTGCAGGTACTTCTGCCGGATGTAGTCGGGATACGTGGTCGCGGCCTTGCGGAGCGACGCCTTGTCGGCCGTCGAGACCATGCTCGTCACCGAGTAGACGCCGCTCGCCTGTGAGCGGTTGAGCGCTCGGAGCGACGTCGAGTAGCTCTTGTCGGTCCCGGTATAGAACTGGTACGGAACGTCCGCGCGGGGCGGCTCGTTCGCCGCGAAGAGGATGTTCGAGTGCGGGACGATGATGTCGAAGCGCGCGTCGAACTTCTCGCGATCGAGCGTCGGCACCGCGATCTTGTCGGCCTTGTCGGTCTCGGTGTTCCGCCAGCTCGCGCCGGTATAGAAGTCGTAGGTCACGGCCCGCCAGAAGTGGCCGGCCCCGGCCTCCACGGTCATGATCACGCGATCTCCGAGATTCGGCGCCTGCCCGAGGCGGATGGAGTCCGAGAAGGAGACGCCGCGAAGTCGGCTCGGCCCGGAGACCCCGGCGAAGAAGCGCTGCCACTCGGCCTCGACGCTGTGGTACGGCGTCTCGAAGGTGCTCCATGCCCCGTTCAGGACCTCCGCCGCGCCGACGCGCGGGGTGAGGAGCGACATGATCACGAGCACGGTCGTCCAGGTGAGACCACCGCGCAGCAGGCGCCAGTCCATGTCGCCCGAGGGCACGATGTTCTGCGCGGCCCAGCGCTCCTGCAGGTTCACGATGTGGATCCGCACGAGCAGCACGAGGACCGCGAGGGTGAAGACGATGAGGTCGGGGTAGAGATTGGTGAGCGCGACCGAGACGTTCACCACGAGGCACGCGCCGTTGAAGATCACGGCGTCCCAGATCCGCCCCCTGCGCGCGAGCACGAATGAGCCCACGAGCGTCGCGGCCCAGACCGATGCGCCGAGGAAGAGGACGAAGACGGTCGGGTCGCTCGCGGCCTCGCCGGCGAGGACCTGCGTGATCCAGTTGTTGACGAGCTGCGCGAGGTGCACCAGGCGATCGCGGAAGAGGCCGGCGCCCGGAGCGGCGAAGGTGGTCGCGAGCATCACGAACAGCGCGCCGACGAGGGAGCCCGAGAGCACGGCCCTTCGGAAGGGCATCCGGCCGTTGCCCAAGAGCGTGCCCACGATGACGCCGCCGATCGCGATCCACCAGAACTGCTCTTTGATGTCGACCCAGTCGGCGTGCTCGAGCGAGAGCGGATACATCGAGACGACCACGAGGTAGATCGGGAGCGCGAACCACCCGCCGCGGAACCGCAGGCGCTTGCGGTCGATCGGCGGGAAGAGCGCGTTCAGCACCGAGCGGACGCGCGCGGCGACGTTCACGAGGCGAGCGCCGCGCCGGAATCGTGGAAGAGCTCCTCGATCGGCGCGCCCGCGGCCAGATGCGCGCTCGGCACGCCCGCGACGGCGAGCTCGCCGAGGATCGCGCGGCGCCGCGCGCGGTCGCGCTCATCGGGATCGACCGACGGGCTCACCAGGACCGCCTGCGTCGCGATGTTCGTCTCGCGGAGCGTGCTGGCGGGGCGTACCCACGCGCGATCGAGCGACGGTGTGATCAACAGGACCGACGCGCCGCGGCGGAGGCGCGGCAGCGTCTCGACGATCGTCTCCTGCAGCGTGCTCGTGCCGCCCGCGTGCACCTCGGCGAGGTACTGCATGAGCTTCCCGAACTGCTTCGAGCCGCGGTCGGGGTGCAGCACCTCGGCGCGGTGGCCGTTGGTCACCATGCCGACGTTGCGGTGAGCGCGGAGCGCCTTGGACACCACCGACGCGGCGATCGTCACGGCGCGCTCCTCGGTCGAGTCCTCGCCGTCGCCATGGTGCCAGCGGCCGTCGAGGTCGAGGTAGATCCAAAGGTCGGCGGTCTTATCGAGCTCGAACTCTTTCACGTGCAGGCGGCGGTGGCGGACCGAGGAGGGCCAGTGGATGCGGTTCATCGCGTCGCCGGGCCGGTACTCGCGGATGCCCATGACCATGGACGTCGACTGGAGCGAGCGCTGCCCGGTGAGCACGTTCCCCTCGAGGAACGAGCCGGGCAGGGTCCAGAAGGGAAGCGCGACCACCCGCGGATAGACAAGCAGAAGCGCCTCCGAGGGGATGCGCGCCTCCGTCCCGAAGAGGCCGAACGGATCGCCGCTCCGCAGGACGATCGGCCCCAGGCGGAAGCGGCCGCGCCGGTGCGCCTTCGCGAGGACCTTCCACTTCCTCGTCTTGTGGCCGCCAATTGAGAGGACCCGCCCGGGGAGCGGCTCGGGCCAGTTCGATCGCTCGAACACCTCGAGCCAGAGCTTGCCGAGGCGGTGCTCGTTGCTGAGCTCGTAGGAGAGCTCGATCGTGTCGCCGAGGTGCGCGTAGGACTGACCGATCGTCCGCTTTACCGCGAGGCCTTCGAGGGTCAGTCGTGCCAGGAACCACATCGCGAGCGCGACGAAGAGGACGAGGTAGGAGAGGTAAGAGAGGAGCTCGACCCCCGTCGACACGGCGACGACGAAGAGCACGAGCCAAAGGACCGCGAAGCGCCAGGGCTTCAAGGGGCTAGGCCCGTAGCGCTTGCGCGGACCCGGACTCGACCGGGACCGATGCCAGGATCTCGGCGACGACGGTGGTCGCCGCGAGGTCCTTCAGGCGCGCCTGCGGCTGCAGGATCAGCCGGTGGGCGAGCGTCGGCGCGGCGAGTGCCTTGACGTCGTCGGGAAGGACGTAGTCGCGGCTGTTCATCGCGGCGTAGGCCTGCGCCGCCCGCGAGAGCGCGAGCGAGCCGCGCGGCGACGCGCCGAGGTAGACGTCGGGGTGCGAGCGCGTCGCGGTGACGACCTCGACGACATAGCGTTTGACCGCGTCCGCGATGTGGATCTCTCGCGCCGCGGACTGGGCGCGCAGGAGCTCGTCCGAGCTCATGACCTGCTCGATCGTCTCGAGCGGATGGATGATGCGCTGCGCGTCGAGGATCGCGATCTCCTCGTCCTCGCGCGGGTAGCCGAGCTGGATGCGCATGAAGAATCGGTCGAGCTGGGCCTCGGGAAGCGGAAAGGTCCCCTCGTACTCGATCGGGTTCTGCGTCGCCATCACCAGGAAGGGCTCGGGGAGCTGGTACGTCGTGCCGTCGACGGTGACCTGGTGCTCCTCCATCGCCTCGAGGAGGGCGGACTGGGTCTTCGGCGTGGCGCGGTTGATCTCGTCCGCGAGGACGATCTGGCTCATCACCGGACCCGGCCGGAACTCGAACGCGTTCGTGCGCTGGTTGAAGATCGACACGCCGGTCACGTCGGAAGGCAGCAGGTCCGGGGTGAACTGGATCCGCCGGAACGAGCAGCCGAGCGAGCGCGAGAGGGCCTTCGCGAGCACCGTCTTCCCCGTCCCGGGCACGTCCTCGACGAGGATGTGTCCGCGGCAGACGAGCGCGACCAGGGAGAGCTCGATCTCGTGGTGCTTCCCGAAAATGACCCGCTCGACGTTGTCGACGACGCCGGTGATCCGCGCGACGAGGGCCTTGTCCACGTGCTCGGTACCCCTCTTCAGTTTGATTCCGCGCCCGTTAGCGAAGTATGGGAGTTGTCTACCTAACGCTAAACGCGGCGGCTTGGTTCATATACGGTTCTTAGACGCGGGGCGTTCCAGAACGTTATTTCCCCAGTGCGGCCCGCATCACCTGGGCGCCGAGGGGGGCCGCGGTGACGCCCCCGTCGGGCGCGTTCTCGACGATGACCGCGACCACGACCGTCGGCGCCTCCGCCGGGGCGAACCCGATGAACCAGCCATGGGGGGCCTCGCCCGGGCGGTTCTCCGCCGTCCCGGTCTTGCCGGCCACGTGGACGCCGGGGACCTTCCCCCCGAAGGCGAACGCGCCGGGGCCCTCCACCGCGCCGACGAGCATCGTCGTGAGGGCGTGCGCGGTGTTGGGCGAGATGACCTGGCCCCCCGGGCCGGGGGCGATCTGCCGGACGACGCGTCCGTCGGCGTCGCGGACCTCCGCGCCGTAGTGGGGCGTTGGCATCACGCCGTTGTTCGCGATCGCGGCGTAGATCAGCGCCATCTGGAGCGGCGAGACGAGGAGCTCGCCCTGGCCGTACGCCGTGTCCGCGACGAGCGTCGGCTTGTCGAGCGACCCCGATTCAGAGAGCTGGCCGCCCGAGGCGGGAAGCTCGACCTTTGGCGCGGCTCCGACGCCGAATCGCTTCGCGTACTCGGCGAGCTTCGCCCCGCCGATCTGCAGGCCAACCTGGGCGAAGTAGATGTTCTCCGAAAGCCGGAACCCATCGGACATGTCGAAGAGGCCGTGCGCGTGCGAGGCGGACCGGACGAAATAGTCGCCCCACGACTTGTCAGGCTGATACGGATCGTCCACGCGCAGCTTCTTCGTCGCGTCGAATCCGGACTCGAGCGCGGCGGCGGCGGTGACGACCTTGAAGGTCGAGCCCGGCGGGTACTGGCCCTGCGTGGCGCGGTTGAGGAGCGGATGGTCCTGGGCCTTGTTCAGCTGGTCCATCGCGCCTTGCGCGCGAGCGGGGTCGGCCACCTGGTTCGGGTCGTACGTGGGCACGCTCACCGACGCGAGGATCGCGCCGGTCCGCGGATCGAGCGCGACGATCGCGCCGCGCCGCGAGCCCAGCGCATCCGCCGCGGCTTTCTGGATCTTCTCGTCGATGGTGAGAACGACGGCTCCTGCCGGCGCGCGCTCACCAAGGTAGCGCGCCTTCCAGACCGAGACCGGATCGGCGGCGTCCTGTCCGATGAGCGACTCGGCATACGCCTTTTCGATCCCCGCCAGGCCGAACTGCACGGACGCGTATCCGGTGACCTGCGCGAGCGAACGGTCTTTGTAGCTTCGCGCGAACCCGTCGGCCGTCTTGTCGCTCGAGGCGATGACCGCGCCGTTCCGGTCGACGATCGCGCCGCGAGGACGGTCCTTCGTGAGCGCGATGAGCCGCGGGTTGAAGGGATCGTTCGCGAGCGCGTCCGACGCGAAGACCGTCCAGTAGCTCACTCCGACCGACGCGACGAGGAACATCGCGGCAAGGGTGAGGGTGAGCGCACGAATGTTCGTCCCGACGCCGCTCACGGTCCGCCTCGCATGCGGTTAGACACTTCGGAGACGCGCAGGAGCAGGCCCACGAGCATCCAGTTCGTGACGAGCGAGCTGCCGCCGTAGGCGACGAAGGGCAGCGTGATGCCGGTGAGCGGGATGAGCCGTGCGTTGCCGCCGACGATGACCAGGGTCTGCAGCGCGACGATGAACGCGAGCCCCGCCGCGAGGAGCTGCAGGAACGTCGTCGGTGCGCGTACCGCGATCTGCATGCCGCGGTAGAGGAACAAGAGGTAGAGCGCGAGGAGCGCGAGCGCGCCGGCAAGGCCGGTCTCCTCGGCGAACGCGGCGAAGACGAAGTCGCTCCACACGACGGGGATGCGCTCGGGCATCCCGTTCCCCAGGCCCGCGCCGAGCAGGCCGCCGTTGGCGAGCGCGTAGAGCCCCTGCACCATCTGATATCCCGCGTCGAAGCGCAGATCCTCGGCGAACGGCCGGAGCCACGTGTCCACGCGGACATGCACGTGCCCGAAGAGCTGGTAGGCGGCGAACCCGCCGAGGAGCAGCAGCGCGAGGCCGATGAGCGCGTAAAAGGCCTCGCCGGTCGCGAGAAAGAGCATCGCCAGAAAGATCCCGAAGAAGAGCGCGGTCGCCCCGACGTCCTTCTCGAGGATCATCACGACCATCGCGATCGCCCACATGGCCACGATCGGGACCAGGTACGGGACCGGCGGGATCGGCAGCGGGCCGATGCGGCGCGGCGAGCGCGAGAGCACCTCGCGGTACTCCTCGAGATAGGCGGCGAAGAAGACGACGAGGAGGAGCTTCACCGCCTCCCACGGCTCGATCGACGCGGGACCGACCTTGATCCAGATCCGCGCGCCGTTGATCTCGCGCCCGATCACCGGCATCAGCGGCGCGACGAGGAGGAGAAG